>JAFQFP010000011.1 GCA_017398625.1 Oscillospiraceae bacterium
GCGAAGCTGCCCGGTCATAAAGAAGCTGAGGGTATAGCCGTCCTTGGTAATGGTTACGGCGTTGTTTTTGCTGAGCTGCTGGGGGAAGGACACTTCCCACACACCGGCTGTATTGGTATACCCACCGCCGGAGAGCTTCAAGGTGTTATCAATATCCTTCCACTGGCCGTTTTCTTCATAATGGACAGGGTCGTTGTAAATGGCTGCCATGTGCAGACCGTTGGAAAGCCTAAATTCCTTGGAGTACTCGGTACGCTTGCCCGGCAGCTCCTCCACGATCTCGGCGGGCTCACTTCCCGTCTGCGCGGAAGCGGAAACAACGCTGCCTCTGTCGGCTTCCGCCGCCCATGCCGCTGCCGGGAGCATATTAAACAGCATCACCACTGTCAAAAACAGGCTAAGCAGCCGCAATGATTGTTTGTACATACTTTCTCCTCCTTTTGCGCTAATACGAATCAAGAAAGGCAGGTGTGCGCCTAATACCATTATACCACATGGCGGTCTATTGTCAATAAACAATTCATGCTGTCGATAACCTCTCTACCGCAACCGCACTTTTCTTGCCCTTTACACAAGGGGGGGGTGGGTGCAGGGCGGATCAGCAAAGGAAAACAAAAGGCGGCAGGAAAATTCTACAGCGGTCACAACCCCTTTTCGCCATTTGGCGGTTGCAAAAAACGGAAAGAAATGCGATAATCGGAAAAGATCCTGTGCGCCGCGGACTACCGGGCAAACACCCTTGGATCTGCAAAACATTCTGTAAGGAGCGGAAACTTTCCATGAAACGGTTTTTGCGTATTTTTCTGCTGACGGTGCTGGTGCCGATACTGCTGCTGGCTGCCGCCGTCGGCGCTCTGTATTTCCACTCTCAAAGCTACTGCGTGCCAGAGCAGCCTTCTTCCATTTCCAACACCACCGGTCTGGTGCAGGCACAAGGGCGCTCCCTATATGACCCGGCGGGCAACGCTCTGCAGCTTACAGGCATCAACGCCGGACAGCTCCTGCTGCAGGAGGGCTGGATGAGTCCCTTCGCGCTGGAGCCGCTGAAGCATGAGGACGGAAGCTTCGTCAAGGATGCCGACGGCAACCTCCAATACCCGGAGTTTGCCGAGGAGGACTTCCGCGGCGGTCTGAAAAGCAACCCCAATCTTGCCGCCTATGACTTCGACGAGCTGCTGGAGCTGTACCGGACCAGCTTCTTTACCGAGGAGGACTTTCGCATCATCAAGGAAGATCTGGGTCTGAACACCATCCGCCTGCCCTTCTACTATCTAAACATCCTCAACGAGGATCTGACGCCGAAGGACGAGGCGGAGGCATTTGCCTATCTGGACTGGTTCATCGCTCAGGCGGCGCAGAATGAGCTGTACATCGTGCTGGATCTTCACGGCGCGCCGGGCAGCCAGAACGGCTACGAACACTCCGGCGCTTCGGAGCGCATCGCCGGGCTGTGGGACAACCAAGCAAACATGGATGCCACCGTGGCGCTGTGGGATTTCGTCTCCAGCCACTACACCCAAACCGCCCCGGAGCTGGGCAAATGGATCGCTACCTACGATATTCTCAACGAACCCACCTATGGCTACAAGGGTGTGACCACCAAGGAATGCTGGGCGCTGTTCGACCGGATCTACGATACCATCCGGGCCAACGCCGATGCCCATGTGATCACCATGGAGGGCTGCTGGGACTTCAGCACCCTGCCGGATCCTGCTGACTACGGCTGGGAGAATGTGCAGTATGAATACCACTGGTACAACTGGTGGTCGAACATCCTTCCCTATGATCTGCTGCTGGCCTACCACGATATGCACAACATCGGCAGAGACTACGATGTTCCGGTGCTGATCGGCGAGTTTACCCTGTTCGAAGACAAGCAGGCATGGGCGGAGCAGCTTGCGCTATACGATGAACGGGGCTACTCTTGGACCATCTGGAACTACAAGACCACCGTTACCGGCTGGTGGACCTCCTCTTGGGGCGTGTACACCTGCCAGCTCAAGCATGACACCGCCGCGGAGCAGGCAAAATGCAATGTTGCCACCTGCACCTACGAGGAATACGCCGCCGCCTGCGATGCCGTACGCACGGAAAACTGCGTCACTGCCACCCTGTATGATGTGCTGATGACATATAAGTCCCAAAAACAGCCCTGAAAAATCGGAATTTTTCGGGAAAATGCCGTTTTTTACCATATTTTTCGGAAATAGGATTGACAGCGGCACTTTAGCATGTTAAAATACGGAAAAATTGAATCGCTTAGATAGAGGCGCGGTACTCATCAGTACCCTTCCGCAAGGCCAGGCAGCCGCGGCAGGAGAAAGGGATCACCGCCGAAGCGGGAAATGTGCCTGAGCATTTTTCGCTGGTTCGTCAGAAAATATCTGCCGGACTGTCACAGTAGCTTGTGAAGCGCTATCAATGGCTGTTCCGAATCGCCTCTTTTGGGGTATGATGACGCACATTCATGGACCGCTTACCCAAGCGGTCCAATTTTTATTAAAAACCGAAAAGTGAGGAAACGAAAATGAAGAAGTTACTGGCAATCATTCTGGCGCTGACCATGGTGCTGTCCATGGCAGCCTGCTCCAACAGCGGCAACGGCGGCAACGAAGCCACCGGCGACAACATCCCCGGCTCTAACAACAACATTCTCACCGTGGGCATGGAGTGCGCCTACGCCCCCTACAACTGGTCTCAGGCTACCGACGCCAACGGCGCTGTGCCCATCGTCAACAACCCCGGCATGTATGCCAACGGCTATGATGTGCAGATCGCCAAGAAGCTGGCAGAAGCCTACGGCTGGGGCATCGAAGTGGTCGCCTGCGAATGGGGCGGTCTGACTCCCGCGCTGGATGCCGGCACCATTGATGTTGCCATCGCCGGTCAGTCCATGACCGCCGACCGTATGGCAGAGGTGGATATGGCCGGTCCCTACTACTACGCCACCATCGTCTGCGTGGTCAAGGCAGACAGCCCTCTGGCAAACGCCAAGAGCATCTCCGAGTTGTCCGGCACCTGTACCAGCCAGTCCGGCACCATCTGGTATGACACCTGCCTGCCCCAGATCGCTGGCGCTCAGATCCAAGCTCCCGCCGCCGACGCTCCTGCCATGATCATGGCTCTGGAAAGCGGCATGGTGGACTTCATCTGCACCGACCTGCCCACCGCCAACGGCGCTGTGGCGAAGAATTCCGATCTGGTAGTCCTGAACTTCGCAGGCACCGACGGTGACTTCCAATTCGCCGACGAGGCAGAGCGGGCTGAGAATGTGAACATCGGCGTTTCCGTGAAGCAGGGCAACACCGAGCTGCAGAGAATGCTCCAGCAGGTTCTGGACGGCATTCCCGAAACCGAGTTCAACAGCATGATGGACGACGCCATCAAGATCCAGCCCGAAATCTAAAAAATCCACCGCCCCAGCGTAGATCACGCTGGGGCGGCTTCCCACGAAAGGAATCTCCCCTATGGACAAGCTGCTCGAATTGGGATATGATATCTCCCGGCTGTGGAGCGCCTATTCCTCCACCTATTTCAACGGCATCAAAAACACGCTGATCCTTGCCGTGGTGGCGACCGTCATCGGCTGCCTCATCGGCCTCGTCTGCGGCATTCTAAACACCATCCCCTATTCCAAAACCGATTCCCCGGTGAAGCGGTTCTTCCTGAAGCTGATCCGCGTCATCGTCCGGGTGTATGTGGAGGTGTTCCGTGGTACGCCCATGGTGCTGCAGGCAGTGTTTATCTACTACGGTCTGCCCTATTTCACCGACGGCCAGATCGCCTTCTCCGGCTACAGCGGTATGTGGGCAGCCTCCATTCTGGTGGTCTCCATCAACACCGGCGCTTACATGGCAGAATCCGTCCGGGGCGGCATTATCTCCATCGATCCCGGTCAGACGGAGGGCGCAAAGGCCATCGGCATGACCCATGTGCAGACCATGCTCCATGTGATCCTGCCCCAAGCCCTGCGCAACATCATGCCCCAGATCGGCAACAACTTTATCATCAACATCAAGGATACCTCCGTCATGTTCATCATCGGCTTCATCGAGTTCTTCGCCGCCCACCGGATGATCGTTGGTATCAACAACCTGTACTTCCCCTCCGCGGTCATTGAAATGGTGGGTTATCTGACCTTGACACTGGCGGCCTCCTTCCTGCTGCGGCTGCTGGAGAAGCTGATGGACGGCAGCTCCAGCTATGAGCTGGTGCAGGTGGACAGCCTGACCATGGCTGCCGGAACCTATTCTCACCCCCACCGGGGAACCCCCTTCGACGAGGTCAGCGGTGAGAAGCGGGAACGGCTGCGCCAGAAATTACGCTTCGGCAGAACGAGAGGTGAGCGCTGATATGGCTGAAACAATCCTGCAGGTGAAGCACCTGTCCAAGTCCTTCGGCACCAATGTGGTGCTGCGGGACATTGACTTCACCGTGACAAAGGGAGATGTGATCTCCATCATCGGCGCCTCCGGCTCCGGTAAGTCCACCCTGCTGCGGTGTATCAATCTGCTGGAGACCCCCACCTCCGGCGAGATCCTCTACCACGGAACAAATGTGGCAGACCGAAAAGTCAGCGCCGCACAGTACCGCTCCCATGTGGGCATGGTATTTCAGAGCTTCAACCTGTTCAACAACATGACCGTGCTGGAAAACTGCATGGTAGGACAGGTGCAGGTGCTGAAAAAGAAAAAGGAAGAAGCAAAGGAAGCCGCCATGTACTATCTGCAGAAGGTGGGCATGGCACCCTATATCAACGCCAAGCCCCGGCAGATCTCCGGCGGTCAGAAGCAGCGTGTTGCCATTGCCCGGGCCCTTGCCATGGAGCCGGAGGTGCTGCTCTTTGACGAGCCTACCTCCGCGCTGGATCCGGAGATGGTGGGTGAAGTCCTCAATGTCATGCAGACGCTGGCACAGGAGGGCATGACCATGCTGGTGGTGACCCATGAGATGGCATTCGCTCGGGATGTGAGCAACCGGGTGGTATACATGAATCAAGGTGTCATCTGCGAGGACGGCAGCCCGGAGCAGATCTTTACCGAGCCCCGGCGGCAGGAGACCAGAGATTTCCTCGCCCGCTTCCGAAACACATAACGATAACGCCGTGGGCAAAAGCCCACGGCGTTGACTATTTTATTCTTTGTTGGCTCGGGAGCCGAAATTCACAGCGGTATCGCCCTGCTCGTTGACACCGAACTCATAGTCCTTCCCGGGCAGGATGGCATTCATCAAAATACCCACCAGCGCGCCCACAGCCAGACCGGACAGGCTGATGGTAACAGAGCCCACGGGGATCTGAATGTTGCCGCCGTAGGTCACACCCACAGCCAGACCCATGATCATAGCGGCGATGAGCACATTGCGGCTCTTGGTAAAGTCCACCTGATTTTCCACCACATTCCGCACACCAACAGCGGAGATCATGCCGTACAGCACCAAGCTGACGCCGCCCATGGTTGCAAAGGGCATTGCCACGATCAGCGCGGCGAATTTGGGGCAGAAGGACAGCACAATGGCAAACACAGCCGCCAGACGCACTACCTTGGGATCATAGACCTTGGACAGCGCCAGCACACCGGTATTCTCGCCGTAGGTGGTGTTGGCAGGCGCGCCGAACAGAGATGCCAGCGCTGTTGCCAGACCGTCGCCCACCAGAGTACGGTGCAGACCGGGATCGGCAACATAGTTCTTGCCAACGGTGGAGGAGATGGCACACATATCGCCCACATGCTCCACGATGGTAGCAAGGGCGATGGGTGCGATGGTAATAATGGAAGTCAGCAGCAGACCGCCGTCGAAGCCCTCGCCGAAGATGGACAGGGCGGTATTTTCCCAGATCACAGGCAAGCCGAACCAATCCGCCTCACCCACGGTGGCAGCTACGGTGGCACGGGCTGCGGGATCTGCCACCATGGCAACCAGATAGGATGCCACAACACCCAGCAGGATGGGAACGATCTTCACCATGCCCTTGCCCCAGATGTTGCACACCACGACCACCGCGATAGCAACCAGCGCCACCAGCCAGTTGGTGGAGCAGTTATCAATGGCGCTCTTGGACAGGGACAGGCCGATGCAGATGATGATCGGACCGGTGACGATGGGTGGGAAGAAGCGCATGACCTTCTTTGCGCCAAAGATCTTGAACATGGCTGCCAGCACCAGATACACCAAACCGGCGACCGCCACACCTGCGCAGGCGTAAGGCAGCAGAGTGCTGTTGTCCAGTGCGTTGCCGGCAGCATCGGTCATCGGTGCGATGGCCGCGTAGCCACCCAGAAACGCGAAGGAGGAGCCAAGGAAAGCAGGCACCTTCCGTCCGGTGACCAGATGGAACAGCAGTGTTCCCAGACCGGCAAACAGCAGCGTAGTGGATACATTCAGCCCCGTAAGGGCAGGCACCAGAACCGTCGCGCCGAACATGGCGAACAGGTGCTGGATGCCCAGCACCAGTGTCTTGCCGGTACCCAGCGTTTTGACATCGTAGACCGCTTCCATGGAAGCTTTATCTTTTGCCATATTGATTACCTCTCTTTCTGCGGGCAACTTTGCCCTACAAAAGCCAAGTATACTCCCTTTTTCCCAAAAATGCAACAATGCCGGGACAGGAAATTTCTGTCCCGGCAGAGATCGTAGAGAGCGTCCATTCTTTGCAAATGCCGTGGAGCGTTAAAGCGTTCCACGGCATTTTTATTTTACTTTTTCTTCTTTGTCACCAGCGCCGTTACGGCACTGCCGCCGCCCAGACCGGCAACCAAGGTAGCGATCCACAGCCAGCGGGGCTGGTCCTTCTCCGGCTCCACAGGTGCCGGCTCCGTAGGCTCGGTGACTTCCGTGGGGGGCTCCGTAGGAGGCTCGGTAGGAGGCTCCGTGGGAGGTTCTGTAGGCGGTTCCGTGGGAGGCTCCGTAGGAGGCTCCGTTTCCAAGGTGGGGTCGAAATAGTCCGCCCGGAACACGCTCAGTGTATACACACGCACATCCTTATTCTCCGCTGTGACGGTGATCTCCACTTGACTCTCTCCTACAGGCAGCGCGGAAGCATTGCCGAAATCCACGCTTGCCTTGGGATCTGTCAGTTGTGCGGAAAAATCCAGAAGATCCACCTCGTAGGGCAGGTAAACCGCATAATACAGCCGCTCCGATTCAAAGGCAGGCGACAACCGGAAATCCTTGACCTCCAGAGAATCCAGCGTATTCACATTGGAGGGAACATAGTTGGGGTCCTGCTGGCGGGAAGCCCGAATGGTATAGGTCTTGGTGGTGCCGTCCTCGGCGGTGACCTTTACCGACACATCCACCGTGCCGCCGGGAACCAGCTTGGTACTGCCAACGGTCACCTTTGCGCCGGGATGCGCCGCCTCGGCAGAAACGCTCAGGGAAGCGGTGGTATAGGGTACGGAGGTGGTATAGAATGTGGTAGCCGGAGAGAACGCCGGAGTGATCTTGGCATTGGACACCGTCAGACTCGCCAGCTCCGCATTACTGCTCAAGGGCTCAGCAATGGTGGTGCTGTAGGTGCGGCTGCCCACACCGAAATCTGCGTTGCCGTCACTGAGGGTCACACCGCTGGCGGTAACGCTGACGGTGGTGCCGGGAGCGACAGAGGAGGACACCCGGAAGGTAGCCTTAAAGATGGTGGAAGATCCGGTGATGGGGTTCTGCATGGAATTGTCGTAAAACACAAAGTTATTCCCGGAAAACTCCACCGCCCATGTGGAGCCGATGGAAGGGGAATACCCCTGCAGAGTCAGAACACTGGAATCATAGGAGATACTGCCGCTGCCGCCGTAAATGCCGCCGCCGGCACGGAAGCTGAGGGTGATGGTGTCTCCGGCGCGAACCGTCTCCGGTCCGGACAGGGATGCCGAGCCTGCTGCGCTCGCAATGGGCAGTGTTGCCAACAGAAGCAGCACCGCCAGCAGCAGGGCGGAAAATTTTTTCATGAAAATTCCTCCAAAATACTTGCCTATTCGACAAGATTCTTTATAATATATAATATAACACATTTTATTCCTGAATGGGAGTCCTTTTCATGAAAAGATCCGCAAAATTTTTTCTTGTCGTGCTGGCGTTGATCCTATCGCTGGGTCTGGCGCTGTTTGCGAAGGGTCAAAACAGCATCGTTTCCGGCTATTACGGCATCGACCACGATGCCGGGCTCATCGGCCAGATCCAACCGGGCACCGATGAGACCATTCTTCTCTCCCGGATCCTGCTGGCCGAAAACGCCAGCCTGTCCGACGGTGTGAAGACCGGCTCTGTGCTGACCAGCGGTGACAGCAGCCTGTCTCTGGTGGTGCAGGCCGATTGCAACAGCGACGGCAGCTTTTCCATCACCGATATGCTCACCGTAAAATCCTTCCTGCTGCAGCTTCAAGAGTTTACCGCCGCACAGCTTGCCGCGGGAGATGTCAGCGGCGACGGCAGCGTGACCATCACCGATTTTCTGCAGATGAAGAGCAACCTTTTGGGGCTTTCCGGCTTTACCCTCCGGCAGATCCCCGGTGCCCGGTGCAGCAGCTTTATGGTGCTGACCCCCGGTGAGACCTGCAGCTTTGCCTCCGCGGAAACTGCCGATGTGGTCTGCACCGGCGACGCTGTAAGCTGGGAAGCCGGCATCATCACCGCCCATACCACCGGTACTGCCATGGTCACCGGCGGCGGAGAATCGCTGGTCATCACCGTGTGTGACGAACCCCTTACCCTCTCTCTGCCGGAGGAGGATCTGGTCATCGATCCCGGCGCTGCCAAGGCTATGGAGCCCCGGCTCAGCCACCCGGTGACCGCCCTGCTGCACTATAGCAGCTCCGATCCCGCCGTTGCCTCCGTGGACGAGAACGGCAATGTGACCGCCGTGTCACAGGGTGTTGCCACCGTCACCGTATCCTTGCCCAATGGAAAGTCTGCCAGCCAAAATGTGCGGGTGATCCCCATGGTCCATGCCATGACCGTTTCCCAGACCTCCATGAAGGTCAAGAACAATCAAAGCCAGAAGACCCTCTCCGTTACCGCCGAGCCTGCTACCCATGCAGAACCGCTGATCTGGAGCTCCTCCGACCCTGCCATTGCCACCGTGGATGAAAACGGCGTGGTCACCGGTCTCAGCAACGGCTATGTGACCATTTCCTGCACCGCCAAGTACAGCAAGGTCACCGCCTCCTGTGAGGTAAAGGTATGCGACCTGATCCAAGTTGCCCTGACCTTTGACGACGGCCCCAGTACCGCCTACACCCCCAAGGTGCTGGATATGCTGGATAAATACGGTGTGACAGCCACCTTCTTTATGGTGGGCAACCGCATCTCCAGCGCTTCCGATATTGTTAAGCGGATGGCAGATTCCGGGCACGAGCTGGGCTATCACACATGGGCACACGATTACTTACCCGGCATGACCAGAGATGAGATCGAGGATGATTATGCGCTGTTCTGCCGCGCACTGGAAAAAGCCTGCGGCAAGACGCCCACCGTTTTCCGGGCACCCGGCGGAAATATCTGCAATCTGGCTCTGCAAACCCTGCCCATTCCCCACATCATGTGGAACAAGGACACCAAGGATTGGCAGACCCGCAACACCGAAAAGGTGAAGACCGCGGTTTTGAACGGCTTGAAGGACGGTGCCATCATTCTGGTGCACGACATCCACCGCACCACCTACACCGGCGTTCTGGCGGCGATGGAGGTCATCTTTGAAAAAGATATGGATGTGGAATTCTTGACCGTCACCGAGCTGCTCAGCCGGAACGGCACACCTCCGGAAGCGGGCAAAACATACTATAAAGGCTGATACAAACCGGGTGGAGAGCTTCTCCACCCGGCTTTTGTTGCGAAAAAATACCCGGCAGAGCACTCTGCCGGGTATTTATGTATGGAATTACAGGTAGTTCTTAACTTCCTCGGAAGCCTGCGCAGGGTCATCAGACACGGTGATGGTGATCTCCATGCTGTTGGTCTCGGCAAACTTTGCACACCACAGGATGAATGCCTCGCCGGTAGCACGGTCTTCACCGATGGTCTTATACAGGTTGTCGATGTACACATGGGTAATATCAAAATTACCGGCGTGCAGACCGCTCAGGAAGCCCTTGAGCATATCGATATTCTTGATGCCATACTCCTTGGAGTCCACCAAGCGCACACGGTAGTTTACATCATAGGTCAGCTTCTTGCCGTACTCAATACATACCACATCGCCGGTGGCGTTGGCAACTGCCTCGTGGATGGAGTCGAGCAGCTTCTTGGTCTTACCGGAGCCCTTCAGGCCCATAATTACATGAATCATCGGAATAGTCCTCCTTTGCTGTATTGCTGGGGTTATGTGGACATTTTACCAGCTTGAAAACAAATTTGCAACCACTAAATTATGAATTTTATATTTTTTTAGCTTTCATAACCGGGCTTGCCCAGCAGCTTGAACATATTGCGCTTGTAGAACTCAACACCGGGCTGGTTGAAGGGATTCACGCCCAGCATATAGGCGGAGACACCGCAGCTCAGCTCCAAGAAATAGAACAGCTCGCCCAGCTTCTTGCTGTCCAGCTCGCCCACTTCCATGGTCATTACGGGAACGCCGCCGTCCACATGGGCTGCCAGCGTGCCCAGATATGCCTGTTCGTCCACGAAGTCCAGCGTCTTGCCTGCCAGATAGTTCAGACCGTCCAGATTCTTATAATCGGAGCCCACAACGGCGAAATTGGCAGGAGGCGCAAAGCGCACCATGGTCTCGAAAATGTTTCGCTCGCCCTGCTGGATCATCTGACCCAGAGAGTGCAGGTCTGCGGTGAATTCCGCGGTGACGGGGAAGATGCCCTTGCCGTCCTTACCCTCGGACTCGCCGAAGAGCTGCTGCCACCAGCCGCCGAACATCTTGAAGCCGGGCTCGAAGGACTCAAACAGCTCAATTGCCTTGCCCTTGCGGTACAGCAGGTTGCGGACACCGGCATACTGCCAGACGGGATTCTCAAAGGAACGGACATCATACAGCTGCTTGGCTTCCACAGCGCCTGCCATGACCTCCATGGGGTCAATGCCGGCAACTGCCATAGGCAGCAGACCAACGGCGGTGAGCACACTGTAACGGCCGCCCACATCAGGGGGGATCACGAAGGTCTCCCAACCCTCCTCCTCTGCCATCTGGCGCAGAGCGCCCTTGCAGGGATCGGTGATGGCATAGGTGCGCTTGCGTGCCTCATCGGTGCCGTACTTGCGCTCCAGCAGCCAGCGCAGGGCACGGGTAGCGATGGCAGGCTCGGTGGTAGTGCCGGACTTGGAAATGATGGCGATGGAGAAATCCTTGCCCTCCAGCAGCCGCAGCAGCTCATTCCACGCACGGGTGGACAGACCGTTGCCTGCAAAGAACACCTGCGGATCACCCTTGCCCTTACCAATGTTGTGATTGCAGCCCTGCAGCAGCTCGATGGCGGCACGGGGGCCCAGATAGCTGCCGCCGATGCCAATTACGACAAACACATCGCTGTTGCTGCGGATGCGCTCCGCGGCGGCACGGATCCGTGCGATCTCCTCGGTCTCCTCGGCTACGGGCAGGTCCAGCCAGCCCAGAAAATCGTTGCCGGGACCGGTGCGCTCGGTCAGGGTCTGATGGGCAGCGGCGACCTCATGCTCCACAGCCAGCAGATCGGGCAGAGAGATCTCGCCCCATACATTGGAAATGTCAACTTTGATCATAAATACTCAATCATCCTTTCATTGCTTTGTGATAATTGCCTAACTCTATGTTACCGCAAAACCCAATCAAACGCAAGTGTAAAGTGAACGCTTTTCAAAATTTTTCTTGTTTTCCTCTGGTAATTTGTCCCGGAGGGCTGTATAATGACAGTACATTCTTATAAGGAGGGCATACTTATGAAATACGGTTTTGGCATTGATCTGGGCGGTACCACCGTCAAGCTGGCATTTTTCGATGAAACAGGCACTCTGCTGTCCAAGTGGGAGATCCCCACGGTCTCCGCCGACGGCGGCAGCCGGATCCTGCCGGACATCGCGGAAGCGGTGAAGGGCTACATCGCCCAAAACAACATCGACCGGGACTCTATTCTGGGCATTGGCATCGGTGTGCCCGGTCCTGTAAACAACGAGGGTCTGATCAACAAGTGTGTCAATTTGGGCTGGGGCGTATTCAACATCCACGATGAGCTGGGTCAGCTCACCGGGCTTCCCGTCCGTGCCGGCAACGATGCCAATGTTGCCGCACTGGGTGAATACTGGATGGGCGGCGGCAAGGGCTGTGAAAACATGGTGTTCGCCACTCTGGGCACCGGCGTCGGCGGCGGTATCGTGGTGGGCGGCAAGGTGATCCATGGCTCCAACGGCGCCGGCGGCGAGATCGGCCACATGGTTCTTGAGCCCGACGAAACAGAAAAATGCGGCTGCGGCAAGCGGGGCTGCGTGGAGCAGTACTGCTCCGCCACCGGCATCGTCCGTCTGGCAAAGCTGCACTTGCAGAAGCCCCATGCTCCCTCGGAGCTGGACAAGGCAGCTTTCACCTGCAAGGATGTATTTGATGCCGCCAACGCAGGCGATGCTGTGGCAGCAGAGGTCTTGGAGCAGGTCTATGACTATATGGGACGCTTCCTTGCCAATATCTGCTGCGTAGTAGACCCGGAGGCGGTGGTTCTGGGCGGCGGTGTCAGCAAGGCAGGCCAGCCTCTGCTGGACGGTGTGAAGCGGCACTTTGACAAGTATGCCTTCCATGCCTGCAAGTCCACCCGGTTCTCCCTCGCCACCCTGCGCAATGATGCCGGCGCTTACGGCGCATTCAAAATGGCATTGGATGCCTTTGGCAACTAAATAACACGGCGCGCTGCTTTTCGCAGCGCGCCTTCATTTTTAACCGTAATAGTCGTTCCACGGGACTTTCCTCGGCTGAACGGGCATGCTTTGCCCCGAAGCGCTTTCCAGCGCCCGGTAGCAGCAGCCGTAGGTCAGCTCCACCCTGTTTTTCTGCCAGCAGTACAGCCCGATCTGCGCCGCCAGATAGACGGCATAGATCCCAAAAAACAGCACCGTCCGATCCACCGGCACTGTTACACCGAAAAGGGTCAGCAGTACATCGCCGTAAGCCAGCACCGTTACCGCCAGCTCCAGCAGGAAATACCACCAGAAGTGCAGATCCACCCGCAGCACCGCGCCGCAATTGCCCTTGGTCAAGCGGATGCTCTTGCGCATGGCAGCCAGCGCGCCGCTTTGGGGGGCATCCATCAGCGCCAGCGCGGAAAACCGCAGCCGGAACAGCAGCGGCAGCGCCACCAGCAGCACCAGCACCGTATACACCCCCATAATGGGCAGGTATGCCCCCTCCAGCGCCTGAGTCAGCGCCTGCGTCTGCTCCTCGGTGGGAGCAGCGGTCTGGCTGAAGGGTACCATCGCCTGCATCATGGGCTTTGCCCATGGGGTCATCATAAAGATCAAAGCAGCGGGATAAATGCACAGCATCGCCAGCAGGATCAGCAGCATATTTTGCAGCAGAGTCAACCGCAGCACCGGACCGAACTGACGGAAGCCGGAAAGCAGTGTCCGATCCTCGCAGGGCTCTCCTCTCAGCGTCCGCAGCACAACGGCGCTGTAGCCGATCACCCAAAAGGGCATCGCCAGATTCACCGCCAGCTGCAGCACCGTCGACGCGGTGGAAAGGGCGCTGCGCATCCCCATGCCGCCCAGACCACCCGTATCTCCGATCCGATCCTGCAGCACATAGTTCAGTGCCGTCACCGCCAGCAGCACCGCTGCGCTGGCAACGGTATGCAGAAGGATCAGCCGCTTCAAATTAGGCGCGGCGGCAAGGCGGCTTTCCGCTTCCCGGTAAAGTCCCGCTCTGTCCCGAATATCCATAATTGCTCGCCTCCGTTTCTATGCATTAGTTATAAGCCAAAATAGGGAAAATAGCAAATGAATTTTTTGTAATACTGGCATTTTGCGGTGAGGTATGCTACAATAGGGGTAAACAGTTTTTACCCCAAGGAGGGCGGTTTATGACATTGTCAGAAAAACTGAAGCAGGCGCGGCTGGAGGCTGGGCTTTCCCAGCGGCAGCTTTGCGGCAGCGAGATCACCCGAAACATGCTCTCCCAGATCGAAAACGGTTCTGCCAGACCCTCTGTGGCCACACTGCAGTATCTGGCGCAGCGGCTGGGCAAGCCCATCGGCTACTTTTTGGACGAAGCCGCCGTTACCTCCCCCAACCAAGCGCTCATGGAAAAAGCCCGGCTCTCATACGGGGCAGCAGATCCCGCCGGAGTGCTGAAGCTGCTGGAGGATTACCGGTCGCCGGATCCGGTGTTTGACCCAGAGGCAGGGCTTCTAAATTTTCTTGCCAAGCTGGCACTGGCACAGCAGGCTTTGCAGGAGCACCGGCCTTACTATGCGGAACAGCTTTTGGAAGAATGCTGCCGGTATTCCGGGCTGTACATCACACCGCCGCTTCAAGCCATGAGAACTGTTTTGTTCTCCCAAACCCCGGCGGATCACCAAGGCGAGGCGGCTTCCTTATCGCTGGATACCGCTCTGACCGCCAAGGCGGCGGCATTTTTGGAGGGAGACCCCCTGCGGTGCAGCCGTCTGCTGCTCGCCTGCGACGATACCGACGCTCCTCAATGGAACCTGCTGATGGGCACCGCCCAAATGAAGCTGGGGCAGTATGCGGATGCCGCAGCCTATCTGCACAGGGCAGAGCCGGCGCTGCCGGAGCAGACCGCGCCCCTGCTTGAGATCTGCTACCGGGAGCAGCGGCTGTTTGAAAAGGCATATTTCTACGCCTGTAAGCAAAAATAACGCCGAAAGGGGCTGTTGCGCTGCAACAGCCCCTAGTGTTTTATATTGCTTATTCCAGCTCAAAAGCGCCGGTGTAAAGCTGATAATAGGTTCCCTTTTCGGCGATGAGATCCTCATGGGAGCCACGCTCGATGATGCGTCCCTTTTCCAGCACCATGATGCAATCGGAATTCATGACCGTGGACAGCCGGTGGGCAATGACAAAGGTGGTCCTGCCCTTCATCAGGGCATCCATGCCCCGCTGCACCAGCGCCTCGGTACGGGTGTCGATGGAGGAGGTGGCCTCGTCCAAGATCATCACCGGGGGATCTGCCACCGCAGCCCGGGCAATGGCGATCAGCTGCCGCTGGCCCTGACTTAACCGGGCGCCGTTTCCGGTGAGCCCCGTCTGGTAGCCCTCCGGTAGACGGGTGATGAAATCATGAGCATTTGCCAGCTTTGCCGCCTGTATGCACTCCTCATCGGTGGCATCCAGCCGTCCGTAGCGGATATTATCCATCACCGTGCCGGTAAACAGGTTGGTCTCCTGCAGGACTACGCCCAACGAGCGGCGCAGGTCTGCCTTTTTGATCTTGTTGACATTGATATCGTCATAACGGATCTTGCCGTCGTCGATATCGTAAAACCGGTTGATCAGATTTGTGATGGTGGTCTTGCCCGCGCCGGTGGAACCCACAAAGGCAAGCTTCTGACCGGGGTCAGCATAGAGGGTGATGTCGTGGAGCACGGTCTTTTCCGGCACATAGCCAAAATCCACATTGTACATGGTGATGTCGCCCTTGACCTCATGGTAGGTCAGCGTGCCGTCACCGTGGGGATGCTTCCACGCCCAATGTCCGGTGCGCTCGGCACACTCGGTGATGGTGCCGTCCTCGGCGATGTGGCAGTTGACCAGCGTCACATAGCCGTTGTCCACCTCCGGCTCCTCATCCATCAGATCGAAGATCCGCTCCGCGCCCGCCAGCGCCATGACGATGGAATTGATCTGGTTGGACACCTGAGAAATGGGCTGGTTGAAGGTTCTCGACAGCAGCATAAAGGTCATCAGATTGCCCAAGCTCAGCATTTCTCCCTTGGATGCCACCACGATGATGCCGCCGACAATGGCAAGAATGGCATACTGGATATAGCCCAGATTGTTGTTCACCGGGCCCATCATGTTGGTCAGCCGTCCGGCGGTGTAGGCGTTGCGGCAAAGCGTCTCGTTGAGCCTGTCAAATTCCTCTTTGCAGATCTCCTCCCGGTTAAAGACCTTGACCACTTTTTGACCGTTGATCATTTCCTCCACATAGCCGTTGACCGCGCCCAAGGCCTGCTGCTGTCCAATAAAGAACTTGGAGGCCTTGCCCACGATCTTCACGGTGATGAACAGGATGCAGCTCACCGTCACCAGCGTTACACAGGTGAGGATCCATGAAGCCTTCACCATGGCAACGAAGGTCATGACCAGCATGATCACCGAGGACACGGTCTGGGGAATGGATTGGGAGATCATCTGGCGCAGGGTATCGATATCGCTGGTGTAGCGGGACATGATGTTGCCCGCGGTATTGGAATCGAAATAACGCAAAGGCAGCCGCTGCATCTTGCTGAACATCTCGTCACGGATGTTCTTTTGGGTACCTTGGCTGACGGAGACCATCAAAAACTGGTTTAGGAAGGATGCCGCCATGCCCAGCAGGAAGATCCCGGCGATCCCCAGAAGATACTGCAGCAGCGGGGAAAAGTCCTTGGAGCCGGACTCCACCATAGGCAGGATGTACAGATCCACCAGCTTGCCGATGTTTTCGCTTCCGGTGATCTGGGCAAAGGCGTTGATCACGATGCAGACCACCACGATCACAAGGATGGGGATGTACTTTTTCATGTAGCTGACCAGCCGCAGCAGGGTCTTTTTGGGATCTCTTGCCTTGCGGCCGTCACCTCTCATTCTCACAGGTGGCATTCTTCATCCCCTCCCTTCGTCTGGGATTCATAGACCTCCCGATAGATCTGGCAGGTCTTCAGCAGCTCGTCATGGCTGCCCTGTGCCGCCACCATGCCGTTTTCCATCACCAGAATGATGTCCGCACTTTCTACGGACGCCACTCGCTGGGCAATGATCAGCTTGGTGGTATCGGGGATCTCGGTGGCAAAGGCCTCCCGGATCATGGCATCGGTCTTGGTATCCACCGCAGAGGTGGAATCGTCCAAGATCAGAATCTTGGGCTTTTTCAGCAGGGCACGGGCGATACAAAGCCGCTGCTTCTGTCCGCCGGACACATTGGTGCCGCCCTGCTCGATGTGGGTATCGTAGCCATCGGGGAAGCCAACGATGAAATCGTGGGCGCATGCCAGACGGCAGGCACGGATCAGCTCCTCATCGGTGGCATCGGGATCGCCCCAGCGGAGATTCTCCTTGATAGTGCCGGAAAACAGCTCATTTTTCTGCAGCACCATGGAGACCTCGTCTCGCAGCACCTGCAGATCATACTCCCGGACATCCACACCGCCCACCTTCAGCACGCCCTCGGACACATCGTAAAGCCGGGGGATCAGTTGTACCAAGGTGGTCTTGGAGGAACCGGTTCCGCCCAGAATGCCTACTGTGGCACCGCTGGGAATGTGCAGGCTCACTTCCTTCAGCGCCCGGTGCTGGGCGGTGGCACTGTAGCGGAAGCCCACATTTTCAAAGTCGATAGAGCCGTCCTTCACCTGCATCACACTGCCGCTTTCGGGAGAGGTCAGGTTGGGCTCCTCTGTCAGCAGCTCATAGCACCGCTTCAGAGGGGCGCGGCTCATGGTCAGCATCACGAAAACCATGCTGAACATCATCAGCGAGGACAGGATCTGGGTGGTATAGGTGAACATGGAGGAAAGCTGACCGGTGGTCAGACCCAGCTCCGGGTTATTGCCGGAGGCGATGACCATGTTCGCTCCCAGCCAAGAGATGGCAAGCATACAGCCATAGACACAGAACTGCATGATGGGGTTGTTCAGCGCTATGATCCGCTCTGCCTTGCAGAAGTCGGCGTAGATAGAGCCGGAGATATCGGTGAACTTCTCGATCTCCTTGTCCTCCCGGACAAAGCTCTTGACCACCCGGATGCCGTGGATATTCTCCTGCACCACATTATTCAGCCGGTCATAGGTCCGGAACACCCGGTCAAATATCTTGAACACCTTGGGCACCAGCGCCACCAGCGCCACGATCAGCACCGGCAGTGCCGCACAGAACACCAGACTCAGCTTCACATTGATGCCCATGGCAGAGATCATGGCAAGGATCAGCATCATGGGGCTGCGCACCGCCATACGGATCATCATTTGGAAGGACATCTGCAGGTTTGCCACATCGGAGGTCAGCCGGGTAACGATGGACGCGGTGGAGAACCGGTCGATATTACTGAAGCTGAAGCTCTGGACATGGTGAAACATATCATGCCGCAAATTTTTAGCAAAACCGGTGGCAGCCTTAGAGGCAAAGGTGGCAGATGCCACACCGAAGCACAGCGATGCCAGCGCGCAGATCACAAGCTGCACCGATTTGGTAACTACCACCGTCATATCCTGCAGCACGATGCCCTTATCATACAGCGCCGCCATGACCAGCGGAATGGTCACCTCCATGGCTACCTCACCCACCATACACAGGGGGCTTAAAATGGCAGCCCATTTGTATTCCCGGATGCACCGGGAAAGCCGTTTTATCATAAAACCACGCCTCTCTGGGAAATATATCCACATAATTTTACCACGGCGGCACCGGGAACACAAGTACGCCACAAAAAGTTTACAAACAACAAAAATCCCCCGGCAGAGCCTTTTGCCCTGCCGGGGGTCTGAACTTATTCCGTAGGTGCCGGTGCGTCCTTTTCGGTGTAGCTTACTGCCCAGAGGTTGCCGATGACACATTCCTCCGTAAGCTGCTCCCAAGTATAGGTGTCGCTGCTCAGTACCACACTGTTGGGGTCGTTGACGATAAACTTGCCGTCTTCATAGCCCACCAGCAGGATATAGTGACCTTCCGTGGTGAAGATGCCCTCACGGACATGGCAGATCACAGGGATGCCTGCTTCCAGCTTGTCTGCCACCCACTTTTTCACCAGAGCCACTTCCTCCACCTCAAAGCCCAGCTTTTCGCCGCCCTTGCTGAACAGCGTCCATTCGGTGCCGCCTGCGGAGTTGACATACTTGTTATCGGTGGCAAATTTCATGATTTTTTCGGGGGTCATGCTCTCATCCTTGGTGTAGTACCACGCCACCATGGAAAGGCAGGTAGGACCACAGGCGGAAATGCCGCCAACCGTTCTGCCGTAGGGAGTGTAGCCCCAGCGGTCATCCCACTGGATGAACAGAGGTACACCCTCCACATCCTTAAATTCGGTCATATCCACGGTATGGGTCTTGTCCTTTTCCTCTACATAGCGCAGGATAAAGTCCCGGGTCTCGGGGCACTTATCATAGGTCTCCGCCAGACGGGCAAGGTGATCCTCGTTGCCGTAGTCGGAAAGCTCGTAGCCATACTCATCGGCATACATCTGCATCGCCTGCATACCGGTAGCGGTATCCGGGATACTGAAGGGAGGCTCCGTTGTCTCCACGGGGGTGGTGGTTTCCTGTGTGGAAACAGGATCATTTTGGAGATCGTCGGGCTGCTTCGCGGGAGCATTGTCTGCCAGCGCGTTCCAGACCATCGTGGACAGCACCACTACCAAAACCACCAGTATCGCCATCTCGGTAAACATTCTGGCGATGCTGGGAACCTTTCTCTTACTTGCCATAGTAAAGCCCTGCCTTTCTTTCTTATCGGCTAATTTTCGGGATCTTTTTTATTATAGCACAGGAAACCGGTATTGTCCACGGTTTTTATCGGATCCGCTTGCCGTCCAGCACCGCTTCTGTCAGCTTGTCCCCTCGGTAACGCAGGGTCAGCAGGAAGAAGGGCGCATCCTGCCACAGCAGATCCAGAAATATCTTGTCTCCCTCCCACTTGGGCAGGCTGTCCAGAAAGTCCCGGCTGATCCAGCGCAGCTCCCCTTCGTCACATTCCTTCAGCTCCCCCTCGAAGCCATCGGCGGTGAACAGGTACATATACTCCCCCGTGCCGCCCTCGTTGAGAAAGGTGACTACGCCCCGGCATCGCCAATCGGTCAGAATAAGCCCTGTCTCCTCTTGAACCTCCCGCAGCAAGCACTCGTCGGGAGACTCTTCAAACTCAAACTTGCCGCCGATACCGATCCACTTGTCCTTGTTGATGTCGTTTTTCTTCTTCACCCGGTGCAGCATCAGCACCTCATCCCCCCGGGTGATATAGCAAAGGGTGGTGTTCAGCATATCAGCTCTCCCCTTTTACGATTTGGATGGCGTGCTGCAGGTTCTTTACAAAAATTTCCTCAGCACCCGATGCCCGCTCTCCGTCCAGCGTCCAATCCATGGCAGGATTCGCATAAACGGTGACCCGGGAGGTGTTCAAAAAAGTGATCATACGGCAGTTGTACTCCTGCTTCTGCAGCGCCACGAGACATTCGGCGACCTCCCCCAGATCCTTGGGCGCGCGGAGCAGCAGGATCTCAAATTTGCCGTCCTGCATATCCACCTGCTTGGGATCCAGCGTCAGAATTCCGCCAACGCTGGTAGAATTGCTGATAGCGCCGAAGAGATACTCGTCCTCCACCACTCTGCCGTCCTCCAGCTCCAGCCGCACACGGTGGCTTTTCAGCTGCCCCAGCTCCTGCAAGCCGGAGAGGATATAGGCGGTGTGCCCCAGCGCATTCTTCACATTCTGGGGGGTGGCATAGCTGGCACGGGTAAAGATGCCGAAGGAAGCCACATAGGAAAAATACCGGTTTCCGAATCTGCCCACATCGTAGCGCTGGGGTACGCCCTCCACGGCACACCGGGCAGCCTTGAGGATGTCCGTAGGCAAATGAAGGCTGGCAGCAAAATCATTGGTGGAGCCTGCAGGAATATAGCCGATGGGCACATCCACACCGGATAGCAGCACGCCGGACACCGTCTCATTGAAGGTACCGTCGCCGCCGCAGCAAACCACCCGCTCCACCTGATGGGCACGCCGGCGCACCACCTCCTGCCCGTCACCGGGGCCTGCGGTCATGTGGATATCCACCGCATAGCCTGCCCGGTTGAAGATCTCAATGATATCCGCCAGTTGGCGGGCTGCCTTACGCATCCCCGCATAGGGATTCATTATAAATAAAAGCTTTTTCATAAGCATCACCTAATAATCTGCTTGTTTTGTTTTCCTTATTATACCACTTTAACCCGATTCCGCAACCAAACCACCGCTAAATTAAAAATTATTTTACATTCCACGCCCTGTGTGATAGAATAAAGCTAGATTTTATGCGGAGAGTGTGTGCCCCATGATCAATTTCGACAATACCTATGTAAAGATCGATCTGGATGTGATCGCTGCCAATCTGGATGCCGTGGCAAAAAAGGCAGGCGTTCCGGTGATGGCGATCGTCAAGGCGGATGCCTACGGCCACGGTGCCGTTCAGGTCGCCCGTCATCTGCGCAGCCGCTGCGCCTTTTTCGGGGTGTCCTCCATGCTGGAGGCGCTGGAGCTGCGTCAAAACGGCATCGATACCCCCATTCTGATCTTGGGTCATACCCCCATCTCCGCTTTTCCCATTGCCATCCGCGAAAATATCCGTCCTGCCATCTTCCGTTATGAGGATGCGCTGGCTTTGTCTGAAGAAGCGGTACGGCAGGGCAAGCCTGCCCCCTTCCACTTTGCCGTGGATACGGGCATGAGCCGGGTAGGCTTTCAGGCGGATCGGGAAAGCGCTCTGCTGTGCGCCCGGATCGCCGCCCTGCCCAATTTGATCGCGGAGGGTCTGTTCAGCCACTTTGCCACCGCTGATTGCGCCCAATTGGACAAGGCACGGAAGCAGGCGGAGCTGTTTGACCGATTTGACGGCTGGCTGCGCCAGCAGGGTGTCTGCGTTCCCCTGCGGCATCTGGACAATTCCGCGGGTCTGATGAATTTTGACCGCCACTATGATATGGTGCGCTCCGGCATCGTCACCTACGGTCTGTACCCCAGCGCCGAGGTAGACCCTGCCCTGCTGACCCTGACCCCTGCCCTGTCTTGGCACAGCCGGGTGACCCATATCAAGACCCTGCCTGCAGGCAGGGAGATCAGCTACGGCGGCACCTTTGTGACAGAAAAGGAAACGGTGGTGGCAACGGTTCCGGTGGGCTATGCCGACGGATATATGCGCAGCCTTTCCGGGCGGTTCTATGTGCTGATCCGGGGCAAGCGGGCTCCCATCCTAGGCAGAATCTGCATGGATCAGCTTATGGTGGATGTGACCGACATCCCGGAGGCGGCGCTGAATGACCGGGTGGTGCTGGTGGGCAGCGACGGCAGCGAAACCGTCACCATGGAGCAGATCGCCGCCGCGGCAGGCAGCTTCAACTACGAATTTGTCTGCGGCATCAGCCGCCGGGTCCCCCGGCTGTACCGTCAAGGCGGTCATACCACCCACTCCGTTCACTATCTGATCGATCCCTAGTATAAAGCGCTGTGCCGCGGTTCTTGCGGCACAGCGCTTTTTTTTATTTGGCAGCCGCCTTTCTGTCCCGGAGATACCAAGGCAGATAGGAAAGGGCAAACAAGAAGGTGATCGCCGCCGCCATCACCAGCAGCCGCAGAGCAAAATTGGGGGGCAGGATATCCAGAATGGAGGGTGTGTCCTCCGGTCTGGCCATAAACAGGTAGTTGGCGCCGGGCCCGATGATCCGGTTGGCTATGTACGCTACCACCGCCAGCACCGCCAGCAGCACATAGGATTTCACCGCCGACCGGACGGTAGGCCGCATCCCGTGGATAAAGATCATGTAGAAAATGGCAATATAGCCCAGCGTATGCTCCAGCCAGAACTGATAGTAGCGGAAGCGGGTAGGGCCGGTATAGGTGATGACCGTGGGGGTCAGCAGGGCAAATACCGAGCCGGCAAACAGCCAGAAATAGGAAATGTCAAACAATGTCTGGGACTTGCCCACCACCATATAGCTGCAAAAGATCACCGCCCAGCCGCACACCGTGATCGGCAGATGATCCACCGGGTTGGGCCCCAGCTCGGGAATTCCCACCAGCCGCCAGTAATAAGACATTTCCGAAAGGATCAGCGCAAACGCCAGAATATAACGCAGCACCGGCTCATGACGGAATTCCCTGATCTGTCGGCGGTAGTGCCGGATCAACAGGATCAGTGCCACCATCAGCAGGATCGGCGCGAAATGGGCAAAGGTGAAGTTGGTAAACTCTTCTTCGGTGCCCTTACCGAAGAAATACAGCAGAAAATCTTTCATAAGCGGCCTCCCAAACTGTAAATAAGCCAAAAGCCGCTGTTATTATACCACGCCCTGCCAAAAAAGCAAGTTTTTGTCGAAACAGCCCTTTGGAAAGCACCCCCAATGCCTGACCGGGGATGTTTCTGTTCGGAATATGGGGTTGTGCGGCCTGTGCAGATCATTCAGGAATTGGGATAGGCCTCCGCTTCGGTGTATCCGGCGAAGGTATACTTGATCCATTCGCCGTTCTCACCCATTCGGACATAGATGTGACCATGGGTCTCCATCTCCATCCAGTCCACAAAAACCCTTACATACTCAGCAGGCAGATCGCCGTCCAGCTCATTAGAAACGGGAGGAAAGTAAATAACAAATTCCGTGGGCAGATCCATGGAACCGGACATGGCCTTCTCAAAATCAGCCCATCCCCGACTGCCGGAATCCCAGATGCCTTCCATGAAAATCAGAGAATTGCTGTCCTTCTGATCGAAGCAGACAAATCTTCCATCATCGCTGTTCCAGTAGCCCGTCAGCCAGCTCCAGAATTCCTGCATCTGGGCAAAGGTGGCGTATTGGACATTGTGGCTGGCATCGTAGGCGTCGTCGTAGCTGTAGCCGCTGAAGGTGTAGGTGCGGAGGGTATCGTCCGGCGCTTCTACAGTGATGGTGCCGTGATCCAGACCGGAGATATCCACCATCATGGTGTAGCGCAGCTCCTTTAGATTCAGACTGTCTGCCGCGTCACCGCTGACGGGCGGATAGGTCAGGTTCATGGTATACATGCCGCTGCTGTGCTGGTACAGGCCGCTGACGGTGGCGGGGTCCCGTCTGTACGGCTGGGGATTCTCCCAGAAGCCACCCAGGAAGGCGGGCATCCCGTCGGCATAGGTGAAGTAAGCGAACCGGCCGTCATCCCCGATCCAGCATCCGGCGATCTTTTCCCACAGGATCTCCTCCGGTGACAGCGTTATTTCCGGTTTTTCCGTTGTGGCGGGGGTTGGATCACGCTCTTCCGGCTCCGTGGCAACCGCTCCGACGGTGGACGCCGCGGTCTCCTCCGGTTCCGTGGGCAGGGTGATTTCTGCCGATTCGGAGGGTGCGGTAGTCTCCTTGCCGCCGATGTTGATTTGAATGGAAACACCATCACAGGCTGTTAAAGACGCCAACATCACGAGGATGGCGATTATACAGATCATTCGTTTCATTGCAGCCTCCTTATATTTCTCCGATTGCGATCTGTGCATGTTCCGCGAAGCCCCAACCGGAATTGGATGCGTACACCTCCAGCAGCGTTCCGTCGAAGCGGATGTGGTTGCGGAAATCCTCCCGCTGGGCCACCCAGTTCTGGTTGGGAATGATATCGGAACCGAAGATCAGATCCGCCTCACCATAGCGGGCCGCCTTGTCGCTGAGACCGGAGTACCAGCAGGAAAGGACGGTCTTATCCTTGAAGGTCATCACCATCCGCTCCCGGTTGTTCTGCCAGGCATAGGTGTCGTTCCCCAGCTCCTTGAACTCGAAGATTTCGGTCAGTTCTCCGTCAATGTAGCAGAGCATCTGGATGCCGCCTCCCAGATCCGCCCGGAAGTGGTCCACCACCTGGGCACCGCTGTCGTTGTAGGTGATGGTGTAGTTGTGGGCGGCATTGCGGGTGACGGCGGCATTGGTGCCGCCGAACATCTCCGCCGCCATGACCATGCCCCGCTGGAGCATGGCCCAGTCGCCCTCCTCGGTGAAGCTGGCACCCATGGCCAGCTCCATGGACTGGAACGCGATCAGGTACAGGAAGACACTGTCATGGTAGTCTTTGTCCTCGTTATAGGCTTCCAGATGCTTTTCCACGAAGTTTTCAAACACAGCAACCATAACGGATTGCTCATTGTAATAGTCCAGAAAATTCTTCAGGACCTCAGCCTCCACCGTATAAAAAGGCTCCGGGGTCGGTTCCATGATAGGGGGTGGTGCCGTCAGATCTGCGTCCTTGGCATACATGGCGAAAAAATCCTGCAGATTCTCCGCCGTCAGGGAATCGGGTCCCTGATAGGTGTTTGTCCGTTCCGTATTCCACAGGCCGTCCATGGGCATAACGGCATCCTCATCCAGGGTATCCTCCGGAGGGATCAGCTCCATGCCGATCAGGGCCATGGCCCATGCCAGCTCTTCGTCTACGGTATAGTAGGTTGGCTCCGGGATCCCCTCCAGGGGGTCTGTCCACTCTTTGATATGGGCCGGAATGTCCGGTACGGTTTCCCGGGGGCCCTCCGCGACGGGTTTGTCGTCCCTGATTCCACCAAACAGATCGCTCAGGTCCGGATTTTCGCCCTTGGGCTGATCAGAATTTCCCCCGAAGCAGCCTGTCAGAAAGAGGGAAACGCAAAGAATCATCGCAAAAATTCGTTTCATACAAGCCAGCCTCCTATCCGCCGATATGGAGCGTGATACCACCCTCCAACGGTCTCCAAATGTTGGCGTCCCAGATCACAGCCTCTTCTCCTGCGCCGATATCATTCTTGGACTCTCCAAAAAAGACCATACCCACATCACCGGAGGCGCGATCCCTGACAATGCGGATGCCGTCACCGCCGCCTTCCATGCCCTCTGCGTGAAGGGCCATGTCCACATCCACGTAACCAACCAGACCGTCCACGCCCTCCTGCTGGAAGCCAATGGAGGTTTCAACCGAGATGTACCGGGTAGAAGATACATATACTTCATCCACATCGAAGTCGGAACTGGTAAACTTGATCCGCATGGGCAGCCCTTTGGATTTACTGGAGAAAGTCCGGAGCAGATCCGACGCTGTGATCCGGAAAGATGCCTCCCGCATAATGATGGATCGGTTGATGATCGTGCCGCCGCCCATACGGACCTTGTAGGGACCGGAAAGGACCTCGTTGAGCCAGCCTTCCTTGAAATTGCCGAATTTGCTGTTCCAGAGCTTCGCGTCAAAGGGGCTCATATTATGGTTGGCATACACCGCCACGGTTCCTTCAAAAAGGCCCAGCGGAGATCTGGTGCTGGTGCTTTCACCGTACATATCC
This sequence comes from Oscillospiraceae bacterium, assembly GCA_017398625.1. Classification (GTDB taxonomy): domain Bacteria; phylum Bacillota; class Clostridia; order Oscillospirales; family Oscillospiraceae; genus Faecousia. Next base: position 26,129 of record JAFQFP010000011.1, read on the forward strand.
ACCACCACGCTCCACCGCTGTAGGTTGTTTTCCGACCCCCAGAAGGAGAAGTAGCGGTCCCGGGTGCTGACGATCTTCAGGCGCCAGGTGCCGGAGCTGCCTCCCCGCTGCTCCAGAATCAGGTCGACCGCGTCATAGAAGTCCTTCAAAAATTCCTTAGCATTGACGGCATCCACACGGCGCTTCCACCGCTCCACATCCAGCTTGTATTCCTGATAGGAAACCTTTATGGTTTCAATCAGCAAGGCCGCCGGATTGATCTTTATCTTACCCCAATCCATAATATACGACTTGATAAAGTCATCGTAGGATTCGTTGAATAGCTTCCAGACGATGGAGTCCAAAGCACCTTCCTTGATTTTGTCACCCGCCATACCCGCCTCCAGGATAATGGCATCGATGGCAAGCTCCGCAATGCTCTGTCCCTTATCTTCGCTGAGCAGGACCTTTACGGTATCCTCTGCCAGTAATTTGACTATCCCCCGGCCTGTATCGCCGCCCAGGATCTGAGCCAAATTTTGGACGATGCGAATGCCATCCTCATAGGTGATTGCCCGGTCCCTTTCGGCTGCCTTGATCTTTTCATTGGCATTCACGACATCCTTTTCACTGAGGCCCGTCTTTTCAAACAGCTCCGCGATGGCTTCATTGATATCGCTCAGGTCATAGTTGTGGGTACAGCGGAGGGTACCGCTGAATTTCATGTCGCCTACGGTCAGCGAAGCGGGATATACCCGGCCATCCTTGCCATAATCGAAACGGCTGTAATCCACGCCGGCATAGTCAGCGGAAACCGTGGGCGCTGCCCAAAGAACCATGGAAAACACCATGGTCAAGCAAAGGCAACAACTCAAAAACCGCTTGATTTTCATGAGATCCTTCCTTCCAGGCTGTCGCAGAATGCAGCCATTTCGTCCGTCAGCCGGTCGCTCGCTCTGGCGGCGGCCAGATGCTCCTGATACAGTTCTTCCTCTCCGGCGCTGAGCCAGAAAGCAGCCGCCATGGCGTTGAGTCCGGGATGGGTCTCATCCAGAGCCAGACCGCCACGGAGATAGGCAAGGATCGTTTCCGGACTTTCCACATTGATAGCCTGGGCGGCACATACCAAATAGGTATCCGCCAGGAAGGGATTGGTTTGCAGGGCTTTCTCATAGAAGTCCAGTGCCAGCCATTGGTCACCGTATTTCAGTGCCACTGCGGCACGGGTATAGTGGTATTCGGTACTGAACTCATAGCCGCAGCGTTCCGCCGCAATGGGCTCTGCGGGCCACAGGTCCAGCAGATGGTCTTCAAAAGCCTCCAGCTTTTCTTTCAGCTCCTTCAGACCGGCGGTACTCATGCCGGGAAGGGCGTCAAAGCCTTCCACACCATGGACCTTCTGAGGATTCAGGGCAGCCATCTCCAAGCAGGCTTCTGCCCGGGCGGTGTCGCCGGTTTCCTTGCACACCAGTGCCTCCAGCATAAACGGACAGGGGCAGGCCATGCTGATGGCACCGATGGTATCCCAATCTGCATAGCGGTCGGTTTTGATCGCTTCACCCCGGGCCTCCAGCAGCAGATCCGCGGCGTAGCGCAGGGAACTGGTACAGCTGAGGGCATAGCACAGATCGTACTCCGCAGGCCAGACAAGGCCGTAGGAAAGGAGATTCAAGCCTTCATCCCGGAGGGCCAGAATCGTCTGGGCATAATCTGCCAGGGGCGCTGCTTCGCTGCCCAGCTCCAGCTTTACCTTACGGGCCTGCTCCAGCTCGGCAGTCAGGCTCAGATAATCGGCATCCGTGCCGGTATTTCCCTCCACAGGGTTTGCGGCGGGATCTGTTTCGCGTATGCCTTCCAGCAGACCGCAGCCGGACAGTGTGAAAACCATGATCAAAAGCATTGCGATCCATCGTTTCATGTTCATTCACCTCTCTTGTGATTCAGCCGGGAGGCTTTCCTCCCGGCTGTGTTATTGCTTAGTAGCTCAGATTCTCCACCATGTCAGAGAAGCCTACCTCCAGCATACAGTCGTAGTCATAGTAATTGCTGATGGCGTAGACTCCGTCCTTCTGCAGACAGCAGCGGTAGCCGTCCTCACCGTCGGACTCCCAGACCACTTCCCAGCCCAGGTCCTTGAGCTGCTGGGCATAGTCGATGGCATCCTGGTTGACGGTGCAGTAGTAGCTGAACCATGCGGCGTAATACTCGTCAGGCAGAGTGTCAGAGGACAGATCAAAGTCCACATCCTCATAGCCATCGGTATAATCGTTGATGGTGTAATTGTCGTGGTCATAGGTGACCATGCCCACCTGGGGCAGAGGGATACCGCTGATGGATGCGGGCAGCTCAAACAGGTTGTCGGTGGCGCTGACACTCACCCAGTAGTCGTACTCCTGGTCGTTGTGCATCAGATTGGCGAAGATCTCCATGAACCAGCCGTTGCCGAAGAACTCGTAAATACACCATTCTCCGTCTTCGATCTGACCGCCGGTCATGCCCTTGGCCTCCACCGCCGCCACGAAGGTGTCCAGCTGCTCCTTGGTGGCGTAGAAGCCCACGCCGTATTCCCGGTAATCCTCGTAGCTGTCGTAGGTCAGGGGGCCGATGCTGTAATCGCCGTTGAGAGTATCGTGGTCGTAGTCCTTGAAGGTGGTCTGGTCCACCTTGACCCCCTCGGGTGCTTCGGGGAAGCAGTCGGGCAGGAATTCGCTGTCCCAGACATGAAAGATGTACGCACCGTATTTGTTCTCGTCCCAGCCCTCGGGCATCAGGGCCTCCAGCGCATCCAGGGCATCGTCAATATCCTCCAGATCCTCCTGGGAGAGGATGGGATCCTCGTTTCCGCCAATGGCAGGAGCGTTCGTTTGCTTGGGGTCCTCCCCACCGCCGCAGGCAGCCAGGGACAGGAGCATGGTCAATGCAAGGATCAGCGCAAGCATTTTTCTCATAGTCGTTACCTCCATTCTCAAAGCAGGTGATGAATCAATTGGTGGTGATTTCCAGAGTCAGCTCTTCGTCGGCATCGGAATAGGAGACCCGGACACTGCCCCAAGAGAAGGTATAGACCTGCTCGCTGTCAGTGGACAGGGTCTCATCGAGAACACCGCCGTTCAGGGCATAGTAGCCGGTCAGTCGCTCAAAATCCGTATCCTCCACATTTCTCAGACCGACCTTCACCGTATTGGGGCCGTCTTCGTAGGCATAGTCGAAGGTGCCCACATATTTGGCGACCTCTGCCGGAAGCTCGATGCCGTCGGCAAGCTCCAGATCGGCAAGACCCGTCAGGCTGTTGCCGCCGTCGCAGTTGGGATCATAGATGGTCAGGGTAATGTAGCGCATACTGTCGACCCACATATCACCAATCAGCAGCTCCAGCTTAAAGTCTGGGCTGACCATGCCGGAAACCTCATGCTCCGTGTAGCCAGCGTTTGCCAGCTTTTCTCTGTAAGCTGCGACCTTGTCAAAGGTCATGGGCTTGACGACCATCTCAATGATGCCGTCCTCCATATACCAGGTATCGTCGATGGAGGTGACGGCACCGTCATCGGGCAGCACCAGGCTGGACAGGAAGGGATACTGATCCACGGAGATCTCCATGCTCTGGGGCGCATCCTGGACGATGGGGTCGGTTTCCACGGGATCCGTTTCCTCCGGCTCGTCCTCAACCGGGTCGGGTGAGTTCTGTTCCTGCTGCCCAATGCTGCCCGATGTCTTGTCGTCATTGCTTGGAGTCTTTTCGTCACCCCCGCCACAAGCGGCAAGGGAGAGTACCATCACAAGCGCCAGCAAAAGCGCGAATAATTTTTTCATTGTGTTGTCCTCCTTATTTCAGTTTATGGCCGCACTTGGCGCAGAACTTTTCGCCCTTCCTGTATTTGGTCTTGCAGTTGGGGCATTTATTCTTTCCAGCAATCAGCAGGATCACCAGCACCAGAACCACCGCCAGCACAATGGCGATCCAAATAAAGATGCAAAGTCCCAGCGGTACGGGGCAGAAGCCACACAGAGAGCATTTTTCCTCGCTCGGCTCGTCAGTGGTCGGCGCATCGGCAGGTTTATTGGTATTGTCGGGGATCTCCTGCGTACCGCCGCCGTTGATCTCCAGCACATTGGACCACTCGGAGGGGCCGTGTGTGCCGGTGAAGCGGATACGCAGCTTGACGTTGGAGTCTTCCTCAATGGGTACATCAAAATTGTATGCACCTCGGTTGCCGTTCCAGAGGCACCAATCGTCGCCTGCATCTGCGGTGCTGAACTCGATCCATTCACCGCCGTCGATGCTGACCTGCGTTTCCAAGCCGTCAAACCCATATTCGTCATTCATCAGATAGTACACACCGTTCATCCATACCGATTCGGGTGTGGTCTGCGTATATTCAATATGGCTGTTCTCGTCGCCCTCGGAAAGCACGATCTTCAGGTCGGAGATAATGGGGGCTTCGTAGACGACAGGCTCGTCGGGAACGATCTGGGTGCTGTTCTTGCCAAAGACGGCGCTTTCCGACCAACCGGAGAATTTTGACTGCTTTTCGCCGGGGCACCAGCCCTCCTCGTATTCCACCAGAGGCTCCCACTCCATATAGTAGCGGCAGCGGATATACAGGCTGTGGTTTTCTACGTCAAAGGAATAGATATCATTCTCGTAGCCGTCACCAATGTACTTTTCGGTAATGATAGCGGGCTGATAAGGCTTAAAGGTGTTTGATCCCTGGCCCTCATGGTAGGTCAGCCAGAAGAACTCAAAATCCTCCATCAGTTCCGAACGGAGTGCTATATACGAATATCCGTCCGCATAGCCACCGGTATAATATTCGATATCCCACTGCGCATTATGCTGCCAGTTGTCCTCGCCATTCAGGGACACATCGTACTGCATCACGATCTCAAAAGACCATAGACCGTATTTTTCATAGAATGCTTCGCTGTCAGCATTGTACTCTGCCGCCAGCAGCGCCACCTCCGGATCGGCGACCATGATCATTCGCAGATGGTCGTGATGACCTTCGGTTGCATCCCCGTCGGTATAGACGAAGTAATTGGGGGCTTTCGGTGTGGGGAATTCAAATTGCGAAATGTCGTTTTCCTCTGCTGCAAATGCGGTTGCCGGGAAAAGGGATAACAGCAATAAGAGCAGAAGAAGGACAGAAATGGTTCGTTTCATATCATTTCCTCCTATTTGCTGCGGAACAACCACTGCCTTACTCCATGCCTTCCATACCCTCAAACATTTCCATCATTTCCGGGTCGGTCATAGCTTCCTGCATTTCCTCAAATTCTGCCTGGACATCCGGGGGAAGTTCATCCAGGAAGTCTGTGAACTCCACTCCCTCGGCATCTCCGCCGTTGGTGAAGATGATGGAATTGGAGAAGCCGGAATAGGGCTCGTCACCGCCGGTGTCTATGGGGTCGGCGGGGCCTTCTGGGTCTGCGGATAGGTAGGCGGAAAAGTCGCCGCTTTCCAGTATGGCCAGCAGCTCCTCTTCGGAGTGGTAATCGCCGAAGGGGGTGTCCTGAATTTCCTGGGGCTGGGTCTCGGTGCTTTCTGTGCTTTCGGTGATCTGCTTTCCGGGGTCGGCGGCGGACTGACCGGGGGTTGTGGATTCGCCGGGAGTCTCACCGCCGCCGCAGGCTGTCAGAGCCAGAAGCAGCGCAAGGGTCAGAAGTAACGCGATATACTTTCTCATAATCCGTACCTCCTTAGTCCACACCGGAGATGGTGATGGTGCAGCCGCCCTTCAGTTCCTCGTAAACCGTATTGTCCACCGCCACGGTGGAGCTGACCATGCCGCCTCCGCTGTTGTCTATGGTCTCAGAAATGAACGGGCCGTTCACACTGACGATCACCGTGTTGGTATAGTTGTACATATCGATCATCAGGCCCTCGTTGCCCCCGGTGGGTTCTCCGTGGAACCAGAAGGTAATATTGCAGTCGCCGGAGACGGTTACTCCGCCCTGACTGACATGCGCATGGCCGTTGGACCAGTAAGGGCCTTCCAAACCGCCATAGATGGGATGGCTGATCCAGATATAGGACAGGTCCTCAAAGCCTGCCAGGCTGAATTCCTTCTCCACCTGGCCGTTTTTGGCATCGCCATAGCCAAGTTGGATGGAGAAATTACCGTTTCGCAGCTGCCGCTTCATGGTGCTGCCCGTTGTATACTGATCGGAAAACTTAAAGTATGCAGACAGGGCAGAGAAGACGGAACTGGACTTCAGCGCGATGCTGTTCATAAACTGCTGGTCGAAGGGCTTCATATCGTGGTTCACATTGATCTGCACCACACCGGTATAGATGCCGCCCCAGCCGTTGGGATCGATGGGGTCCGGGGTGGTCTGGGTCAGATCCACCGCCAGCTTCCAGATCTGGGGCACGTTGATGGAACCGAACAGGGTCTTGGTGGTGATGACCGTTTCGTTGCAGGTCAAGCGCCACTGGGCCTGGCCCAGCCCCCGCTCCCGGGCTTTGATCCGGGCATTGCACAGGGAGTAGAACTTCTCCAGCGCCAGGGCAGCGGCAAAGCTGCGCTGGGCATTTTCGTCGCTGGCCACATACTCCATATACTCCCGGGTGGCAACGGTGCCCACATTCTTCACCAGACCGAACAGCTCTTTGTAGGTCTCGCCCACTACCTTGCCCAGGGCAAAGTCGATGAGCTTGTCGATGGCCATGTCCTTCAGCTTTTTCAGCACACTTTCGCCGGTGAGCGTGGAAAGATCGAAGGTGGCATCGCCGGAGAGGATCTTGCTTAAGTCCTCGGCGTTGTCCACACCGCAGGCCGCCAGCATCAGCTCCACCAGCACCCGGGGCGGCACTTCCCGGCTCTCGTCATACTTCAGTGCCTTTCCCTCAATGGCGTGGAGGGTCTGCAGCTCTTCCGAGGAGATATTGTAGCTGGTCATAAACTCCCGGATAATACCGTCTACTTCCTCGTCTTCCAGCCGGTTGCCGTTGGAGAGCTTGCCGGTGAATTCATGGCTGCCGATCTTGAATTTCACTTCCTGATCCAGGATGGTGTTGTATTCAATACGGGTGTAGTCCACCCCGGGGATATCGCCCACATAGGCACCGGCAGGGATAGGCAGAACCGCCGCCACCATGCACAATACCAGCACAAGGCTTATGATTCGTTTTTTCACTTTCTATCACTTTCCTTCCTTATCTGAAAAGTGCGAATTGCGGATCTCCTCATTCCAGAGTGATCCACCGCAGGTCTTCCGGACAGGTCATCAGCTCCATCCGGCTTAAATATTCATCCAGCGCATCCCTTGCGCTGGTGGCAAGGGTCCGGATGGGGGCATTTTCTGCCGCTTCCTCCTTGCTGATGCCCAGAAGCTGTGCCATATTCATAAAGTGGTAGGTCTGCAATCCCACCCGGAACAGGCGGTCATCTTCGATGGGCGCGCCTGCAAAGGCCATCTCTGTTACCCGCTGCTTCCCCAGGGATACCACCACCCGGAGATCCCGGGAAAACTGGTAGTATTCCGCATGGCCGTCCGCCAGTGCTTCGGGCCGGAAGATGTGACTGATCATGGACTTGAGCTGCCGCCCGGTGACGGTGACACGGATGATCTCCTCCTCAAAGGGAAACAGTTCCGTCAGGTCCCGCAGGGTCACCAGCGGCCCCAGCTTCGGCAACCGCAGACTGCCGGAACCCAGAAGCATCACATCCAGCCCCAGATTATCCCGGAACAGGTCCGCTGTCAGACGGCCCAGTTGGGTCTCCCGGTCCCGGGTGGGATGGGTGTAGGTGCCTGCCAGCCGGGTAATGTAGCGGTTATATTTCTCCTCCGCAGCGGTATTGTAAGTTTCGATCAGCTTTTCCAAAGCCTCATCTCTGGGGCAGTAGTCGCTGTCGATGGGGATCAGCTTCCAGTTATAGCTGTGGATGGAATTTGTGTCCGTGTTGATGGTCAGATCAAACCGTCCGATCTGGTCCGTACCTGTGACAGCCTGGACAATGGGAATACCGGCCACAACGCAGGGTTCCTCCAGATAGGTATGGGTATGTCCGCCGATGATGATGTCCACGCCCCATCGGGGATCCAGCAGGGCTGCAAGCTTCTTATCCTCCTCAAAGCCGATATGGGTCAGCAGCACCGTCAGATCCACATTCTCCGTCCGGTAGGCATTGCAGATCCTGCCCACCTCGGAAGCGGCCTCGTGGACATTGATGAAGGAGCCGATGAGCCGTTCCTTCCTGGCCTGGGCCAGCACTTCCTCGGTGAGGATGCCAATGAACAGCACCTTCATGCCGCCCACTTCCAGAATGATGTGACTCTGGAAAAGGCGCACCTGATTGGTGGTCAAGTAGAGGTTTGCGTTGATGATGGGAAACCGGGCGCATTTTTCCAGAAACAGCATATGGCTTACACCATAATCGATCTCATGGTTACCCAGGGTCGCCACATCGGGAGCCAGCATATTCATGATCTCGATGGTGGAAAGACCCATGAACTCGCTGTCGATGATGGAGCCCCGGAACATATCACCGGAGATGGCATAGAGGACATTTTCCTCCTCTGCCCGGACCTTCTGGATATAGCCGGAGAGCATGGAAACACCGCCGGTGAGTTTGCCGCTCTTATCCTCGGCAAGAAAATCTCCGTGCATATCATTGGAGTGGAGGAGGGTCAGTTTTTTCAGATTTTTCATAATTCCTCCTGTTTTTCAGGTCACTCTGTAGGAACCATGCCCTCCAGTTCGCCCATCATATCACCCAGAGAACCGAACTGTTCGATCAATTCTGTCAGGTCGCCCAGATCCCCGGAACTGCCGATTTGACCCAATTCTCCCATGGCCTGTTCCAGATAGGGCGTAACAGTGTTTATTAAGGCATTGATCGCAAGACCGATCAGCGCACCAACCACCAGGGCTATGATAAGCCAGATCAGCATAGCCCGGGCAAAATGCTTGATGTTCTTATTCTTGGAAGCAAAAGCCATAATCAGGCAGATCAGCCAGCCGATTATAGGCAGCGAAAACAGGAATATCAGACCGAAGAAGGTTCCGGTGCTGACGGTTTTGTCCGCGGGAATCTCTGCTTTCGGTTGGGGTGCAGGTGTATACTGGGGTGCGGGAGGGTCTGTGCGCCGGGGAGCTGGTCTTGTTGCAGGTTGCATTTCGGGCATTACCTGGGGAGTAGTGCTGTCCTGCTCTGCTTTCGCGCCGCAATTGGTACAAAAGGCAATGCCGTCACGGAGTTCAGCTCCACATTGGGTGCAGAATTTCGCCATTGCTTTATCCTCCGGTCAATTTATAATTTTGCACCGCAGGAACCGCAGAAGCCAGCGCCGCTTTCATTCTTTGCGCCGCACTGACCGCAGAATTTTCCGCCCGTAGCGCTCTGTGCCGGTGCTTCCGGAATCCGGGGTGCTTCATAAGCGGGAGCATCATAGGTCGGAGCAGCATAAGCAGGTGTTTCATAGCCGGGGTTCTCCCCGTATGTACCGGTGGGGTCTTCTGCCTTGCCCTTTTCCCACAGTTCCTTAAACTTGGCGGAAATACCGCTGAGCTTACCGTACAGATCGAAGGTGATCTCCGTGGTGGGAGCCACAGCCATATAGCCTGCCATGGTCTGGCAGAGGACGAAGCTGTCCATGAACGCGAACTTGACTACCCATGCAATCAGGCAGGCCAGCAGGAAGGCAAACAGGCCGCTCCATTTCAGCAGTCTGAACAACAGACCCACGGGAATGAACACCACCATGACCATAGCCAAGGTTGCCAGAACCAGCTTCAGCATGGTGACCACCGCGTTTTTCAGCAGATGCTTGATATTCTTGGCATAGATCACAACACCGTCGCAGGCACTCTGGAATGCGCCTTGCTCAGTTTTGTAGAATGTATAACCCAGGCAGCACTCGTCGATATAGCCCAGGGACAGCTCAACGAACCACTTGGCAAGACCTGCCACTTTATCCACGCCGGGGATAAAGTCCATGAAATTACTGACCTTTTCGATACCCCTCTGGATCTCCTTCACGGCTCCTGCCACCAATTTATCTACGGCAAAGTACACATTGGAGGTAAGGAAACGCTCCTTGACCCTATCCTTGCCGTACTGCACCTGATTATCGGGAACCTTGCCGGTGGCGGCTGCTTCCGCCAGCACAGCAACGTGTCCGGCCTTCACCAGATAGCCTGCGTAATTCATGACCACCAGATGCACCACCTTGATGCTGCCGCCCCAGATGCACAGGCCGATGACCAGTCCCAGGTCACCAAAAAGCCAGCCGATACCGGCAAAAAGAGCCAGCAGCACACCCATGATCAAAACCATTACTCCGCCTAAAACAAATTTTGCCATACAGAAGGGCATCGTCTTACGAAATAACTGTTCTGCTTTCATTGTTTGATTCCTCCTTGTCACAGTATAAAGATTTACGAATTAGCGCCGGAACAATTTGGCAAAGTCCTTTAGATCATCCAGACCGATATCCTTGCTCTTTTTGGGCTCGGGCTTTACATAGTCGAAGCCGCCGTAGGGCTCTCTCCGGCAGAAGCCGATGCAGGCGCAGTCGGGATCACCTTCGAAGCAATGCTCGGTATCCACATTGTAGACCACACCGTCGATCCGCTTGAAAAGCTGTGCCTGGGTAGGGTTCTGACCTGCGGGACGGAATCCGTTCTGCTGCAGGATCTGGCGATAGGCTTCTACGGCCCGGTGGGCTGCACCGGTATTGCCGTTAAAGGAGGCGGAGAAGTTCACACCGTCGCTGCCGTAGTCCTCGATGTACAATTCACCGCCGCAGGTCCACTTGGGATACTGGGGAAGGATCTCATCCCATTGGGCCAATACCTTGGCATTCTTACGCGCGGCCATTTCTTCCTCCTGCAGCGCAACGGGGAGCTTGGCGCCGCAGTCCTGGCAGAACTTGGTGCCCACACTGTTCTGCTTGCCGCAGCTGGGGCAAACAGCGCTCTGGCCCAATGTCTGCTCCGGCAGCTTTGCGCCGCAGCCGGGACAGAACTTCTTATCTCCGGAGGTGGGCTGGCCGCATTCGGGGCAGACCTTCAGATCCTTGGTCATCTGGTTGGCATAGCCCTGTATGGACCGCTCCAGATTGGCAAATGCTCCCTCCATACCGGATGTGGTCTGACGGGTCTGCTGGGCCACATTGCCGGCAGCCTGGTCAAAATGCTCTGCGGCTTTATTGGCATATTCTGTCGCTCTGGGTTCCACCACCTGCTGTACTGCCTTACCGATGGCATTGCCTAGACCTCTGCTGATGCCCTGGCTGACTGCATTTTTAATGGTTCTTTTCAGAAAGCTCATAATTGTCCTCCCTTTGTTACAGATCCTTGTAGCGGATCAGAATCTGTCTTCTGCCGGAAACCTCCAGCTTTTTGTAAATGTTCTTACAGTGGAAATGGACGGACGAACTGCTGATAAACAGTTCCTTTGCGATTTCTTCCTGAGTCTTATCTGTGAGCAGATAGGCAAAAACCTCGATCTCCCGGGGAGAAAGTTTTGCCAGCTCCGGGTGCTCTGCCTGGATGGACAGAAGTTCCTGCTTTGCCAGTACCATATACTCAAAGAAGCTCAGTTTTTCCTGTGTCTTGTCTGCCATCGGTTCCCCCTTTCGCTTTGCCTTTGGGATGGTGGTATTCCTACCATATCGGGTAGGTTTTCGGAACAACGGTTGAATAAGGGTGCCATATCTGTTATGATATGGGCAACCCGATCTTCCATGTCCGGTTCCATTATATCGGTTATGGGGGACTGCATAAATCCCTTGTTTAAGGGGTTTTACAGGTTACCTACCATATTTCGGGGGATTTTTACTGAAATTGGGGATATTGCTATGAACGATTCCTTCCTTTTGGACAATCAGCGCAAGCGCCGGGAGTATTCGTTGAAGCACCTGTGCTGCTTTGTTATGTTTTCTTTCTGGCAGATGGGCTTCATCTATTTTATGGGGCCGGCTCTGAATATCGACGGCCGGACACCCCTGCCCATTGATATGGACAACCTGACGATTCTCATAGCCGGGTGCTATGTACTGTCCATTACCTATATGATTTTCCTGCCCCGGTATGTGGTCTGGGCGGAGCGTGTGTGTACTTTGGCGGCCATTGCCACGGTGCTGGGACTGTTTTTGCCGCTGCCGGATGAAATTCTGAAGGGCTTGATCTATGCCCATGTATTCGTCTGCTGCACCATGATCGGCTTTGAGACCTTCATCATCGTGAATTTCTTATCCGAGAAAAGCGCCATTTACACACTGACTGCCGGTTACGGCCTTGCAGTATTCCTGATCGCTTTGGTTCAGAATGACTTCCTTGCCATTACCTTCCCGGTGTTCCGTGTGATCACGGTGGCAGCGCTGCTCCTGCTGCTGATCTTTACGCTGCGTTTACCGGCTTCTCCCAAGGCTTGTCCCCGATATGTCCGCAAAGACAGCGGTCTGGTGGCACCCAAAAAGCTGCTGACCGGCACCTTTATTCTGGTGTTTGTCAGTTCGCTCATGGGGGTATCCGGTCCCTCCATCTCCGCTGAGGTGCGTCACGGTGTATTCGTTACCTATTTTGTGGATGCTGCCGCAAGTGTGGTGCTTTTTTATCTGTATCAGAAAAAAGATTTCCATCCTTTCCGGTGTATTTCTGTCTGTGTTGGTCTGAGCTGTATCGGTTTTCTGCTGATGTATGTGGCGGATTTTGTTCCATGGATCAGCTATATTTCCTGCGCTCTGATCGGTTTCGGTATGGTAGCCTGCCAGATGGTTCCTTTGTACGGTCTGGCGCTGATGAAGTCTTACCCTTCCAGGTATCTTTCTCCCACGATCATCGGCCTTGCCCTAGTCGCCGTGCTGGTGCAGGGCGGTATGGTGGAAGCCTTCCGCAGCGCCCCCTCCATGCTTTTCCTTGCCTATGCGGTGGTCATGGTAATCCTGGCCATTCTCTATTTACAGGTCGAGCCTTACTTCCTGTACACCATGCGCCGGAAGATCCCGGAGGAAGTGCAGCTCTCAGCCGCAGAACCCGTCAAGCAGGAGATGCCCGAGCAGGAGGAAGAAAGCGCTCCCGCAGCGGAAACATTGTCTGCGGATTCTCCCTTTGCGGTTCTGTCCAAGCGGGAACTGGAAGTTGTGGATCTCATTGCCCGAGGTTACAGCAACGCGGAAATTGCCAATGTGCTGGTCATTTCCGTGCATACGGTCAATGACCACACCAAGAAGATCTACCGCAAGCTGAATGTTCACAGCCGCCTGGAGGTTGCCGCCCTGGCAAACCGCCAGAAGGAATCCTACATTGAGGTATGATTTCAATCCTTAATTTTTCCTGTCACTTCATAGAAAAAGGGATCGCACATTACAAGTGTGATCCCTTTTTCAAATTTACTTATCTACTGACGCTTCAGTTCTGCCGCAAGCCATACACCAATCTTGATTCCCTCTACAAACCCTGCCTTCTCATAATCCCGGCAGAGTTTACAAACTGGGTAGATAATCTTATCCATCTCCCGCAAGGGCACTCCGTTCATCTGCTGGTAAAGCTCATTGAAGTCCGCTTTTATCTGCTCGTTGTCGTATGGGCTGTTTTCATTATGGCACTCATAGAGCATTCCCAAAACAGAATCCGCATCTCCACAATTTGGCGGGTGCTGTTCCATATAGGTTTTCAGAGTTTCAATATATTTTTTTGTTTACCACCTCCAAGTTTGGTGGTGATGTTAACTCTGCTTCGAAAGTTTTGCAAGTTATATTTTCGCCCTGCCCCGGTTTTCTTTTTCGGGACAGGGCGATTTTTCATTTACAGGAACTCCTCCCGAACCCGGTACCGGCCGGAGCCGTAGGAGGTGTCTGCCCGTTGGATGACCTTGCCGGTAATCTCCTTCAGAACCTTTTTGCTGAACACCGTGGAGCCGAAAAAGCAGTTGAAATTGGTGGACGGCAGCACCACCCAGTCGGAATCCTCCGGCTTATTCGCCTGATAGTAGGCAACCATGGCGGTCAGATACTCCAGCTTTACCTCACCCTGCACGAAGGGCAGTAATTTTTCTTTCTGCTGTTCCGTGACCTCTGCTTCCATCTCCCGGAGCGGCCCCAGGGTCAGTGCGTTGGCGATCACATCATCAAATCGGACCTGCCAGATGGCATCTGTACGCTCCAGAAAGATGGGGATCTGGAACTGGCGCACCTTATCCCGCCATTTTGCTTCAAAGTCAGGAAGTTTTTCTACCAGGTATTTGTGGACTCCGGCCTTGACCAACTTCGGGTTCTGCTGTGCAAAGGCAGAGATGGCGCGGATATGCCGGATGTACCAGCCACAGCCATCTGCATCCACTAAATCAGGGAATTCCTCATGCAACTCTGGAAAACAGGTAGTGAACTTTCCCTCCCAGCCTTTTAGATCATCGCCAAAGAGGAATGGCGGCAGACCCATGAATTATTAAAACAAAAAGCCAGACCCGCTAATAGCAACCGGGCATCTCACCGATATGCCGGACTGCTCACCTGCGGTGACTGCGGTAATCCCTTCGTACCCATGATCCGCTACTGGAACGGCAACCGCCGGATAGAGTATGTTTGCAAGGGCTACCACGGTCATGGCAAGGAATTCTGCTCCTCCCACCGTATCCACGAAGAAACGATAGATGCCCAGGTAATGGAATATGCCGAATTGCTGCGCCAATGCTGGCAAACAGAGCAGGCAGAGCTTCACCGCCTGCATAAGTTATGGTCGCTGCGGCAGCCGATGATCGAAGCCAGAATTGCAGAGCTTCGGGAGGAGATCCGGCAGGACGAAGAAGATATCGACGAACTGCTGATGCTGAAAATTCAACGAGGGAGATAATTCCCGTTTGTAGCGGGCTACGAGAGTGCGGACGATGCGTAGGTTGTCCGCACTTTTTCTGTCCGAAAACTGCCCCACTTTCCCGGCTCTAGAGCCGAAAGAATTTCACAAATCACAGGAGGTTTTATGAAAACAGGACTTACAAGAAAGCAAAAGGTCTCCGAGTTCTATTTCAACAAACACGATGCCTTGCAACAATTAATGATTACCTAATTGGGAAAGGGCATAGGATTATGTCTTGTAATCTAGTGTTACTTCGCCTATTCGCTCTTGGTACCCCATATTGTAAATATGTAGATCATAATTAATTTCTTGCAAATGGTCATTTATTTCTATCTGCTTGGGAACAAGTACATATTCCAGTTTTTGAAGATATGGATAGCCCAAAATATTTTTATAACGTATATGGGTACAAATTCGCTTGCCTGCATTTTCTGGCTTTGCACAGATAGGAATTCTCAGTTCATCTCCGGCACGAAGGCTGCCAAATTCTATTTTTGTGCTATCGCATATTGCTGTAATCTCGTTGGCAGGTCCTTCCCCCCAATTTTTAATAACAATTACAGCAGAATTAGTTGTAGAAACAACATAATGATTACCGTAAAAATCAGCACTTTTTCCTTCGGCAGTGGTTGTGCTCGATATTTCAAGATACGGACATTTCGTGTTAGCTGCCTCGTTTTCCTGTTGAAGTTTCCTTTCAATGAAGCCGTTGATTAATGTCGCCATTCCTAAAAATGCAGCCACCATATAAGCCATATAAGCGAGCCAAAAATCGAGAGATTCGAACAGATTGATCACTGATGAATCAAATTGTGATATAATTGAACTTACCGAACCCAAAAAAAGCGGAAATGCAACAAACACAGCTGCAAATTTTGTTAAGTACTCCCTTCTAGCAAAGAAAGCAGAATCCCTTTTATCATTGGTTTTCTTTTTCATATACACCCTCCTTTATTGGAAAAGGTATAGCCACCAGTGTCATGTCACTGGTGGCTATACCTTCTTGTGTAAGGACTATAAAAAAGATATTTTCGGCCGTTTTGCGTATGACTTCGAACTCTCACAAAATATCTTGAGCTTTCTAATTTAGTGTGTGGTGGTGAGCCACCGTCAGTCGATCAGTGGCTGTACCACCTTGAGACCGCCTACAAAAATCACCGTGATCTGTTCTTTGGAATCTACCGTTATGCATTCGAGCAGTTGTCTTACGATCTGCTCATCGTATTCCATCGGGCGGTTTTTCAGTCCGTCCAGGATGGTGTATATATCGTCGAGTCGGGTTTTGGTTTGCTCTCTTTTGAGCTGACCGTCTTGGATGGCGGCGAGCTGCTGTTGCAGTGCGACCTTTTCATCCATGAGCCGTTTGGCTTTTTCTTCATCGAAGGCATCCACCGTTTCGGTGGATATTTTTGATAGCATTGCTTTGAATTCTGCATCGATCTCTGCGATTCGGATTTGCAGTTCCATGCTGTTGTCCTCGGTCGGCTCGTTTTCCAAGGCCATACCGATGTGTACTTTCAGAGTCTGCAGCACACCGAGGTTTTGCTGTGCCGTTTCCATGATGGCTCTCATGACGGCTCGTTGCAGGATGCTTTCCTCTACAGTCGGTGAGTTGTGGCAGTATTTCTTGCCGAAGTCAAGCCGATTGATACATCTCCACACAATCTTCTTTTGCCCTTTTACCGTCCATGTGCATCTGCGGTACGGTGTCTTGCATTCTCCGCAGACGAGCAGTTCGGTCATGGCGTATTTGCTTGAGTATTTGCCTTGCTCGGTTTTCGTGCCGACCTTTTTGGTCTTGGGCTTTCCGGCACGTCTTGCGAGTTCCTCTTGGACTCTGCCGAAGGTGACTGCATCGATGATGGCAGGATGGTTGTTCTCGATGTAGTATTTCGGGCGCTCGCCGTTGTTGACCATGACCTTTTTGGATAGGCAGTCTTTGATGTAGGTCTTGTTGATGACCGCATCGCCCTTGTATTTCTCATTGGAGAGGATGGACTGGATTGTGGTCATCGACCATACTGCTTTTCCTTTGGGGCTTGGGATTTGCATATCTTCGAGCTTTTGGGCGATACCGCCGAGGCTGTCGCCTGCGAGGAAGCGTTCATATATAAATCTTACGGTTTCCGCTTCTTCGGGATCGATTTCGGGTTTGCCGTCAGCTCCTTTTCGATAGCCGAGGAAGTTCTTGTAGTGGAACGGCACGTTGCCTTCCTTTGCGCTCCGTGCCTTGCCCCATTTCACGTTGGCGCTGATATTCTCGGATTCGCTCTGTGCGATGCATCCGTAGATGGTAATATAAAACTCTGCGCCGGGTTGGTTAGTGTAGATTCCTTGTTCCTCGAAGTACACCACCACGCCCAGGTCGTTGAGCATTCGGACGAACTTGAGGCAGTCCACGGTGTTTCTTGCGAAGCGGGCGATGGACTTGACGATGATCATGTCGATTTTGCCTTGCTTGCATCGGCGGATCATTCGGTTGAACTCATCACGCTTTTTGTAGCTCGTTCCGGTGATACCCTTGTCGGCGTAGATGCCTTCGAGTATCCATCCCGACTCGGCGTTGATGCGGTCGGTGTAGTGCTTGACCTGCGTTTCGTAGCTATGGAGCTGTTCCTCTTGCTTTGTGGACACTCGGCAGTAGGCTGCCACTCGCAAGGCTCGGTATGTTGTTTTTACGGTTTCGTGGATCGGGATGGTCGGTTCTATGACTCTTACCACTCTCGGTGGGCTGACCGTAGGGGTTTGTATCATGTGTCGTTCTCCTTTCTTATCAGTTGTCCGTTCAGCAGGATGATGCCCACCGTCAGATCGGTGTACAGGATGACCTCGCTGACCGTTCGGTTTATTCTCTCGGTACTATCGTCTGCTGACCGTTCAAACTCGGATTGCAGTTTTCTTGCCGTATGAATTGCGGTGTCCAAGTCTTTGTATTTCTGACTGATACATTCCATCATCTTCTT
>JAFQFP010000012.1 GCA_017398625.1 Oscillospiraceae bacterium
ATCGCTGCGGCGATTCCGGTCGCGGCTCTGACAGTCCACCGGACTGTCATTCACTACCGCGACTGCGCTTCGCTTACCCCTTTAGGCAAGGGGGGCTTTGGTGCTCAGCAACCACCAACACCCCAACAAATCGGAATTTGTCCTCCAAAGCATACAAAAACTCCCCAACCGAGACCGGTTGGGGAGTGCTCTTTATTCGCTTACTTGCCGGCGCCGGCGATCTGAGCAGCGACCTCAGCAGCGAAGTCGTCCACCTTCTTCTCAATGCCCTCACCCTTGACATAGTGAACAGCATCGATGAACTTGACGGAACCACCCAGCTGCTTAGCAGCATTGGCAATGTAGCCCTCCACATCGCCCTTAAAGAGGTCGGAGCGGACAAACTCCTGCTGCAGCAGGCAGGACTCCTTGAAGAAAGCAGCCATCTTGCCCTGTGCGATCTTTTCCTTGACCTGAGCGGGCTTGGAAGCCATCTTGGGATCATTGTCCATCAGAGCCACCTGAACGGCCAGCTCCTTGTCCACATCAGCCTGAGGCACCTGAGTCTTATCCCAGTACTTGGGGCTCATGGCAGCGATCTGCATAGCCACATTCTTGCCGATCTCGGTGACATCGATGTCGCCTTCCACAGCCAGATTCACCAGAACGCCATGGGTGCCGCCCATGTGGACATAAGCCACATTGGTGTTCTCGGCATAGCGGTCAAAGCGGCGGATCTGCATATTCTCGCCGATGGACATGACCTTCTCCTGCATGATCTCAGTAACGGTCAAGCTGGAGCCCGGGTAGGTGCAAGCCTTCAGAGCATCCACATCAGCGGGGTTCTGCTCGGCGACCACGACAGCCAGATTCTTCACCAGATACATAAAGGCATCGGTCTTAGCGGCAAAGTCGGTCTCGGAGTTGACCTCGATGACGACGCCCACACCGTTAACGACGGTGGCATAGGCAACGCCCTCGGCGGCAATGCGGTCAGCCTTCTTGGCAGCCTTTGCCAGACCCTTTTCGCGCAGCCAGTCAACAGCCTTGTCCATATCGCCGTCGGTAGCCTGAAGAGCCTTCTTGCAGTCCATCATACCGACATTGGTCATTTCACGCAGTTTCTTAACATCCTGAGCGGTAAAAGCCATTTTGAAATCCTCCTGTATTTGTAAGGTTGTGATTATTCAGCGGCGGGAGCCTCGACAGCCTCGGCTGCGTCCTCACCCTGACGGCCCTCGATGGCAGCGTTTGCCATGGTGGCAGCGATCAGACGGATGGCGCGGATAGCGTCATCGTTGCCGGGGATGACATAGTCGATCTCATCGGGATCGCAGTTGGTGTCCACGATCGCCACGATGGGGATGTTCAGCTTGCGGGCCTCAGCAATGGCATTGCGCTCCTTGCGGGGGTCAACGATAAACAGAGCAGCGGGGATCTTCTTCATTTCCTTAACGCCGCCCAGATACTTCTCCAGCTTCTCGATCTCGCCCTGATGCTTGATGACTTCCTTCTTGGGCAGCATAGCGAAGGTGCCGTCCTCTTCCATCTTGCGCAGCTGAGCCAGACGGTCGATACGGGTACGCATGGTGCGGAAGTTGGTCAGCATGCCGCCCAGCCAGCGGGCGTTGACATAGTAACCGCCGCAGCGGGCAGCTTCTTCCTTGATAGCGTCCTGAGCCTGCTTCTTGGTGCCAACGAACAGAACATTGCCGCCATTTGCGGAGATCTCACGAACGAAGTTGTAGGCTTCCTCCAGCTTCTTAACGGTCTTCTGCAGGTCGATGATGTAGATACCGTTACGCTCGGTGTAGATGTAGGGAGCCATTTTGGGGTTCCAACGACGGGTCTGGTGGCCAAAGTGTACGCCGGCCTCCAGCAGTTGCTTCATAGATACGACAGCCATTTTCAATTTCTCCTTTTGTTTTGTCCTCCACCCCGATCATTTCGCACTGCCCGCCCCATGGGGCACTCGGGGGTGCGATCACCGGGTGTGTGGTGTTAAATGTCATGGGTCTTTTTGCCCATGCCGAAATATTATAGTTGAAAGTTTCCCGTTTTTCAAGTATTATTTTCAAATTTTTTTGGATTTATTCTACTTTTTTCCATAAAAAACCGGGGCAGCACTTAAAAATGCCACCCCGGCTTCGCCTTTGTCCTCGGAACACGGCAGTCCTCCGGCTTGATATCCACCAGCACCGTGTCCGGGCCGATGCGGCGGATGCAGCTCCAAGGGATCAGATAGTCCTCCGCCCGGCTGCCCAACCCGAACATCCGACAGTGCCCCGGCACCACGATGGCGATCACATTTCCCTCCGGCACCTCAAGCTGGACATCGGTGACATAGCCCAGCCGCCGCCCGTCCCGCAGGCAGATCACTTCCTTGCACTGTAGCTGCGTAAATCGCATCGACATACCCTGCCCCTCCCCTTTTTCCTTTGGTGCAGTGTATGCCCCCACGATGCCGGTTATGCCTAGGACACGGTCACGGATTTACGCATGGTGCCAATGGCGTTCTTTTCCAGCCGGGACACCTGCGCCTGAGAGATGCCCAGATGCCGCGCCACCTCCATCTGGGTCTTTCCGTCGTAAAACCGCAGGGACAGGATGGTCTTTTCCCGCTCTCCCAGACTTTGAAAGGCGGTACGCAGGGTAATCCGCTCCATCCAGCTTCCCTCGGTGTTCTTGGTGTCCCGTACCTGATCCATCACCGTCAGCGGATCGCCGCCGTCGGCGTACACTGGGTCGTGGAGGCTCACCGGAGCGCACACCGCGTCCAGCGCCTCGCTGATGTCCTCCATGGGCAGCTCCAGCTCCTTGGATATCTCCTCCAAGGTAGGCTCTCTGCCCAGCTTCACCGTCAGCGCCTCCTTGCACTGCAGCACCCGGTATGCCACATCCCGAAGGGAACGGGACACCCGAATTGCGCTGTTGTCCCGCAGGTAGCGCCGCACCTCTCCGGCGATCATGGGCACGCCATAGGTGGAAAAGCGCACCTGCTTTCCCGGGTCAAAATTGGAGATCGCCTTGATCAGCCCGATGCAGCCCACTTGAAACAGGTCGTCCGGGTTCTCTCCCCGGCTGCTGAACCGCTGGATCACCGACAGCACCAGCCGCAGATTCCCCTCGATCAGCGCCTCCCTTGCCTGCACATCCCCCTGCTTGCTCCTGCGCAGCAGGCTTTCCATCTCCTGTTGGGTCAATACCTTCAGCTTTGCGGTGTTCACGCCGCAGATCTCTACCTTTCCCTGCATGGTGCTCCTCCGTAAATTGGATTTGACCCTTTCATTATTTCCCGGCAGGAGGAAAACATACTTTGTTGGTTTTTCACAAAAATTCTCCCCGAAGCCCGGAAAACGGCAGGACACAAACCTACTGTTTTGGAAAAGTTGCCAACTTTTTCGCCAAAGTTTGGAGAAAAACCGGGGTGTAAAACCGGCGACATAACACGCCGAAAAAAGCCCCGAATCCAGAATTATTCACCCGGTTATGCATAGATCCGACCCCCTTCGACAAAACCGGAAAACCCGAAAATAGCTGTTGAAAAGCCTAAGTTTTCCACATTCTCCACAGGTTTTTCCACAAGGGTTTTCCACAGGAAGGATTCTCTGTGGATATCCATTTTGGTTAACATAATCATTTCTGACAACTTCCGACTTTTTACGCAGTTTTTCCCCTGCCCAAAAAATACACAACACCCCTTTTGGGCTCTGAGAAAAAAAGACTTGACAGAAAATTTTACCGTCTCCGGGCAAAAAATTCGGATTTTACCGAAATTTTTTTCAAAAAGGGATTGATTTTATAGGAAACAAGCGCTATAATGTGAAGCTGTATGAACCAAAATAAGCGAATAGGAGGTGTACTCATGCCCAACATCAAGTCCTCTAAGAAGGATGTCATTCAGTCTAAGATCGCTTACGAGAAGAACAAGGCTAACAAGTCTGAGCTGAAGACCGCTGTCAAGAAGTTTGACGCTGCCGTTGCCGGTGGCGACAAGACCGCTGCAGAAGCTGCATACAAGCTGGCTGTGAAGAAGGTCGACCAGGCAGTGATCAAGGGTATTCTGCACAAGAATACCGCTGCCCGCAAGAAGAGCAGCATGACTCTGCAGCTGAATAAGCTGGCCTGATTTCTCTGAAAATATCTCCTTCCGAGCTTATGCTTGGAGGGAGTTTTTTCATTATATACGGCAGCGGATCTTTTTCCGCAATACATCACCGGGCGGACTTGAAATACACAAAGTATGTCTGCGTCCGCCCGGCTTGTCTTGCGAAAAAATCTCTCGCTGCCTGTGAGTGCCGTTTCCGCAATACATCACCGGGCGGATCCTAATGCACAAGGCAATTGAAAATATATTGTGTAGAAATTTTCGCCGGGATGTGCTATTCTATATAAAAGAGCAAAAGGAGGTGTTTCCATGGCAAAGCTGACCGATCCCGTAAGCATATTAAAGGGCGTGGGTCCTGCTAAGGCAAAGCTGCTGGCAGCGCTGAATATCCATACCCTGCAGGATCTGATCTGCCATTTCCCCAGAGGCTATGAGGACAGGACCCGTCTGGTCACCGTCAGCGAGCTGGAGCCGGACCGCCCTGCCTGTTTTCGTGCCATGGTGATGAACACCCCCAGAACCAGCCACATCCGCAAGGGGCTGGATATCACCCGTGTTCAGGTCGCCGACCACACCGGGCGTCTGAATCTGACCTTCTTTAACCAGAAATTTACCACTGACCAGCTTCAGTACGGCAGGGAATACATTTTCTACGGTGCTGTTTCCGGGGACTATACCGGCTACGGCATGACCTCCCCCAGCTTTGAAGCACTGGACGCGCCGCCGGTGACCACCCGCCGGGTGCTGCCCATCTATCCGCTGACTGCGGGACTTTCCAACGCGGTGATGCTCAAGACCGTTGCACAGGCGCTGGCAGTCTGTGACCCCCCGGCGGAGATCCTGCCGGAGCAGGTGCGCCGGGAGTACGGCATCCTGCCTGCGGAGCGGGCATACTATGCCATCCATGCGCCTGCCTCCATGGAGGAAGCGGAGCTTGCCAAAAAGCGGCTGGTGTTTGAGGAATTTTTCGTATTTTCCGCAGGGCTTTCCCTGATGCGTGCCGCCCGGGCGGAGAAAAGGACCGACCCCTATCAAAACCGGGAGCTGACCGCCTTTTACGCCGCGCTGCCCTTTGCCCTCACCGGTGCCCAGAGCCGCGCCATCGCCGAGATCGCAGACGACTTGTGCAGAGGTACGCCCATGAACCGGCTGGTGCAGGGAGATGTGGGCAGCGGCAAGACCATGGTGGCTGCTGCCGCCGCCCAGCTTGCCATGCAAAACGGCTATCAGGCGGCGCTGATGGCGCCCACAGAGATCCTTGCGGAGCAGCATTACGCTTCCCTGTCCAAGCTGTTCGCCCCGCTGGGCTGGTCTGTGGCGCTGCTGACCGGGTCTCTGACCCCCAAGCAAAAGAAGGATGTGCGCCGGCAGATCGCCGAGGGACAGGTGCAGCTTGTAGTCGGCACCCATGCTCTGCTGACGGACACCACCGTTTTCCATGATCTGGGTCTGGTGATCGCCGATGAGCAGCACCGCTTCGGTGTGGCGCAGCGCTCGGCGCTGGGCGCCAAGGGCACCGATCCCCACCTGCTGGTAATGTCCGCCACCCCCATCCCCCGGACGCTGGCGCTGCTGATGTACGGTGATCTGGAGGTGTCCGTGCTGGACGAGCTTCCTCCGGGACGGCAGCAGGTGCAGACCTTCCTTGTGGGAGAGAATATGCGCAGCCGGATCAACACCTTTATCCGCAAGCAGGCAGCCGAGGGTCACCAGAGCTATGTGGTCTGCCCCGCGGTGGAGGAAAACGAGGAGCTGGGCATCAAGGCAGCCACCGTCTGGGCGGAAACTTTGCAAAAAACCGTTTTCCCCGATTTGCGGATCGCTCTGCTCCACGGTCAGATGAAGGGCACAGAAAAAGAAGAAGTGATGACCGCCTTTTCCCGTGGAGAAGCGGATGTTCTGGTGGCAACCACAGTGATTGAGGTGGGCGTGGATGTTCCCAATGCCACGCTGATGGTCATTGAGGACGCAGACCGGTTCGGTCTTTCCCAGCTTCACCAGCTTCGGGGACGGGTAGGCAGAGGCAGCGCCCAAAGCTACTGCATTCTCACCACCCAAAACCGAAACCCGGAGACGGTGGCACGGCTGAAGGCGCTGTGTAAGACCACCGACGGCTTCCGCATTGCCGAGGAGGATCTGCGGCTGCGGGGTCCCGGCGATTTCTTCGGTGCGAGACAGTCCGGTCTTCCTGCCTTCCGGGTGGCGGATCTGAGCTTTGACCTGCAGACGCTGAAGCAGGCGCAGGCCGCTTCCGCCCAATGGATCGATACACAGGGCACTGCCGACACCCCCGAAGCCCGCGCTCTGCGGCAGCGGATCGGGGAGCTGTTCCGCCGCGCTCAGGGAACCATGAACTAAGGAGGTATTCTTATGAAAAACCGCATACTTTCTTTGCTGCTTTTGCTTTGCCTGCTGGCAAGTCTCTGCCTGCCGGTGCTTGCCACAGAAGTCCAGAGCTTCGGCAATGGCTTTACATGGAGCCTTGACGGCAGCACCCTCACCGTTTCCGGCTCCGGCAACATGCCGGATTTCACCGAGGGCGGCGCTCCATGGGCTGCCCACAAAAATCAGATCAGCCGGGTGGTTTTCACCGGCGGCATCACCTATGTGGGCGCATACAGCTTCAAGGATTACGACGGCATCACCTCCGTGGACTTTGGCAGCGCCATGTACGAGATCGGTGCGGAGGCATTTCGGGGCTGCGACGGTCTGACGGCGCTGCACATGCCCGCCAGCTTCAAGGTCTTTGGCAAAAACTGCCTTCGGGGCTGCACCAACCTCACCGCCATCCACTGTGCGGGACGCTTCCCCTCCTTCCGCTCCAACTGCCTGTGGGACACCTATGCCAAGATCTATTTCCCGGTGGAGCGGCCTTGGGGCATAGAATACATCAAGCAGCTTGAGGAAGCCTTCAATGGCCGCATCGAATTTCTCGCCTCCGACGGCACCGACCCCTATGACCCCAGTCTGGAGACCACCGCGCCCACCGAGGAGACCACCATGCCCACGGTAGAGACCACCGCCCCAACGGAAGAAACTACCGAGCCCACTGAGGAGACCACCGTGCCTACCGAGGAGACCGCCGCACCCACCGCGCCGCCTACCGCACCTCCCCCCCAGACCGCACCGCCTACCGCTCCTCAGGAGACCGTGCCGCCCCCTGCCGAGCCCGGCGGCATCAACTGGGCAGGCTGGATCTTGGGGCTTCTGGCGCTGGTGCTGCTGATGAGTCTGGTGACTTGGATCTTCCTTGCCAACCAAAAACAGGGCAAATACTCCGCCAAGAAGAAAAAACGCTGAAAAATCTTACCATTTCTTAAAATATGGTTAACATTCTCCGGGAAAACAGCCCAAAAAGGCCTTTTCCCGGAGAATTTTTTTGTGTGGAACGGAAAAATTAAAAAATGGGTTGTAAGTTTGGAAAAAATAATGTAAAATAATACAACTGATAAAGTGCAAAAATCTGTCCTAAACACATTTTGGAGGTTTCTTTTTATGAAAAAACCCATTGTATTGGTCATTATGGACGGCGTAGGCAAGGGTGACGGCGGCAGCGGCGATGCCGTTGTGGTCGCCAAGACCCCCACACTTGACCGTCTGCTGGCAACCTGCCCCCATACTTACCTGAAGGCCCACGGCACCGCCGTCGGTCTGCCCTCCGACGAGGATATGGGCAACAGTGAGGTGGGTCACAACGCCCTTGGCTGCGGTCAGGTCTACTCTCAGGGCGCAAAGCTGGTGGGTGAGTCCATCGAGAACGGCAGCCTGTTTGCCTCCGCCACTTGGGTAGATCTGGTGGAAAACGCCAAGGCAGGCAAGGCGATGCATTTCCTCGGCCTGCTCAGCGACGGCAACGTCCACTCCAACATTTCCCATCTCATCGCTCTGCTGAAAGCAGCCCATGCCGCCGGGGTGAAGAAGGCATATTGCCACATCCTGCTGGACGGCCGTGATGTGCCTGCCACCTCCGCTCTGGAGTATGTGGGCGCGCTGGAGGCTGTGCTTGCTCAACTGAATACCGAAGGCTGCGACTATGCCATCGCCTCCGGCGGCGGCAGAATGCACTTGACCATGGACCGCTACGAGGCAAACTGGGGCATGGTAGAAAAGGGCTGGCACACCCATGTGCAGGGTCAGGGCAGAATGTTCTCCTCTGCCAAGGAAGCCATCGAGACCTACCGCGCCGAGACCGGCTGCATCGATCAGGATCTACCCGCCTTCGTGGTGGCAAGAGAGGGTCAGCCCGTGGCGAAGATCGCCAACGGCGACTCCGTGGTGCTGTTCAACTTCCGGGGCGACCGGGCACAGGAGATCTCTCTTGCCTTTGACCGGAAGGATTTCGATAAGTTCGACCGGGGCGACTATACCGGTGTAAAGTTTGCCGGTATGCTGCAGTATGACGGCGATCTGAACATCCCCGAAAACTATCTGGTGCAGCCCCCTGTGATCACCAACACGCTGACCGAGGTCCTGTGTGACGCAGGCATCCGGGAATATGCCCTGTCCGAGACCCAGAAATATGGCCATGTGACCTACTTCTGGAACGGCAACCGCTCCGGCAAGGTCTGCGAAGAGCTGGAGACCTATGAGGAGATCCCCTCCGATGTGATCCCCTTCGAGCAGGCACCTGCCATGAAGTCCAAGGAGATCACCGAGAAGATGGTGGAGAACATGGCTTCCGGCAAGTTCCAGTTCCTCCGCTGCAACTTCCCCAACGGCGACATGGTGGGTCACACCGGCGTTATGGAGGCAGTTGTCTACGCCATGGAATGTGTGGACAGCGGTCTTTCCGCCATCGTGGAAGCCGCCGACAAGTACGGCTACACCCTGCTGATCACCGCCGACCACGGCAACGCTGACCAGATGACCGAAACCAAGAAGGGCAAGACCTCCGTGCGTACCGCCCACTCTCTGAATCCTGTTCCCTTTATCATCTACGACAAGGATAACCATTGGGACATCCTGCCCGGCAGCTACGGTCTTGCCAATGTGGCTCCCACCATTGTGAAGATGATGGGTCTGACCGCTCCCGATTGCTGGGAAAAGAGCATGATCTGAATATAGGAGGAACTGTATATGATCCATCATAACAACGAAAACGGCAGCGTCAATGTCAGCTCCGCGGTGTATACCGAGATCGTCGGCACCG
The DNA here is from genome assembly GCA_017398625.1 of Oscillospiraceae bacterium. GTDB lineage: Bacteria > Bacillota > Clostridia > Oscillospirales > Oscillospiraceae > Faecousia. The sequence continues at coordinate 9,237 of JAFQFP010000012.1, forward strand.
CCGCCGCCAACTGCTTCGGTGTAAAGGGCATGGCTGCCCGCTCCGTCACCGACGGTCTGTTCCACCTGCTGCGGAAGGAATCCGTGGGCAAGGGCGTTAAGGTCGAATTCCATGAAGACGACACCATTTCCATCGATCTGCATATCGTGGTAGACAACGGCGTGAACCTGAACGCGGTGGCAAGCTCCATCATCTCCGAGGTTCGCTATGTGGTCACCAAGTGCACCGGCACTCAGGTTCGTGCCGTGAATGTGTATATCGATTCTATGATGATTGGATAAAGAGAGGTAGAGACAAATTGAGGCAGACTATCACCGGGGCCGATTTCCGCAGAATGATGATCAGCGCGACCGCCTCCATTGAGATCAATAAGCAGGCTCTCAACGAGCTGAATGTTTTCCCTGTGCCCGATGGCGACACCGGCACCAATATGTCCATGACCATCAACGCCGCTGCCGCCGATCTGCGCAAGGCTGAGGATCCCGATCTGGGCAAGGCAGCTTCCATTTCCGCCTCCGCCATGCTGCGGGGCGCCCGTGGCAACTCCGGCGTTATCCTGTCCCTGCTGCTGCGGGGCATCTCCAAGAAGCTGAAGGGTGCTGAGGAGTGTGACGGTGTGCTGTGGGCAGCCGCTCTGCAGGAGGGCGTGGATGCCGCCTACAAGGCGGTCATGAAGCCCGCCGAGGGCACCATCCTCACCGTTGCCCGTCTGGCTGCCGCCAAGGCTGCCGATGCCGCCAATGAGAACAACTACTTTGAATTTGTGCAGGAAGCCGCCATCGCCGAAGCGAAGGTGGCGCTGGCTAACACCGTCAACCAGAACCCCGTGCTGAAAAAGGCAGGGGTGGTGGACGCAGGCGGCAAAGGCTGGCTGCTGGTTCTGGAAGCATTCTATGCTGTGCTGCAGGGTCAGGACATCGTTGCCCCCGAAGCAGGCTCTGCAGAGGTCAAGGAGCAAGCTGCCTTCTCCGACTTCGACGCCGAGGACATCACCTTCACCTATTGCACCGAGTTCATCATCTCCCGGGAGAACGACAAGGATCCCGAGGCTCTGCGTGCCTTCCTCAGCGAGCTAGGCGACAGCTTGGTGCTGGTGGATGACGAGGAGATCATCAAGGTCCATGTCCACACCAACGATCCCGGCACCGCCCTCCACGAAGCCATCAACTACGGTTCCTTTGTCACCGTAAAGATCGAAAACATGCGCCTGCAGCACACCGAGAAGGTGCTCAGCGAGCAGGAGATCGCACCCAAGATCGCCGAGAGCGAAAAGCCCATCGGTGTCGTGGCGGTCTGTGCCGGCGAGGGTCTGGCAGATGTGTTTATGAATCTGGGCGTGGACGGTATCATTTCCGGCGGTCAGACCATGAACCCCAGCACGCAGGACATTCTGGAAAAAGTCAATCAGGTACCTGCCGATACCGTGTATGTGCTGCCCAACAACAAGAACATCATCATGGCTGCCCAGCAGGTGGACCCGCTGACCCCCAAGAAGGTCATCGTGATCTCCAGCAAGACCGTTCCTCAGGGCATCACCGCTATGCTGAACTTTAACCCCGAGGGCACGGAAGAAGAAAACACCGCCGCCATGGAGGAAGCCCTGTCCACCGTGGACACCATGCAGATCACCTATGCCGCCCGGAACTCCGATTTTGACGGCTACATGATCCATGAGGGCGACTATCTTGCCATGTACGGCAGTGCCCTGTTCGGTACCAGCCGGGACATCAAGGTACTGCTGCGCTCCCTTGCAGAAAAGGTGCGCGACGACGGCAAGGAGTATATCACCATCTACTACGGCGCGGATATCTCTGAAAAGCACGCCCAAAAGGCGGCAGACCTGTTCAGCCAGATCTGCCCCGACGCGGATGTGAATCTGATCAACGGCGGCCAGCCGGTCTACTACTATATGATCTCCGCAGAATAAGACCACAGCGCCCACTGCCCATTGGGCAGCGGGCGCTTGTTTCTATTGTCGGATCTTGGAGAAAGGAGGCGTGGCTATGAAAGAGATCCCCAAGGGGGGGCTGATCGGCAAGATCTACCACACTGTTCGTGCGCTGGAAGAAAAGGACATCCCCATCCATGCGGCAAATGCCAGCTTCTTCATCGTTCTGGCGGTATTCCCGGCGCTGCTTCTGCTGCTGGGTATCCTGCGCTACACACCTTTGGATGTACACGCCCTCATCGGCGTGCTGGAGGGAGTGCTGCCTGCGGCACTGCTGCCGGAGGCGGAAAAGCTGATCCTAAACACCTACCAAAGCACCTCCGGCATGGTGATCTCCCTGTCGGCTGTGGCAACGCTCTGGTCTGCCAGCCGTGGGATCTACGGTCTGCTCACCGGGCTCAATGCGGTGTATGAGACCTCCGAGGATCGAGGCTACCTGTATACCCGTTCCATCAGCGTGGTGTACACCTTCCTGTTCTTTCTGGTACTGCTGCTGACGCTGGTGCTCCATGTGTTCGGCAGCGCGCTGGTGGGAGCACTGGAGTCTCTGGACAATCCGCTGATGCGGCTTTTGACCGGGATCATCGATCTGCGGTTCTTTCTGCTGCTGGCGGTGCAGACAGCGGTGTTCACCGCCATCTTCACCGTGCTGCCCAACCGGAAAAACCGCCCTTCGGAGAGCCTTCCCGGCGCACTGCTTGCTGCCATCGGCTGGCAGGTCTTTTCCCATGTCTACTCTCTGTATGTAGACCATTTCCCCAGCTACGCCAACATCTACGGCTCTGTTTACGCCGTGGCGCTGAGCATGCTGTGGCTGTACTGCTGTATTTCCATCCTGTTTTACGGCGGCGCGTTGAATTATTTGATCAAAAACAGGGAAAACGCCTAAAACTTTACCCCCTGTTCACAAATTCGGGGTATTATGAGAAAAAAGGGGGCAAAGGTATGTTTGGCTATGTAAGCGCCAGCACAAGCGAGCTGACGCAGGCACAAAAGGAGCGCTACGGCGCGGTATACTGCGGCATTTGCCGCCGGATTCGGGAAAATGCCTCTCAGCTTTCCCGGCTGGGACTGAGCTATGACATGGCTTTCCTTGCCCTACTGCTGAGCAGCCTTTATGAGCCGGAGGAGATCGGCGGGCCCAAAGCCTGCAGCCTGCATCCTCTGCGCCGCAGAAGCTGGGTGGATAACGAATATATCAGCTATGCCGCGGATATGAATGTGGCACTGGGGTACTACAACGCGCTGGACGATTGGGAGGACGACCGGCGGCTGTCTGCCAAGGCAGTTTCCGCTGTGTTTGAAAAGCACATCCCTTCCATTCGCAGCCGCTACCCCCGGCAATGCCAAGCCATTGAAGCATGCATCCGGGAGCTGCGCGTCTTGGAAGCGGAGGGCTGCGCCAATCCCGACCTGCCTGCTAACCGGTTCGGCGCGCTGATGGAGGAGCTGCTGGTATACCGCAAGGATCTGTGGGAGGATGATCTGCGGCAGATGGGCATGGCGCTGGGCAGATTTATCTATCTGACGGATGCCGCCATAGACTACCGCCGGGATGTGAAGAAAAACCGCTACAATCCCTTTGCCGCCATGGGCATGGGCGAGGATCCTCAAAAGTGGGAGCGGTATCTGGTGCTTGCCATGGCACGATGCACCCAAGCCTATGAACGGCTTCCGCTGGTGCAGGATAAGCCGCTGCTGGACAACATCCTTTACAGCGGCGTTTGGATAGAATGGAGACGGCAGCGCAAAGCCGCTGCGGGAGGAACGAAATGATCGACGATCCTTACAAGATACTGGGAGTCAGCCCCAACGCTTCCGACGAGGAGATCAAGCGGGCATACCGAAGCCTAGCCAAAAAATACCACCCGGATCTCAACCCCGGCGATGAAGCTGCTGCCAAAAAGATGCAGCAGATCAACGCCGCCTATGAGCAGATCAAAAACCCGGAGAAGGCACAGCAGACCTCCGGCGGCTATGGCAGTTATGGCAGCTACGGCAGCTACACCGGTTACGACCCCTTCGGCGGAGCATGGCAGCAAAGCTACCGGCAAAACCGGAATTCCGGCGACCAGTACCAGCAGGCGGCTTACCGCTATATCCAGTACCGCCGGTATCAAGAGGCGCTGAATGTGCTGGATAACGCCACCGAGAGAAATGCCCGGTGGTACTACCTCAGCGCCCTTGCCCACAACGGTCTGGGCAATCAAGTCACGGCGCTGGAGCATATCCGCAAGGCGGTATCCATGGAGCCGGACAACCAGACCTATCTCTACACCCTGAACCGAATGGAACAGGGCGGCGAGGCATACACCCAGCAGGCAGGCTCTTTCCGGGGCTTCTCTTTCGGCGGCTCTCCCTGCTCCGGTCTGTGTTTTTGCTATCTTCTGCAGCTATTGTGCTGCCGGGGCAGGCTTTTCTGCTGTTGACGAGCAGGGCTGCCTATGTTAAAATGACTAAGACAATTCCATAGCCTTTGCGTGGCAGACGGAGCGCCGGGCTTCGCCTGCTGAACAAGATAACCGGGTGAGAATCCCGGACGGTACCGCCGCTGTATGCGTTGACGGTGCTCCCTTTCGGCGAAAGCCGGTCACTGGATCTTTCCGGGAAGGCAGGGAGCGCTCCCGGGTCGCAGCCCCGGGTAAAACGCAAGTCAGAAGACCTACGCGAAGCGTCTCCTCCCCCTGCGTGTTTACAGGGAGGTGCGGATCTTGTCGCAGAAAGACGGCTGCGGCGCTCATTTTGGGGCGCCGCAGTATTTTTATTTCAGGAGGTAACCTATATGTTGAAAAACAAAAAGCTGCTGATCGCCGTGATCGCCATGCTGGTTGCGGCCGCTCTGCTGCTGACCGTCTATTTCTTCACCCGTCCCGAACCTCAGGAGGGCAGCAAAGCCTTCACCGTCACCGTCGTCCACAAGGACGGCACCTCCAAGGACTTCTCCTATGAGAGCGACGAGGAATATCTGGGTTCTGTGATCCTTGCCGAGGGTCTTGTGGAAGGCGAGATCGGAGCTTACGGCCTATTCATCTCCACCGTAGACGGCGAGACCGCCGATTACAGTGTGGACAGCGGCTGGTGGGCTTTGTATGAGGGTGATCAAATGGCAATGCAGGGCGCAGACACCACCCCTATCACCGACGGCGGCATCTATAAGCTGGTGTATACTGTTGGCTAAGAAAAAGCTTTCTTTAAGCCGGATCACCCTCTTTGCGGTACTGGGCGCACTGACCTTCGGTGCCAAGATGGCAATGAGCGCCCTGCCCAACATCGAGCCGGTATCTCTGATGGTGATGCTCTTCGCCGTGGTACTGGGGCTGAAGGCGCTGTACCCCATCTATGTGTATGTGTTTCTGGAGATCTTGGTCTGGGGACTTGGCACATGGAATGTGATGTATCTGTATATCTGGGCAATTCTGGCTGCCTTGGCATGGCTGCTGCGGAAGGCGGAGCATCCGCTGGTATGGGCGCTGCTTTCCGGCAGCTTCGGGTTGTGTTTTGGTGCTCTGTGCGCCCCGGTTGATGTCTGCATCGGCGGCTTTGGCTACGCCGCGGCAAAATGGGCATCCGGTATCCCCTTTGACATTGCCCACTGCGTCGGAAACTTTGTGATCGCCCTGCTGCTGTTCGTGCCCATGCGGCGGCTGCTGACCCGGCTGTATCAAAAACTATAAATTCTGCCTGTCACGGAAGAAAGCTGCGTTCTTCCATGACAGGCTTTTTTTACGCTTTTCAGAATATCCTTTTCCAGAAAGGGGTACAATCACTCCAACGGCCCTACCAGTGTCCCCGGTGCCCCGGTAAAGGCAGACAGCACCTCCAAACAGATCCCATGCCTCTTTGCCAGCTCCACGGAGCGGTCATGGAGCACCTGCGCCCCGTTTTCGATGAGCCGAAGCATCCGGTCATAGGAGATCCTGCCAAAACGGGTGGCTCCCGGATATCGCCGGGGATCCCGGTCATACACACCGTCCACATCCGTAAAAATCTGGCACATATCCGCCTGCAAAAACGCCGCCAATGCCACTGCAGTGGTATCGGAGCCCCCTCTGCCAAGTGTTGTGATATCTCCGTTGGGGCCGATGCCCTGAAACCCCGCCACCACAACGACCCTTCCCTGCTCCAACTCCTGCCGGATCCTGCTGTCCTCCAGCCACTGTATTTCGGCGTTTCCGTGGACACCGTCGGTGTGCAGACCAGCCTGCCACCCGGTGAGGCTCACCGCCGGGTAGCCCAGGGCGCCGATGGCCATTGCCATCAGCCCCGCGCTGAGCTGCTCTCCCGCAGCCATATAGGCATCCATCTCCCGGGCAGAGCCTCTGGGGTTGATCTGCCCGGCAGCGGCAATGAGATCATCGGTGGTATCCCCCTGTGCCGACACCACCACCACCATCTGCGCCCCCTGTTGGGCAAGACGGGTGATCCGGCGGGCTGCAGACAGGATCCTGCCGCTGTCCGCAAGGGAACTGCCGCCGTACTTCTGCACTATCAGCATTGCCATCACCTCCGCTGCATCCTATGTCAGCTATGGGTGCTTGGTGACGAAAAAAGCGCCGCCCCGGGCGCTGCCCGGGGCGTTCCTTATTTATCCCGCAAGTACCTCTGCCTTCACAACGCCCGGTGTCTTTTCCAAGCGGTGGAGCAGATCCTCCAGATGGCACTCCATATCCATGGTCTGGGCGGAAACGGTGACCATGGCACAGCCGCCGGAGGGAATGGTCTGATTGATGGTCAGAATGTTGGTGCCGCTGCCGGCAAATACCGCCAGAATGGACGACAGCACGCCGGGCTCATCATGGAGCATGAGTTGGAAGGTAACGATCCTGCCGGTCATCATGTTCTGGAAGGGAAGCACCGCATCCCGGTACTTATAAAAAGCGCTGCGGCTGATATCCGTCATTCGGGTGGCTTCATTCACCGTGGCAGCTTCCCCGGTGGAGAGCAGGCGCTTTGCCTCTGCCACCTTCAAAAACACCTCCGGCAGCGCGGATGCTTCTACGATATAATATTTCGGGCTGTTTGCCATAAGGAACCTCCTAAGCAGTAAATCTTTTTTGGGGAAATGGCTTCTCCCGGCACACAAATGTATTTCCATAGACGATTGTAACACAGTTTTGACAAAATGCAAGAGGAAAAGGAGGATTTTCATGCCGCGGAACACATTGGGTAAGCTGACGGCGCTGGTGCTGGTCTTTTTCGGGGTCTGGCTGGCGATCCGGTTTGCGCTGCCCTTGGCGCTGCCCTTTCTGCTGGGGGCGCTGGTAGCCTTGGGCGCAGAGCCGCTGGTGGCGCTTTGCATCCGGCGGCTAAAGCTGCCCCGGCCCGCTGCCGCCGGCATCGGGGTTGCCGCCACGCTGGTGCTTTTGGGCACGGTGGTGGTGCTGCTGTGCTCGGTGCTGGTACGCCAGCTGGGAACCTTGGCAAAGACCGTGCCCCAACTGGCAGACTCTGCCTTATCCGCCCTCACCACGCTGGAGGACTCCCTGCTGCGGCTCACCGCAGGAATGCCGGAAACGGTGCGCCCAACCGTAAACCAAGGGATCTTGAACCTGTTCGACAGCGGCTCCGCCATAATGGAAAACATCACCGGCCGTCTGCCGGGGATGGCAGGCTCGGTGCTGAGCCATGTGGGCAGCGGTGCGCTGACCGTGGGCACCGGAGTGCTGTCCGCCTTTATGATCTCCTCCCGTCTGCCCCGGATCAAGGCTTTCTGCAAAAGCAAGCTGCCGGAAAACCTTCACAGGCGGTATCTGCCTGCGCTGAAACGGCTGCGGCAGCTTCTGGGGGGCTGGCTGCGGGCACAGATGAAGCTGGGCAGCATCAGCTTCCTCATCCTCACCGCAGGGCTTTTTCTGCTGGGGATCCCCTATGCCCCTCTCTGGGCGCTGCTTGTGGCGCTGGTGGATGCCCTGCCCATGCTGGGCACCGGACTGGTGCTGCTTCCGTGGGCGCTTGTATCCTTTCTGCAGGGCAACAGCCTGCGCTCGGCGGGGCTGCTGGGGATCTATGCCGCCGCGGCACTGACCCGCTCCGCATTGGAGCCACGGCTGCTGGGCAAGCAGCTTGGGTTGGATCCGCTGATGACACTGGTGGCGCTGTATATCGGCTATCGGCTCTGGGGATTTCCGGGAATGCTTTTGGCGCCTATGGTCGCCATGGTGGCAGCGGAGGTCTCCGGCGCGCTGAAAAAGGAGACTTGACCGGACAGAACTGCCCCGGTTTTGAAAAATTTCCATCCCGGCTATTGTGCATCCGCGGGGTTTTTGTTATAATAATGAGAAAAAGTAATTATTGGATGTGCATGAACTTGAAATACGGAATCTGGAATGTATCAAAGCCAAGATCGGAAGCAGTAAACCAGCTTGTAGCCGCCGGGTACGCCCCGCTGACGGCTATGGTTTTGTCTGCCCGGGGCATCCGGGATCCCCGGGATGCCCACCGGTACTTAGACTGTGCCGCACCGCTGATCGACCCCTATGCCATGACCGATATGGCAAAGGCAGCCGACCGGGTACGGCTTGCCCTGTCCCGTGGGGAAAAGATCGCCGTTTTCGGCGACTACGATGTGGACGGCATCACCGCCACCTGCCTGCTGACCTCTTTTCTGCGGGGTATGGGCGCGGATTGTGTCCCCTACATCCCCGGACGGCTGGAGGAGGGCTACGGCTTAAACCCCATCGCTATCCACCAGCTCCATAAGGAGGGCATTCAGCTCATCGTCACCGTGGATTGCGGCATCACCGCCATTGACGAGGCACAGCTTTGCAAGCAGCTTGGCATCAGCCTTGTGATCACCGACCATCACGAGTGTAAGGAAACACTGCCGGAGGCGGCAGCGGTGGTAGATCCCCATCGCCGGGATTGTACCTATCCCCACAAGAACCTTTCCGGTGTGGGCGTGGCATTTAAGCTCGCCTGTGCTCTCTGCGGCAGCCAGGAAAAGGTGCTTGCCGAGTATGCCGATATGGTCGCTCTGGGCACCGTTGCCGATGTGATGCTGCTGCAGGGAGAAAACCGGGTGTTCGTCCGTCGGGGTCTGGAGGCGCTGAAAAACACCCGCCGCTGCGGTCTGGCGGCGCTGATGAAGGAAGCCGGCTGTGATCCCAGCCAGCTCTCCGCCTCCGCCATCGGCTTTATGCTGGCGCCCCGGATCAATGCCGCCGGGCGAATGGGCAAGATCGACCTTGCTATCGACCTGTTCCTCACCGAAAGCCCCGCCGAGGGCAGCCGTCTGGCAAAGGCGCTGTGCGACTTGAACCGCCAGCGGCAGGCGGTGGAATCGGAGATCTACCAACAAGTCATTGCCATGCTCCCGGAGGATCAGCCCCCGGAGGCCATCGTTCTGGCAGACGACAGCTGGCATCAGGGCGTGGTAGGCATCGTTGCCAGCCGCATCGCCGAGGAATTCTGCTGTCCCACCTTTCTGATCTGTCTGGACGGCGAGCACGGCAAGGCAAGCTCCCGCAGCTACGGCGGCTTCAACCTGTTTTCCGCTCTGACCTCCCTGTCCGGCCTGCTGGAAAGCTACGGCGGTCACGAGCTGGCGGCAGGCTTCACCATCACAAGAGACAATATCCCCGCCTTTCGAAAAGAGATCTGCGCTCTTGCTGCCAGCTTCTACAGCGACGATACCCCACGCACCAGCATTTCCATCGATTGTGCCATTGATCCGGAGCTGCTCACCGTGGGCGGCATCGACGCGCTGGATCAGCTGGAGCCCTGCGGAAACGGCTGCCCCAAGCCCACCTTGATGATGGAACGGCTGACGGTGGAGCGGATCCGTCCCGTAGGCAACGGCCGCCATCTGCGGCTGCGTCTGCGCCGGGGGCGTCACGCCGTCAACGCCATCTATTTTTCCGCCACCGCGGAATCCGCCTCCATTGTGCAGGGGGATCTGGTGGATGTGGCATTTTCTCCCCAAGTCAACGAGTTCAAGGATGAACGGAGCGCCCAGATGAACATTTTGGATATCCGTCCTGCCTGCAGTGCCGAATGCACCGCCGAGCTGGGTCTGTACCGGGCGATGGTCAGCGGCTGTCTGGAACGGGAAGGGGCGGCGCTGCTGCTGCCGGACCGTCAGACCCTTGCCACCGTCTGGCGCTACCTTGCCGCCTGCGGCGCACCGCAGGTGCAGGAGGCTCCCATGTGCCTTTGCCGGAAGATCGTCCGCTGGTCCGGAAGTCCCTTGGACTTAGGACAGCTTTTGACCTGTCTGGATATTTTCGCCGATGTGGGTCTTGTGCAGACCCGGCGGCTCCACAAATACATTTCCATCCGGCTGACACCGGGGCGGCAGAAGGCCGACCTGAATCAAAGCCATACGATGCAGCTTCTGCTGCAGGTGAAAGAGAGTTGAATTAAGTGGAATCCTTTAGCGAACATTACGAAAGTATGTGTGCCGCGGTGCAAAAGCACCTGATCGGCATCGATATGGCGCTGATCGAGCAGGCTGTGGCATACGCCAGCGACAAGCACAAGGATCAAAAGCGCAAGGACGGCTCCCCCTACATCATCCACCCTCTGGCTGTCGCCGAGATCGTGGCAGAGATGGGGCTGGATATGGATGCGGTGCTGGGCGCACTGCTCCACGACTGCATCGAGGACACCGACGCCTCCCACGATGATATCGCCAAGCGCTTTGGCAGTACCGTTGCGGAGCTGGTGGAGGGCGTCACCAAGCTGACCCGTGCCAATTTCTCCTCCACGGAGCAGGCGCAGATGGAAAATCTGCGGAAGATGTTCATGGCAATGTCCAAGGACATCCGGGTGGTGCTCATCAAGATCGCCGACCGTCTCCACAACATGCGCACCATGCAGTACCAGTCCCCCGCCAAGCAGGTTAGCAAGTGCCGGGAGACCATGGATATCTACGCGCCGCTGGCGCACCGTCTTGGTATGCAGAAGATCAAGTGGGAGCTGGAGGATATCTCCCTGCGGTATCTGGATCCGGAGGCCTATGCGCAGATCATGGCTTATCTGAAGGCTCACGAGGAACAGGACGAGGCATTTATGAACGCCATTCAGGAGCGGGTCACCACCCGACTGCAGAAGGTGGGTATCTCCAACAAAACCTACGGCCGGATCAAGCATGTCTACTCCATCTACCGGAAAATGGTGACCCAGAACAAGTCCCTTTCCGAGCTGTACGACCTGTATGCTTTTCGGGTCCTTGTAGACAATATCCCCAACTGCTACAATGTGCTGGGACATATCCACGATCTGTTCAATCTGGTGCCCGGCCGGTTCAAGGACTATATCTCCACCCCCAAGCCCAATATGTACCAAAGCCTGCACACCACCGTTATCGGCACGCAGGGCATCCCCTTCGAGGTGCAGATCCGCACATGGGAGATGCATGAAACAGCGGAATACGGCATCGCAGCCCACTGGAAATACAAGCAGGGCGGCGAGGGCAGCAACGAAAAGGATTTCGAGTGGGTGCGCCGTCTGCTGGAAAGCCAGCAGGATACCGATGCGGAAGATTATGTAAACTCCCTAAAGATCGATATGTTCGACGATGAGGTGTTCGTCTTTACCCCCAAGGGCAAGATCGTATCCCTGCCCGCCGGCTCTACCCCCATCGACTTCGCCTATGCCATCCACTCCGGCGTGGGCAACACCATGGTAGGTGCCAAGGTTATGGGGCGCATCACCACCATCGATACTCCCCTGCAAAACGGCGATATCGTGGAGATCATCACCTCCAAGAGTGCCAAGGGTCCCAGCCGGGACTGGCTGAATATCTGCAAGAGCAATCAGGCACGCACCAAGATCAAGCAGTGGTTCAAAAAGGAAAAGCGGGAAGAAAATGTTGCCCACGGCCGCTCCTCCTTTGAAGCGGAAATGCGCCGGGTGGGTCTGCCCCTTTCCATCACCATCGACCCGGAGGTGGGCCCCCAGCTTCTGAAAAAGCTGTCCTTTGACAACTGGGAGGATATGTATGCCGCCATCGGCTACGGCGGTCTGACCGCGCTGAAGGCCGTCGGCAGGATCCGGGACGATATCAACCGTGCCATCAAGGTGCAGACCAACGAAAAGGTGCTGGCAAATCCCGTCAAGACCGATCCTTCCAAGAAGAACCGCCACGCCGTTGGCGGTGTCATCGTGGAGGATATGGACTCCATTATGATCAAGTTTGCCAAGTGCTGCACCCCCGTGCCCGGGGATGACATCATTGGCTTTATCACCAAGGGCTTCGGTGTATCCATCCACCGCTGCGACTGCCCCAACGCCGCCCACCGGGATGAGCCCATCCAAGCAGCCCGCTGGGTACGGGTGCACTGGGCAAACCAAGCGGATCAACCCTTCGATACCACTCTGGAGCTGGAATGCCGCACCAGAGACGGTCTGCTGCTGGATGTTGCCACCACCATGACCGCCGCCCGTGTCCGCTTGAAGGAGCTCAACGGCAAGGATCTGCCCGACGGCAAGAGTGTCTTTACCGTCCGGTTTGAGGTCAAGAATGTGCAGGAGCTGGAGTCCATTCGGGGCAAGCTGCTGAACATCCGGGATGTGCTCTCCTCCCGCCGGGGTCAGAACTGACCTCCTCCCCTGCAGGGGAGCCATGAATACTTCCTATAAAGGAGAAACCGCCATGCGCGCTGTTTTAACAAGAGTCAATTCCGCCTCCGTGTCCATCGGCGGCGAAACCGTAGGCAAGATCGGCAAGGGCTTTCTGATCCTGCTGGGGGTAGGCCCGGAGGATGGGGAGGCACAGTGCCGCCGTCTTGCGGAAAAAGCATTGGGGCTTCGCATCTTTGAGGACGCTCAGGGCAAAATGAATCTGGGTTTGGAGCAGGTGGGCGGCGAGGTGCTGGTGGTCAGCCAGTTCACCCTCTACGGCAACTGCCGCAAGGGTCGCCGTCCCAGCTTTGTGGAGGCCGCGCCCCCGGAGCTGGGCAACGCCATGTATGAGCGGTTTCTGGAGATCTGCGCGGAGCTGGGCTTTCCGCCCCAGCACGGCTGCTTCGGCGCGGATATGCAGGTGGAATCCGTCAATGACGGTCCTGTGACCATCCTGCTGGACACCGTTCAGCTCATGGAGGAGCCCCGGAGGAAATAATATGCCGAATATTGAAACTTTGACCCTTGGCAGTTACCAGACCAACTGCTATCTGGTCTGGGAAGCCGGCGCTGACCGATGTGCGGTGATCGACCCCGGCTATGACCCGGAAGCTATTTTGGGAAAAGTCCGCTCTCTGGGTCTGACGGTGGATGCCGTGTTGCTGACCCACGGGCATTTTGACCATGTAGGGGCTGTGGAAGCCATCGTCAACGCCACCGGCTGCCCTCTTTGGATGTCCCAAAGCGACTACACCCAGTTTAAGACCCCCATAAACGACTTTTTCTACCCCATCCACGACTGTGATTTCGCTGAAGTCAGCTTTTGCGAGGATGGGGAGCAAATCCGCGCCGGCAATTTGACCTTTATCGTTCTGGAAACCCCCGGACACACTCCCGGCTCTGTGTGCTACCTCTGCGGCGATGCCCTGTTCTCCGGGGACACCCTGTTTGCAGGCTCCTGCGGCAGAACCGATCTCCCCGGCGGCGATCAGCGCGCAATCCGCCGCTCTCTGCGCCGGCTTGCCGACCTGCCGGGAGACTTTAAGGTCTACCCCGGTCACGCAGATGCCACCACCTTGGAAACGGAACGCCGCTCCAACCCCTATCTGTAACCCCTTTCAAAGAGGAAACACCATGAAACTGACACTGATCGGTCACGACGACCTTTACGCGGTGGAGCAGCTCCAAATGTCCCTGTTCGGCAGCGATGCCGCCGGTGAGGCGGTGTCCGCGCTGCACAGAAGCGGCAGCTACATCACCGCTTCCACTACGATCACCTATAACGGTCAGACCGCCCATGGCATTCGCCGGTTCCGGACGGCTTCCGAGACCGTGCGGCTGCGGCGGCAGAAGCTGCAGCAGAGCTATTACGCCGCTGCGGTAAAGCTGCTGCCCACCCTGCCCCCATGGGGGGCTTTGTCCGGTGTGCGGCCCACAAAGCTGACCACCAAGCATCTGCTGGAGGGCGGCACGGAGTCCTCCGCCAACGCCTTGATGCGGGATGTTTACTATGTCACCGAGGATCGCCGCCGGCTTGCCATGGACTGCTCCAAGTCCACCGTAGCGGCGGCCTCCCTGCTGGCACCTACGGACATTTCCCTGTATGTGGGCATTCCCTTCTGCCCCACCCGCTGTGCCTACTGTAGCTTTGTCAGCCGCAGTGTGGGCAAGCGGACGGAGCTTCTGGAGCCCTATCTGGAAGCGCTGCACCAAGAGCTGGCGCTGACGGCAAAATTACTGGCAAATTCCGGACGCCATGTGCGTACCATTTACATAGGCGGCGGTACTCCAACCACATTGTCCTGTGACCAGCTTGCCCGGCTGCTGGACGGCATCACCGATGCCTTTGACCTGTCCCGGCTGCTGGAATTCACGGTGGAGGGCGGCAGACCGGACACGCTGGATGCCGAAAAGCTGTTGACTATCCGACGCCACGGTGCCGACCGCATGAGCATCAATCCCCAAACCATGGTGGACGAGGTGCTTCGGCGCAGCGGCAGACCCCACACCGCCGCAGATGTGCTCCGAGCCTATGAGCAGGCAGTTGCCGCCGACTACAAGGCCATCAATATGGACTTGATCGCCGGGCTACCCGGAGACACCCCAGCGGGTTTCCGCCACTCGCTGGATACGGTGGCAGCCTTAGCGCCTGCCAATATCACCGTGCACACCCTCGCGCTGAAAAAGGGCGCCGACCTGTTCGAAAAGCGGGTGGATCTGCCCTCCGGCACCGATGTGGCGCAGATGGTGGAATACGCCAACCTCCGCCTGCGACAACTTGGCTACAAGCCCTACTATCTGTACCGGCAGAAATATATGTCCGGCAGCTTTGAAAATGTGGGCTGGAGCAAGGACGGTCTTGACTGCCTGTATAACATCTACATGATGGAAGAGCTGCATACCATCGTCTCTCTGGGTGGCGGCGGTATGAACAAGGTAAATCTGCCCGGCGGACGGCTGGAGCGGCTGCACAACCCCAAATTCCCGGAGCAGTACATCCAGCAGCTGGACAGCGTGCTGGCACAAAAGCACGCCCTGTTTGAACGGATGGGCTAGAAAGGAACTCTTTTTATGGATACGCTGATCTCCAATGTCACCGTTGTGACTATGAATGAACGGATGGATGTCCTCTTTGGCGCATACATTGCCATCGAGAACGGAAAGATCCTCTCCATTACCCGGCAGCCCCCCAAGGAGCAGCCTGCCACCATCATCGACGGCACCGGCATGGTCGCCATGCCCGGTCTGATCAACTGCCACACCCATCTGGCAGCCACGGTGCTGCGCAGCTACTTAGACGATCTGGGAAATCTGGAAATGCTGGAAAATGTGCTGCAAAAGGAGGCAAAAATGGACTCCCGCAGCGCAAAGGCTGCTGCCCTGCTGGGCATTGCCGAGTGTCTGCGCTTTGGCATCACCTCCGTTTCCGACCTGTACTATTATCCCGACGCCACCGCTCAGGCGGCGGCAGAGGCAGGCATCAAGGCGAATATCGCCCTGTCTGCCTACCGGTTCATCGACGAAAACGAGGACTTTGACTTTGAGACCGACGAGCAGTGTGCCGAGCTGCGCCGGGTCACGGAAACATGGCACGGCTACGACGGCGGACGGCTTCGCATCGATGCCGGCATCTATGCCGAATACACCAGCAACTACCGCCTGTGGGAAGCGCTGGCAGGCTACGCCGCCGAGCAGGGTCTGGGCTTCCAGCTCCACCTTGCCCAAAGCACCGAGGAGGCTGAGGGCTGCATGGATCGCACCGGGCTTTCCCCTGCCCAGCTTCTGGGCTGCCACCGGCTCTTTGCTGTTCCGGTGACCGCCGCAGGCTGCGCCGCCTTGACCGAGGAGGACATAGCGCTGCTGGGCAAGCACAAAGCCACCGCCGTGGCGCTGCCCCTTGCCGATGCCAAATCCGGCAGAGCCTCCGCGTCCATCCGTGACTGTGTTCGATCCGGCATGAATGTGGCTCTTGGCACCGACGGTGCTGTGGAAGCAGGCAATCTGGATCTGTTTGAGGTAATGCGCTTCGCCGCCGCCCGTCAGCGGCAGGAAAGCGCCGATGCCGCCGCCCTGCCCGCCGCCGCTGCCCTGATGATGGCAACGGTCAGCGGTGCCCGTGCCCAAGGCAGAGCCGACCAATGCGGTATGCTCAAAGAGGGCATGGACGCAGATGTAGTACTGGTGGACTTTACCGCCCCCCATCTGATGCCCTGCCACAATGTGGTGAACGGTTTGGTGTTCTCCGCCAAGGGCGGCGATGTTGCCATGACCATGGTACGGGGCAAGGTGCTGTACCAAAACGGCAGCTTTCCCACCATCGATCTGAAGGCAGTGGTGGAGGAGCTTACCGGCTACGCCATCCCCCGTCTGTTCTCGCAGGAATAAGGAGGCGCTACTATGTCTGATGCACAGAAAAAGCAATCCTTCCTTCACGGCACCGCCCTGCTTGCCATGGCCACCGCCATCGTCAAGGTCATCGGCGCGCTCTACAAGATCCCCCTCAACGCCATTATCGGTGAGCAGGGCTTCGGCTACTACTCCACCGCCTATGAGCTTTATGCCATACTGCTGATGATCTCCACCGCCGGTTTGCCGGTGGCAATGAGCCGCATGATCTCTCAGGTAAGTGCACTGGAGCATCACAATCAAGTGCGGAAGATCTATACCACCGCCCGTGCTATTTTCCTCGGTCTGGGCATTGCGGGGACTCTGCTGATGACGGTATTCTGCCGCCAGCTTGCCCAGTTCCAGAACCAGCCCGACGCATGGGCAGCCATCGGCTGCCTTGGTCCCTGTGTGCTGCTGATCTGCATCATGAGCACCTATCGCGGCTTCTTCCAAGGGCAGGGCAATATGCTCCCCACCTCGATCTCTCAGGTCATCGAGGCCGTGGTAAAGCTGGTGATCGGCATTGCCGCCGCCCTGCTGCTGCTGAAAACCACCAACAGCGTTCCGCTCGCCGCGGGCGGTGCCATTTTGGGCGTGACCGCAAGCTGTCTGGTGTCCTCCTTCTATCTCTACGGCTGCTTCCGCAAAAGCTACCGCTCCATGCCCGCAGGCACGGACACCCCCGGCAGCTTCTCCCAGACCGCCAAGCAGCTGCTGATCATCGCCATCCCCATCACCCTAGGCTCCGCCGGTCTGCAGCTTCTCACCGCTCTGGAGACCAAGATCTACATGGGTCGGCTGCTGCAGACCATGTCTCAGCAGAGCGCGGACATCCAGCGGGGCATCTACTCCATGGCGCAGACCATCTTCAATATGCCCTGCGCCTTTATCACCCCCATCACCATCAGTGTGATCCCCGCCATCACCGCCCAGCTCACCCTGTGCAAATATAAGGAGGCTGCTGCCACCGAGGAATCCGCCATCCGGGTCATGGGTCTGTTCAGTATGCCCTGTGCCTTCGGTCTAGCAGCACTGGCAGAGCCTGTCACCGCCCTGCTGGGCGGCTACACCGGCGAGCGGCTTGCCCTTGCCACCCAGCTTATGACCGTTCTGGGTATCAGCATCATGTTCAATGCCGTGGTGCTGGTCACCACCGCCATCATGCAGGCTCACGGCCATGTGAACCGGCCGGTTGTCAATATGCTCATCGGCGGTCTTGTGAAGCTGGCTGTGGTGTTCATCCTCACCGGCAATCCCCTCATCGGGATCGTGGGCACGCCCATCGGTACGCTGCTTTGCTACCTGTGCATCTGCGTTCTGAACATCGCCTCCATGCGCAAGCTGCTGCAGCAGCCCCCGGCGATCCTTAAGAATCTGATCCGTCCCTTCATTGCCTCCGCTGTGATGGGCGGCTGTGCCTACGGTGCATGGCTGGCACTGAAGGCGCTGGGCACCACCAGCCGCGTCCTGCTCTGCGGCGCTCCTGTTCTGGTGGGCGTGGCTGTGTATCTGGTGCTGGCTGTGGTGCTCAAGGTCATCACCCGGGAGGACTGCTTGCTGCTGCCCAAGGGCGAGAAGATTGCCAAGCTCCTGCACTTGTAAAAAAATTTGGAAAATACGGAAATTTTTTGAAAAAAGCCTTGATTTTTCAAGGGTTTTGTGATAGCTTTATTCACGCTGTCATATTTTGTGATAAAATTTCAAAGAGAGGGTATATACTATGAACAAGACTGAACTGATCGCCGCTGCTGCCCAGCAGTCCGGCATTTCCAAGAAGGACGCTGAGCGCGTTGTCAACGCTGCTCTGGATGCCATCACCGCCACACTGTCCGAGGGCGGCCGTGTGCAGCTGTCCGGCTTCGGCATCTTCGAGGTGAAGGCTCGCGAGGCAAGAATGGGCCGCAACCCCAAGACCAAGGAAGCCATCGAGATCCCCGCTACCAAGCTGCCCGTATTCAAGGCAAGCAAGGCTCTGAAGGACACCGTCGCTAAGTAATGCGGCTGGATAAGTACCTGAAGGTCTCCCGGCTTATCAAGCGCCGCACCGTTGCCAACGAAGCCTGCGATAACGGACGCATCAGCGTCAACGGCAGAGTGGTGAAGGCCAGCTACGAGGTAAAGGTGGGCGACCGCATCGAGATCGCGCTGGGAAGCCGAACCTTGGCAGTGGAGGTCGTGCAGGTCGCGGAAAATGTCCGCAAGGACGACGCTGCCGCCATGTACAAGGAAGTTTGAGTGGTTTGCCTGCCCTTTCGGGCAGGCAAACCCTCGGTTTTTCCTAAAAAAGTTGGATTTTCCCCCTTGACAACGGCATTTACCCGTGTTAAAATAACCCGGTAATAAAGAAGGCTGAACATCCGCCTCACCTCCAGCAATGCGAAGAGGTCAACATTCCCACCTTCCTCCCCATCGGGGAGATCAGTGTGTATGTATGCGGATGCGAGGCATCCGCTTTTTTGTTTTATTTTGGAGGTGCTTACCATAGGCAAATTAGATCATCAGCTCAATGAGGAGATCCGCGACAAGGAGGTTCGTCTGATCGGTTCCGACGGTGCCCAGCTTGGCATTATGTCCGCTGCACAGGCCAATGCACTGGCAGAGGAGCAGGAACTGGATCTGGTGAAGATCTCTCCCAATGCTACACCCCCCGTATGCAAGATCATGGACTATTCCAAGTTCTGCTTCGATCAGAAGAAGAAGGAAAAGGAAGCCAAGAAGAACCAGCGGGTCGTGGAGATCAAGGAGATCCGCATGAGCCCCAGCATCGATACCAACGACTTCAACACCAAGGTCAAGGCCGCTCAGAAGTTCTTGAGCGACGGCAACCGTGTCAAGGTCAGCGTCCGCTTCCGCGGCCGTGAGATGGCACACACCAATCTGGGTGAGAAGCTGCTGATGGATTTCGCTGCTGCCTGCGAGCAGATCGCCACCATGGAAAAGAACCCCAAGCTGGAAGGCCGCTTTATGGCCATGTTCCTTACCCCCAAGAAACAGTAAGTAAATCACCAAAGATACGGAAGGAGAAATACCTATGCCCAAGCTGAAGACCCATAGCGGTGCAAAGAAGAGATTTAGCCTGACCAAGTCCGGCAAGGTCAAGAGAGCCCGCGCTTACAAGAGCCACATCCTCACCAAGAAGGACACCAAGCGTACTCGCCGTCTGCGCACCACCGCTTACGCTGATGTCACCAATGTCGAGGCCATCAAGAAGATGATCCCGTACAAGTAAGCTGAAGGATAGGAGGATACAGAAATGGCAAGAGTTAAAGGCGCAATGATGACGCGCAAGAGAAGAAACGCTACCCTGAAGCTGGCTAAGGGCTACTGGGGTTCCAAATCCAAGCACTTTAAGATGGCCAAGCAGGCCGTTATGAAGTCCGGCAACTACGCTTTCGTAGGCCGCAAGCTGAAGAAGCGCGACTACCGCAGACTGTGGATCACCCGCATCTCCGCTGCTGTCGCTCCCTACGGTCTGAACTACTCCAAGTTCATGAACGGCATCAAGAAGGCTGGCATCGAGCTGAACCGCAAGAGCCTGTCCGAGATGGCTATCCAGGATCCCGCCGCTTTCGGCGCTCTGGTCGAGCAGGCTAAGGCTTCCCTGAACTAAGCAACCAAAAGGCTCTGCCAACGGCAGAGCCTTTTTTGCACGAATTTTTCTACGGAGGTGATATCGTGGAGCTTTCCCATACCGCAAAGCGCAGCGGCAGGCTGTCCTCGTTCCTGCGAGGGGAAATGGGCATGTCTGCCGGATTGGTAAACCGGCTGAAATGGAAGGAGCGGCTGCTGGTCAATGGTCAGCCCCGGCATACGGACTATGCCGTTTGTCCGGGAGATGTGATCACCGCGCTGCTGGAGGAGCCGGAGCTGAACTATCCGGCAGAGCAGGGAGAACTGACCGTCCTTTACGAAGATGCCCATCTGCTGGCGGTGGATAAGCCCGCCGGTATGCTGATCCATCCCTCCCGCAGCCGAAACACCGGCACCCTCGCCAACCTTGTGGCAGGCTACTATCAGCAGACCGGGCAGGCAAGCGCCTTTCACCCCATCACCCGGCTGGACCGGGATACCTTCGGCATCGTGCTACTGGCAAAAAACGCCCACATCCATGCCCTTTTGAATCAGGCACACACCGACGGCACACTGGTCAAGACCTACCATGCATGGGTGTTCGGCAGCCCCGATGCCGACAGCGGTATCATTGATGCACCCATCGCCCGCCGTCCTCTGCCCAGCCTGCTGCGGTGCGTATCCGCCGATGGCAAGCCCTCCGTAACGGAATTTTCCGTGCTGCAGCGGCAAGAAAACTGCAGCAAGCTGTCGCTGCGTCCCATCACCGGGCGGACACATCAGCTTCGTCTCCACTGCGCCCACATGGGCTTCCCCATTCTGGGAGACCCCCAGTACGGCAGCGAGGAAAGCCGTCGCTTTTCAGAGGACATGGGGCTGAAGCATCAGATCCTTTGCGCCGCTTCCCTGTCCTTTTCCCACCCGGTAACGGGAGAAGCGGTGCAGCTGGTTTCCCAAATGGCAGCCAAGCTTTGAAATAGGGCTTGACAGACCGCCGAAAAATATGGAAAATAAAGCCAGAAGGAGGGATCTGCCATGGAAGCAAAAAAGAATTTTATCTGGAATGTGTTGTTCTATGCCACCGTGCTGCTGCTCGTGGTGCTTGTCTACAAGTATATTCTTCCCATCCTCACGCCTTTTATCATCGGCTTTTGCGTAGCGTCCATCGTGCGGCTGCCTCTGCGGAAACTTCACACAAAGAATCCCAAAAACGCTCGCCGGCTTTCCGCACTGCTGTGCATTCTCTTTTATCTCGTCATTGCCGGTCTACTAGGTCTGTTCGGTGCCCGGATCGTAACGGAGCTGGGTGCTTTTACCGCTGCCATACCGGGCATTTTGGAGACCCATCTCTACCCGCTGGGTACACAGATCGCCGACTATGTGCAGGCGGTGCTGGCGCCCTTTGACCCCAGACTGACGGAATGGGTCATCGAGCTGGGCAAGACCGTGCTGCAAAGTCTGGGGCAGTTTGCCACAGACCTTTCCGCCTCCGTTGTGAAATGGGTAGCAAACAGCGCTGTCAGCCTCCCCGGCTTCGTCATTCAAGTGATCCTGACCATCGTTTCCACCTTCTATTTCGCCGCTGATTACGAAAAGGTGCTTGCCCTTTTCAAAAAATGCATCCCCGAGGGCAAGCGGCAGGTCATCGTGGAGGCTTTGGGCTATGCCAAGACCGCAGTGCTTGCCTTCCTAAAGACCTATTCCATTTTGTTCTCTGTCACCTTCTTGGAGCTTTCCATCGGTCTGTCCGTTTTGGGTATCCCCTACGCCATACTTATTGCCCTTGCCATCGCCATCTTTGATCTGATGCCGGTGCTGGGTACCGGCGGCATCCTGCTGCCTTGGGCGCTGATCCTGCTGATCTTGGGGAATATCCCCCTTGCCATCGGCATTATTGTGCTGTATGTGATCATCACCGCCGTGCGAAATGCCTTGGAATCGAGGATCGTAGGCAACCACATCGGGCTGCATCCGCTGGCAACACTGATCGCCATGATCCTTGGCCTGCGGCTGATCGGTCTTCTGGGTATGATCGCCTTCCCCATTGCGCTGGTGGCTGCGGTGAACTTCCGCCGCCAAGCCCTAGCCGCCGCAGATCCCCAGCCCGCCGCGGAAACCCAAGCTTAATAAAACAGCGCTGTCATTGCAAAACGCAGTGACAGCGCTTATTTTTTTATCTGTCCAACGCCGCTCTGGCAGCCTGTACAGCCTCTTTTTCCGTTTGGGACATGCTCCATTCGTCAAAGCCCGGTGCCCCCATAGGAACGCCCTCCCGGCGGAACACCATGCCGCTGGGCATGCTCCGGGAGCCGCTCATGTGGAAAGCGTCTGCGTTGGAAAACGCCCCGCGAAATGCGGTGATCACCCCGGCATTGACCCCCGCACCGATCAACACCTGCGGTCCTCCTTCCGCTTGCAGTGCCAGCAGCCTGCCAATGACCTCCATGCCCTCGCTGCACCGGCGGGCGCAGCCGCTGGTCAGCACCGTGTCAAAGCCCAGCGCCCTTGCTTCCAGATAGGTCTGCACCGGATCCCGGGAGACATCGATACACCGGTGGAGGGTCAGCTGCTTATCTCCCGCAGCATCCAGCAAGGGCTTCATTGCCTGCCCATCCGGCTCCCCTGCCGCCGTCAGACAGCCAATAACAAAGCCGTCTGCTCCCGCAGCCGCCAGCGCCTGCATCTGCTGCGCCATCAGCCGGATCTCCTCTGCCGTATACAGAAAATCGCCGGGACGGGGACGCATAAGACACCGCACCGCAATATCGCTCTCCCCGCGGATCTGCCGCAGCAGCTCGGTGTAGGGCGTCAGTCCTCCCACTGCCAGCGCGCCGCACAGCTCCAGCCGGTCAGCCCCGCCGGCGATGGCATTGCGTGCCGATGCCAGAGAATCCACACATATTTCCAGCAAGCGTCCCATATTTTGTCCTCCCGGTAGTTTTTTCTCCATTATAGGGAGAAAATACAGGAAAATCAACGGTTTTCCTTTGACAAACGCCCCCTTTGGCTCTATAATGGTCTCCATTCGATATCTGGAGGATCTTTATGGAACGAGAGCGTCTCGGAAGCCGTATCGGCTTCATTCTTCTCAGCGCCGGCTGTGCCATCGGCATCGGAAATGTGTGGAAATTTCCCTACATCACCGGACAGAACGGCGGCGCCATCTTTGTTTTGCTGTATTTGCTGTTTCTGGTGGCACTGGGCATCCCGGTGATGGCGATGGAATTTTCCCTCGGACGGGCAAGTCAGAAAAGCCCCGTGCGGATGTACCATGTTTTGGAGCCCAAGGGCTCAAAATGGCACCTCCACGGCTACGCCGCCCTGCTGGGCAACTATGTGCTGCTGATGTGCTATACCTGCATTGCCGGCTGGATGGTGCAGTATTTCTTCAACACCGCCACTGGGTCCTTCGTTGGGCTGAGCAGCACGGATATCGCCGCCCGCTTCCCTGCCCTGCTGGCAGACGCGAAAAGCATGGCGCTGTATACCCTGCTGGTCATTGCCATCGCCGCCGTGGTCTGCTCCTTCAGCCTGCAAAAGGGTCTGGAACGGGTCACCAAGTATATGATGCTGGCGCTGCTGTCCATTATGATCGTGCTCGCCATCCATAGCTGCACTCTGGAGGGCGGCATGGAGGGGCTAAAATTCTATCTGCTGCCGGATTGGGATCGGTTTGTGGAAGCGGGGGTGGTCAATGTGATGGCTGCCGCCATGAATCAGGCATTTTTCACCCTCAGCCTAGGCATCGGCTCCATGGCGATCTTCGGCAGCTATCTGGGCAAGGAGCGTACCCTGCTGGGAGAAGCCACCAATGTGGGTCTGCTGGATACCTTTGTTGCCATCACTGCCGGACTGATCATTTTCCCCGCCTGCTCCGCCTACGGGGTGGAAGCAGACAGCGGTCAGGGGCTGGTATTCGTGACTCTGCCCAACATCTTCAATAATCTGCCCGGCGGCGTAGTCTGGGGCAGCCTGTTTTTCCTGTTCATGTCCTTTGCGGCACTGTCTACCGTGTTTGCCGTGTTTGAAAACATCGTCGCATGTACCCGTGACCTGTTCGGCTGGAACCGCCGGAAGGCATGCGCCATCAACTGCATTGCGCTGATGGCGCTGAGTATGCCCTGCGTTTTGGGGCATAATATCCTCAGCTTTATCCAGCCCTTCGGGGAAGGCAGCTCCATTATGGATCTGGAGGATTTTCTGGTGAACAACCTGCTGCTGCCAATCGGCTCGCTGGTGTTCGTGGTGTTCTGCGTCAGCCGCCGGGGCTGGGGCTGGGACAAATTCGTCGCCGAAGCCAACACCGGAAAGGGCCCAAAGGTGCAAAAATGGATGCGGCTGTATATGACCTATGTTCTGCCGGTGATCATCGCCGTGGTTCTGGTGCTGGGTCTGTACAATTTTTTCAAGTAAGCAGGGAAATTTTTCTGCTGTTTCGGTGAAAAAACCATATTGAAAAAAAGCGCGAAAAGTAGTATAGTTTGGATATAAATTTTTAACAGGGAGGAACCGTTTATGGACAACAATGTGCGTCCGGAATCCATGACCCGTATCACCACTCTTGCGCAGGCAAGCGCGTTTATTGAGGAGCAGGTCGCCCTCGTCCGCCAACAGGTAGGCGATAAGAAGGTGCTGCTGGCTCTGTCCGGCGGTGTAGATTCTTCCGTAGTCGCCGCACTGCTGATCAAGGCCATCGGCAAGCAGCTTGTCTGCGTTCATGTGAATCACGGTCTGATGCGCAAAGGCGAAAGCGAGCAGGTCATTGAGGTATTTGGCAAGGCGCTGGATGCCAATCTGGTCTATGTGGATGCCACCGACCGGTTCCTGAACCTGCTGGCAGGTGTCTCCGACCCCGAGCGCAAGCGCAAGATCATCGGCGCTGAGTTTATCAAGGTGTTTGATGAAGAGGCCGCTAAGCTGGACGGCATTTCTTTCCTTGCACAGGGCACCATCTACCCCGACATTCTGGAGAGCATCAAGGCAAAGGAAAGCGGCAAGCCCGTCAAGTCCCACCACAATGTGGGCGGTCTGCCCGAGGATATGGCAATGGAGCTGGTGGAGCCGGTGAAGCTGCTGTACAAGGACGAAGTCCGCATCGTCGGCGAGGCTCTGGGTCTGCCCCACGGCATGGTCTACCGTCAGCCCTTCCCCGGTCCCGGTCTGGGCGTGCGCTGCTTGGGTGCCATCACCCGTGACCGTCTCCATGCCCTGCGGGAAGCCGATGCCATCCTGCGGGAGGAATTTGACAACAGCGGTCTTGCCGGTAAGGTCTGGCAGTACTTCATCGCTGTGCCCGATCTCAAGAGCGTCGGTGTCAAGGACGGCCTGCGCTACGAGGGCTGGCCCGCCATCATCCGCGCAGTGAACACCACCGATGCCATGACCGCCACCATCGAGGAGATCCCCTATTCCCTGCTGCACCATATCACTAACCGCATCACCCACGAGGTCGAGGGCATCAACCGCGTCCTGCTGGATCTGACGCCCAAGCCCATCGGCACGATTGAGTGGGAATAACTCTGGGTGGCTGTTAGGTTATTGTAAAAGTTAAGAAAACGCCGTAATTTGCAAAAAAACATGCAAATTGCGGCGTTTTTTATTCGCAACTTGCAACAGAAATTTCTACTGCTTCAAATTTGACCAACTTTTGACCAACAGTTTCCCACTTATTTTCTTTTTAATATACTTGCATAATTTTGTTTTAAGTGGTAAGATTGCGGTAGAAATGCATTTTCTACAGAATTACCCGGCTTATAACTTTACTTACGGAGGTGTTTTACAATGGGCAATATCTATCCTTCTATCTCAGAAAAGCTTGCCGAACTCAATATAGATATCTATCATTACGAAGATATTGTTCGTTGTTACATCCTGGCAAGGCTCAACATTCAGCACTCAAAGCAACCGGATTTCGAAGACGGAATCCATACGGCAGAATTTGCTACGGAGGTTTCCCGTTATCAGTTCCAGCCGCCTGATGCCTATTATCATAGCCCCGCTTTTTCTGACCTCTGCCGGGAACTTGTGGCTACAGGAATGGACAGAAAATGCCGTCCAAATTGGACGGCATTTTCTAAATGGTGTTATTATAACTTTTTCGAAATATATCTAACCGATTCAGCAATAGCGAATTTGTATTATCCAATCAAAACACCTCCTTTAAGTCAAAATCACTGCGAACACTACATAAATCTTTGCATTTATTATATTTACCTAAAGGAAATTTGTCGACGCCGCCGAATCAACCGTTCATTTTTTTCGTTAATACCTGCAAGTTTGGTAGGCTAGCCAGAAAAAGTGCACCAAGATTCCAACTCCACTTCCATATGTACATAACGTATGGATTCACGCAAATTGTCACACACCCTACACGTTAGGTGAAGTCTCACGTGTATATATTACATCGCCCATAAAAATCGGTTTGCCATCAGAGGCAAGGCAATGCCAAAATTTTCCAACCATTTTATTTGGTTTCTGATTCGGCATCAGCCCACTTCTATCAATAGTCATTTGTTCATAACCCCGCCTGGACTCTGGATAGCCTTGCCGCTGCAATTCCGCAGTGTATTCAACCATGTAAAAAATCCTTATTGCCCCCCGATCATCCCAATCAGCAAGTAATGAATACCATATAAATTTTTCTCCAATAGACGATCTGACCTCAATTGTTTTGCACGTTTGCTTAAAGATAACTGGAGACGGAATCTTTGTGTCCTTCAACTCTGTCCATCCATTGCTATCGAGACGTTTTGAATATGTAGTTGTGTCGCTCCATTCTCCATCAATGTCATACTGTGGGTACTTCTTCTTCCATCCTTTTTCGTTAACATATTTTAAAACAAAAAAGTAGATGCCAGCTGTTATAGAAGTGGGTGCCAAAAAATCAAAGAATAAGGTCAGAAAATATCCAACAAATTGCTCCTCCAGCTTAAGAAAACCAGCAATATGAGACACCACTAAGTTTTTGCACTCCAGATAAAATGCGTTGGAATTTAGGAAATAACCAATTGCGATTAATACCACCCAAATACCTAAGCAGAGCTTAAACGCGGTCCCTTTCCACTTGTTATAGTAATCCGCCAACTCTCTCATCTTGATTTGCCTCCCATATTATATTTCGCTCATAGTACCCTTTGTGGTAAAATGAATCGCTATACTTGAATAAGCTTATCACATTTCCATTAACCAAAGGAGAGAGATTTTCTATTGTCTGCTCAACAGTTTCTGACAACTCGCTTAATGTAGGATAGTTTTTATGAAATGCTTCTGGCTTTGTTTCAAGGACATTATTGGTCTTAATAGATGGCAACGCAAAGGCATTCGCTGTTATGTTGTATTTTGATTGTTCGTTTGCAACACATTTAATTAAACATTCAACCGCAGCTTTGGACGATGTAAACGCAGCCATATCCGGGTAATTATATCTTACCGAATTGCAGCTAAAAGCAATGATTCTTCCGCCACCAACCGCCTGCATGATAGGAACTACGGCCTTAACAACGCCAAAAAGGGTAACATAGTGGCTTTGTATTTGCGAAACAACTTCGTCAAAGCTTGTATTTGTTACAGATTTATGCGCCCAAAAATCTCCCACACTGTGTATCAGGGTAAATGGTGTGGAAAAGCACTTCCTAATGTATTCTCTCAGACGAAGAAGATCACATTCTTTTGTCAGGTCTACTCCATCTATCCACTTGACCGTAGAGTCAGCGACAGATTTTGCAGAACGCGATACAAGCAGTACTTCGTGGTTTTTAGCCAAAAGAAACTGAGCCAGAGCTCTGCCAATTTCCGAATTTGCTCCTGTTATAACATAATTACTCATTTTGATACCTCCTTAATCTTTTGTTTGATACACAAGCATCGCGGTTTGTTTGCTCTTGTATGCTTATCACGCATTCATTTGAAATGAAACCAAGCAATTCTCCTTTCTACACCCATGAGAAGTTATTGCCCAACAGGGTTCGTTGCATACGCTTTAAAGAACAACTCCGGTGTGAACTGATAATATGCCAACATCTGCGACAGCTCCTTAACATTTTTAAATGTACCATTGGAAGCGACAGCAGTACAGAAGTCCCGTACTTTCTGTTTAAGCAATGCCAGCCTTTCGGCATCAATAACTCTAAAATCTTCTGCAGGCGAGGCATGGAAATCAAAACAACAAGATGGGTGTACTATCACAGGAATACACCGACAATCGGGCGGATAGTTTTTTCGAAACCAGCTAACCGATGACAACAGCTGCCCGCAGTATTCTTTGCTAATCTTCTCGGCTGTTGCCTCATTTTTACATTCAATTACGGCGTACTGCATCCCTTCCATATGCCACAACACATCCGGACCAACACCGTATTCATCATCTGGCTGTGTAGCCTCCATGCCCAATAACACTGCCAGCTTTTTCATTGCCGCCTCGAATCGCTTATATGAGGAAGGCGCAAATACAAGAGCGTCAATTGCTGCATTTAAATCAATGAGGTACTCATTTACGTCCTTTTCACTGTACTTTTCAATAATTTGCTGTGCCTGCGGCTTTATCTTGTTCAATTCGCTCCTACGTTTAGCCCCAGCGATGGGTTTTATAATATAGTGGTTATATGTTTGCGCGGCAGCTAAAACACGTTGCGCCTCCGTCGGGTCAATAAAATAGCTGTATTTCGCTTGCTCAAGCATAATATACCCTTTCAAGATACCTTCCTGTGTTTGATTCGCAAGCGTTCTCAGTGTATTCCTTGCACTTTCTGCTTGTCCGCGCAGCGCAGCCTGGTTAAATGCGATTCTACAGACCAGAGCAAACGCATCAACCCTAAGTTCTCTGTCATATGCAAGGTTGCTTAATGCGCCACGGCTTAATTGCGTCCAGCCGGTATCCTGGGTCACGCAGTAATCTAAAACACCAAAAATTTCTTCAAGGCTCTTGCCCATCAGGTCTTGCGCAAGATAGCTAGATACTTCATTTTGCTTTTTTGTGGCCGGGCTGAAATTGGAGCACGCATTTTGGGAAAATAGAACCTGTACCAGAGCAGAACCCATAATGATTACACCGCAATAATCATTTGTTGAGCGTACGCCTCGCCCCATGCCCTGCTCAATCTTTTGTATTTTTTCCTTCTGCCCGCTGATGGTTCCTTGCAAGCAGTGTTCTTTTATTTTGTCGTAAGCTGTTCGCGCATCTGGCAAACCATCCAAAACGATTATTCTGCAAGCATCATCGGGTAGATCTATACCGTCATATTTGTTTACCAGCACATACAGCCCTGACTTTTGTGATCGCATTTTATCAATGCCCTCTTTAATATTAATGGCAGTGTAGATATCATTCGTTACATCTTGCCAAAAACGCGCCCGAAAGTTGGATGGGACAATCACAACAACATTATAGTCCTTAGCGTATTCATATAGCTTGTACTTTATTTCCAAATCGCTGATGCCAGGTGTATACGCTTGCGGACAGAGAATCATTCTGTCTCCGATATCTGCAGCAAGCTTAGGTGTTATTACCGTTGTCTTAGGATCAACATCAAAAACAGACACCAGCTGGCTGTCATCACACAGCGTTGCGCTCATAAATACGCGGCGCTTAGCATTGGCAAACGCAGAGATTTTATGTATTGGAACAGCATATGGTTCTATTTCAATTGACTTATAGGAGAAAACGCAGTTGCAATACTGCAGAATATCCGAAATTAGAGGATAGTTAAACATAATCTTTTTGTCTTCTTTATGCTGGTGTATGATCTGGAGCAAGTCACTTTTTGTTTCTGCAATTCGCCAAAAAGGGACTGCCATACATACACTTGCAGCATCTCCTTCGCAAATATCTAAGTATCCCTTTTCGTTTTGATTGCGAAGGTCATCTTTATACAGGTTGAATATCTCGTTCCCCAATTCGCTATCCATGTCAATCTTCATAGAAAACTGAGACTTTACGTCATCAACACAAGCGTGAACATCATCGATCAGAATGTAATCCAATGCTACATTGCCAGTATTGCGCATCCCAAAAACAGACTTTCCATTAAAGAGTTTCTGAATATTGATGACCAGAATCGCCTCGCCACGAATAAACGACAGATCTTTTTCTGAGGTCGCAACAGATATTCCAAGGTCATTTGCTTCTGCAATCACCTGATCTACCAAATAATTATCCGGAACAACATATGCCGCCATCCCTCCATTTTCTGCCATGCAGCTTTTCAGGATAAGCAATGCAACTGTCGTCTTTCCGCTACCGGTATTCATCTTGATTATAGTATCCTTGCTGCTGCGGTTCTCGAACCACTGCTCCAGAACTTCTGCCTGCACACTACGCAAATATGCGTATTTTGCACTTTTAGCAGGCAACGTCATAAATATGTCCACAGGATTAATTATTGCCGCTCCATTGATTCTTGCACTAAGCTTCCCAAAATCTATCATTAAACCAGTTTCCTTTCTTTTTATTTTGTGCACATTCTAATTTTTCGTGCGAAACTACTTTACAATGATTCGCTCTCCGCATTTACAAGGAGCATTAAGGCACAGCACAGCTGCGAGCGGATCAATGTTATATTCCGTCGCGATAATATGCGCGTCCACCATAACAGCAAGAAACCATGCATCCTCATTTTCTTTTTCGGGAATCTTTTTTCTCCTGTTGCTATCACATTCCTCGAACAGCCGCTTTATCCTCTTTCTGTCCGCAGCATTAAGACTATTAAACTGTTGTAATGCTGTACTGAACGGACACAGGCTTTTCGAAAATGCATTCGCTATAGCAAACCACTTTTCTGCATTGGCCTTACTCAGAAAAACAATTCTATTTTTCATACATGTCCCTCCAGAATTCCTTTGCAGACCGGAATTCAATCTTGTTCTCTTGGCATAATCTTGGAAGCAGCTCCTTCACCCTGTCACATTGATCTGCTGAAAAAAAGTAATAAACACAATGCGTGATTGGGGTAGTATTAATGGCTTCAAAAATATGAAAGTCATTCCATGGTGAGAGTCCCAGGATTTCCAATTCCCCCGTTATGGCACGCAGTTCATCAAAGTGATAGTTTTCTGAAAAGCGCAGTTCCGGATGCGAAGCTTTCAATTGAATTGCGTATCCCGTATTTGCCAGCAGTATATTTTCTTCACTCGTCCAGGCGTCAATTTGTGCCCTTATTGCAGGATTTGTAGAATATGCTACCGCCATTTTCTCAATGGTTGCGTTTGCTTGCGGACTCTGGTTAACTTGGAATTCCTTGTAAGCTCCGCAATGTGTGGTTAATGCATTAGAATACAAATACCAATAGTTTTCATCAATTGGGTTTGTTCGCACCGGGCAGTCCGGCAGTTGGTTTCTGAATGAATTCTCATCGTACACATCAGCCAGTTTATCAAATTGGCCATGAATATGCAGAACATCAGAACTCACAACGGAATCTATATTTGAATCGTAGTTCGTTGTGAATATAGAGTCAAAACTATTCAGGTATGAAGTGAATCTAGCCGGGTATTGCGTGTAAAGCGTATTGATTTTTCCTTCATTATAGATAGCAAGGAGATATGCAATACGCATTGCTTCCCGGGAATAGAATTGATCTGGATTCCCCATGTTATATTTGTGGCATACAAGATCATGGATCAGATAGTAATCCTCAAAACCTATATCAGTAATCCGCAGCGTATTTATTCTGCTGCCGTATTGTTCCTTGAACGCTTTTAAGGAGTCTCGTTCCGCAGCACAATTTGCTATGGTATCATAGTGGCCCTGGATAATTTCACGAGCCTGCAAATACAGCTGTCCTATGTAAATTTTTAAAAGATATGGTTCATTAACAATAATGTGCGCCGGAAAATCATCTCGGTCGCAGTTTTTTAATATTCGCAGCACAATCTGCTGTGTGGTGTTACTTTTATCATCAAATTGAATGTTAATGCCGTTGCCTACAAGTAACTGTTTCACTCTATGATCTCTCCTGTATCTTGCATATTATTTAGCTGCGTATACTTTATACTTCCTTGTGTGGAAATATTTGTACAAAAGCACCCGGTTTTAAACACCGAGTGCTTTTTATTTGCGCTCAGCGCTCTTGTTTATCGATATCTTAGGAATAACCCTTAATGACCAAACCAACTAGGACAAGCGCACCCCTCTTTTGCTCCACTACAATTCCCTTGCTCAACCATCAGATTATTCAGCCACATACAACAAGATTTTGTCTCTGCCGGTTTCCCATGTGCGCTACAGATAGCGCACCGTTTACGAATGCAGGATATCTAATTATCCCGCATTGATTCTCTTTTGTTTCTAACCTACTGTAGTAAATACAGTATATCCTTCGCTCATTTCTTTGTCAACGCCAAAAAATATATATTGCACAAAAATATCGTTTGATATACTGTCTAAAACAAGCTCTTTGACAAATCTACCGTTGTACCTTACTGTAGGAATTAGGGATACACATGGTCTCCTGACACACGCACTGTCTTCTTGTCTCGACATAAACATTATACTACTTTCTATCAGATCCTTTTAGGGCCGCTGTTACAATCATAACCACTAGTAAACTAGTGGTTTGCTCAGCCCCTAGAAGGGACATCTCATGCTGACACCTAAAAGGGGTATCGAAAAATACCATCGCATCAATCGCACCGCAACTGGTGAACCAGTCACATTCGTTTGACGATTCTGCTTTGGTAAATCGCACACTTTTTATTATTTCCTATATAGAACCTCCTGTTTTCGACAGTGATGTGATCGCCAAACCATCTCTATCGTTTAAGGAGGTTTTATTATGCCAGGGCTTTTTTACCCACCCCTGGTAGAACCATGGGTTTATGTTAAGCCTAAAGGCACTCAAAAAGACAGGGGTAGCAAATTGCTACCCCTGCCGGGTTGTGTGGGTGTTAAGTTTCGGGATTATCGCTGGGCGGTTCGATCAAGACAGAGAACCGTCCTCTGTGTCCCTACTCCGTTCCCTGTGCACTCACAACCTCATCTGCTCAATACGGTAGTCAGAAATCGGAATGCGGCTATATCGTGTCAGTGCGTCAACATGGAAGGAATCATAATCCAATAGGATAAATCTATCAAGATTTCTTACACCATACAGATAGCTGTCACGCAGTTTTTTAGATCCGTTTGATTAATTGGATTGAAAAAGATACAGATTACAGTTTGGTAATGCATTTTGCTCGCATCTGCACCGTAGGCTATCACTCCAATATCTTCAATTTCTTCCCATAAATACCACTTATCTTTTCTGTCTCTGATCGTGAAACCGGATTGACCAAATGCAATCTGCCGTTTTTCTACTTGATAACACTTTTTTCCCATATTGAACAGAAAAAAAGAAAGGAAAAGAGCCCAGGCTGAAGTCAGAAACGACACAATCAGCTGTGTTATGGTCACATTATTATTACTCAGTGTATCAACTACAATGAGAATGGGAGCAAATAGTAACGCAAGACCCGTCAGCAGATAAAACAATGCTGCATAACGCCCTAATTTGCTCAAAGGCGAAGTTCTGCAATGAATAAATATGTGGCTCAAGTTCATCTCTCAATACCTCACCATATTCCTACAAACAGGCTTACGCTGACCATGTATTGAAGAATTGAGACTACTTGGACTGTCGTTAAAACTATTCGAAATAACCTACTGAATTGCAACATTTGCAATTTCGGTTTGTGCTCCCACAAATAGCCCTCCAGAAAATGAAGTAAATCTAGTTGTAAAGGCAGTATCTTTTGCAACAGGGATCTTGGTTCCAAAATAAGTGCCAACTCCTGCAACCACACCGGTGGTTAAGCCATCAGCGATTTTTTGCGATATAGGTCCTTCAGTATTGGTTGCGGTTATTACTCCGGATAGTACTCCCACGCCTACAGAAGCAACCACAGCAACAGTTCCCCCAACGGCACCACCAACTGCGCCAAGGGCCCCAGTAACTGCACCAGTTGTGGCAGCACCAAACAGACCAGAGGCAGTGACATCCTCTCCATTAATACCACAGCTGACAAGATGGGATACCGCACCAATTATTGCACCTGCAATTGCTCCACCGATTGCAGCACCTACAACAATCTCCCAAAATCCACCACTTTCATCCTTTCTGCTTACTGGATTATTTCCGCAGTATGCAAAAAGGTTCAGACTGGTAAAATCACCATTTGCGCCCAGCAAAGAGGGATCGTCCGCATTGATGAAACGGCAGATGGTAGGATCGTAATAACGGCTGGCTACATAATAGAACTCAGTCTCGGTATCGTAGACATATCCACGGTAGCGGAGGGGGTTATGTCTGCCGAGGGTGGAGTCAAGGGTGCCGGTGCCGTTATTGCCGGAGGTGTGGCTGCCCCATGCGTCGTAGATGTAGGAAACGACGGTTGTGCCTGTGCTGTCCAGAATAGCGGTGATGTCACCTTGGAGATTGGTGGCGTAGTAATAGGTAGTGCCGTTGTAGGTGACGGTTTGGGGTGTGCCGGACGCGTCGTAGGTGAAATACAGGGTGTTGCCGTTTACATCGGTGACGGTGATCTGGTTATGATCGTATTGAAAGGTCAGCTTGCCGCCGAGATCGGTAACGCCGCTGTGCGGCTACACCTCATCCGTCAGCTTCGCTGACACCTTCTCCTCAAGGAGAAGGCTTAAGGCAAAGGCGGGGATGGGAATATGCCCGATCCCCGCCGGGTTGTGTGGGTATGAAATTTAGGTGTTAGCGCTTAGGGTTACTGTCAACACACAGAACCGTCCCCTGTGCGCCGTCTCCATCCACTGTCCTACCGCGTCCCCTGCTGGGAATATAGAATATCATCACAAAGAGAATACCCGTATATACATGCAGCTTTATTTCGAGGGATGAAATCAATACTCGATACAATCATGTCATTCAAAGTATGGGTATTACGTTCATACTTAACTAACGCTACTGTGTTTTCATCAATCAAAGAATATGAAAATATCCCGCTTGATGCAATAGTGATCGTATCTGTCATAGGGGCACATAGTTGGACATTTTCTAAGGTAGATTGACCGGGAGTAATCTCACTTAGACATTCTATGGATGAGAATAGCGCAGGGTCAACATATACACATTTATATACCAACGCGCTCACTTGAGACTGTTCCTGTATAGGAATCGCAAAGGTTACATACCATGTGCCGCCTTCAGTAACAGGATAGACTGCATAGTATAAATTTTGACCATCTTTATTGATTTTTCTCATGAAATCAAGTGGAAGATGCTCATTAAGTTCGGAAATAGAAATGCTACGATTTGGAGCAGAAGTATACTTATTTTCTACGCCAAAGTATCCACAAAGAAATTCAATCGAATAGGTCTTTGGTGATTCAATCGGAGCATTATTGATTTTATCCCATATGTTTATGTCATTCATACTTGATTCCCCGCTGCACGCCGTGAAGGAAATGCAGATTATTAGAACGGCAAATATTGCAAGCTTCTTCACTCCGACCACCCCTCTCGAACCGCAAAAAATATAGGACCATTAGCATCGTGATAATAGAGTCCATTTAGAGCAAAAACTACTTGTCCATTTACCATGCCTGCTGGAAGCCAATAAGTGTTATTTACATATTTTTCGTCTTTGTAACAACCTCGAAAATTTGGATCATTGCCGGATTTATTAAACCAACCGTTTTCGTCCAATCTGATAAAGTGGTAATCATATTCACCGCACATTAGTGCAACTTTATACCAACCGTCCTCCACAGGAGAATCGATAGATTCAAGTCTAACGCAGTTTTTACTCCCTCCTAGATCTTCTTGGACCGCACGAAATGTTTCCTCCGTACTATCCCCCTGTTGATATCCTGTCGGATCAGCATCAATCTGTTTTTTAATTGCATTTCCATAACAGTTATATGATTCACTGGATGCGGTAGAAATATCAAGATCGGGCGCAGCGGAAAGCTCGCCATTGGGAGCAGGAGATTCACATCCACCAAGAACAAGAGGTAGAATAATCATGGGTATAATCAAGGGCCACCAAGCAGTACCTCTTGGATCTGCATTGTTAACTGGATTATTCCCACAATACGCAAACATATTATTGCCCAGCAGACCCTGCCCAGTTGCCATGTAGTCATCCGCATTGATAAACCTACCCATCTCCGGGTTGTAATAGCGGCTTTGGAGGTAATAGAGCCCAGTCTCGGTGTCGTAGACATATCCGCGGTAACGGAGGGGGTTGTGCCGTCCCAGTGTAGATGCAAGGGTGCCGGTGCCGTTGCTGGTTGAGGTGTGGTTGCCCCATGCGTCGTAGGTGTAGGAAACGACGGTTGTGCCTGTGCTGTCCAGAATAGCGGTGATGTCGCCTTGGAGATTGGTTGCGTAGTAATAGGTAGTGCCGTTGTAGGTGACGGTTTGGGGTGTTCCGCTGGCATCGTAGGTGAAATACAGGGTGTTGCCGTTTACATCGGTTACGGTGGTCTGGTTATAATCGTATTGGAAGGTCAGCTTGCCGCCGAGATCGGTAACGCCGCTGTGCGGCTACACCTCATCCGTCAGCTTCGCTGACACCTTCTCCTCAAGGAGAAGGCTTAAGGCAAAGGCGGGGATGGGGATATGCCCTGTCCCCGCCGAGCGGTGTGGGTGTTAAGTTTCGGGGGCATCGTCAGTCGGCTTGGTCAAGACAGAGAGCGCCGTCCCCTGTCCTGCGCCCTGTCCCGTGTTACTCTCCGTCATTCTTCTTCAGCTGATTCTTCATTTTTCGCTCGGTTGCTTCTTATAAAACTAACAACTACATAGTATAAAGTTATAGCATTTGCCAAATTACAAAATAGCCAGTAAAAATATTGTAGAATATCGTTCTGCATCGCCTCATGAAGGACATCAAACAGGAAAGCTACAATATATAGAAACACCAAAATAAATGGTAATATTTTCATCCCACCAAATCCTCCCAACTTATCTCTGGCAAAAGATTATAATATTGCAATGTAGAACGAATAGCAAAGGCTATAGTTAAAGCAACCACTACGACTCCTCCTGTAGTTACTGTAGTTGCTGTAGCTAAAGTCGCATAACCGGCATATGCGGTAGCATTTGTGAATGTCATTGATGCAAAATCTCCCAGACGAGATGGACTGCTGAAAGTATCTTCCCAAAAAGCTTTCACTGCCATATCATGCTGATACTTCTGCTGCACTTGTAATTCATTGCTATGCTTGTATGCTTCCCACATTGCATTCCCTGCATCAGCAATCATTTCATTTTGGCGTGCTATAATTTGCATTTTAAGCATATCTTGCTGCTGGTTGATGCTAATAATCCTATTATACGCATCTGTACACCATACGACCAAATTATTCCACTTATCTTCGGCGGTTTTTCCTCCGCACTTCTCACAATCATTCCAGAAATCCAACCGATGGAAACAGGTTCCACAGGGATCGCAGCCATTTACAGGATTGCACAGGCAGTAAGCAAACATATTATTGCCCAATATGCCCTGCCCGGTAGCAATAAGTACATCTGCGTTGATGAACCGTCCTATAGCCGGGTTATAATAGCGGCTTTGGAGGTAATAGAGTTCGCTTTCTACATCGTAAACATAACCGCGGTAACGGAGGGGGTTGTGCTGACCCAGTGTAGATGCGAGGGTGCCGATGCCGTTATTGCCGGAGGTGTGGCTGCCCCATGCGTCGTAGGTGTAGGAAACGACGGTTGTGCCTGTGTTGTCCAGAATGGCGGTAATGTCACCTTGGAGATTGGTTGCGTAGTAATAGGTAGTGCCGTTGTAGGTGACGGTTTGGGGTGTTCCGCTGGCATCGTAGGTGAAATACAGGGTGTTGCCGTCTACCGTCATTTGCACAAGCTGGCTTCCGTTGTAGACATAGCTGTAGGTGGAAGTACCGTTGGTGCGCTTCGTCCGCAGGCCGTCCGCATTGTAGGTGTTCGTCCAAGTAGATGCGCCGTTGGACAAGGTGGCAAGCTGGTGACCCTGCTTCCATGTGTAGCTCCGTGTGCCGTCACTCAGGGGATTGCCGATCTGGTCATAGGTAATGGCAGCTCCATCGTAAGCTGTCAGCAGATCGCCCCACTGGGAGTTGTCATAGGAATAGTTTACCGTGTCGGACGCCGTTCCTACTGTTCCCGTGGTATAGGCATATTGGTTCTTGCTCTGGATATTGCCCGCATTGTCATAGACCCAAGTGTAGGTGCTTCCTGCCTGCTGATTGTTTTCCCGAATGAGCTGGTTGGCGGAATCGTAGGCGTAGGTGGTGGTATAGGTGCCATCGCTGACGGAGGTAATATTGCCGTTGTCATCGTAGGTGTAGGCGTAGGTAACGCTGTAATTGACACCCTCTGTTTTGTGGGTGGCTACCTGTCCTGTCAGTGTTCCGTTGGGACCGGGTTTGTAGGTATAGGTCTCCGTCAGAACAGTGGTATCACCGTTCTTTGTGACCTTGGTGGTGATCCGTCCGTAGGCATCGTAGGTATAGCTCTCCGTGATGCCGTCTGTGGTGATCGCCGTTACCCGGTTATCATCGTCATAGGTATAGCCGGTGGTATGCGCCACACCGTTGACGGTCTCCACCATTTGGGTCAGGTTGTTAATGGTGTCGTACTCATAGCCCACGGAGTGAGAGTAACCGTTGCCGCTCTCCACATACTTCATCATGCGGTCGGTGAAGTCATAGTAATAGGTGGTGGAGATCCCGGTTTCCGAATCATAGACCGTTGCCAAAGCGCCGGAGTTATCGTAGTCATAGGTGACATACGAATTATCCTCGTAGGTCTGCTTCGTTACTCTGCCCTGCTGATCGTACTCATATTGTACACTATCTCCGTTTCCATACGCAAGCTCTTCCAGATAGAAGTTTCTATCATTGGTATAATCATAGCTTGCAAGAGTGGTCGTTCCTACCTTCACACTTGACCGCAGGGCAAAATCGCCGTAGGTGAAGCTGTAGGTCGTGCTGGGGGTTTCCAGCTTGGTAAGCAGGTCGTTTTCAAAGGTGTACTCCGTGGAAAGGGCAAGCCCGGTATCCGTGGTCAGCTCCATGGATGCCATACGGTACATGGAATCGTAGGTGTATACCGTCCGAGTGGCTTCCGTATCTTCGGGGTACTGCACCCAGTTCAAAACACCGGTATCTTCGTTGTAGTTATACCGGGTTATGTTGCCCAGCGCATCCGTAGCGGAAACAGGGAAATTGCCGTTAGCGCTGTATCCCACTGAGCTTGTGATCTTGTTGCTTCCGTTAATAATGGACACGCTGGTGTTGTTTCCCCAGTCA
>JAFQFP010000013.1 GCA_017398625.1 Oscillospiraceae bacterium
CATCTTCGATGCCGCTGTGGTGGACAGCACCATGACCGCCAAGGTCAGCTACACCAACTACAAGGGTGTAGCGAATAGCTTCACCATCCCCGGCAGCCGGTTTGTTAACAACGGCAGCATGATCACCGTGAATGTCAGCGCGCTGACGCCTGCGGATGTAAATGTGCCCGTGACGGTACAGATCGTGGATGCGAACGGTGCAGCGGTCTGCTCCCTCACCGATTCCATCGCATGGTATTGCGTCCGCGCGCAAGCCAGCGCCACCAATGACCTGTTCATCGAGCTGATGGAGTTCGCCACAAGCTGTAACGCCTATTTCAGCTGATAATTTTAGTAGGGACACCCACCGGGTGTCCCTACGGCCTTTTGGTGCACTGTATTTTCGATAGGTGGGTGTAGGGGCGGTTATTCTGTCAAGTGTAACAAAGACTCCCTCTGATGAGGGAGGTGGCAAAAATCTACAGTTCATAAAAGCTGTCCAAACCAATCCCGGTTGGGACAGCTTTTGCAGGCGGAATAATAGC
Organism: Oscillospiraceae bacterium; assembly: GCA_017398625.1. GTDB lineage: Bacteria > Bacillota > Clostridia > Oscillospirales > Oscillospiraceae > Faecousia. Next base: position 525 of record JAFQFP010000013.1, read on the forward strand.
CGCTCTTACTCCCTGCAATCAAAAGAATGCGGTGTCTGCGTATTCATAGCTTAACAATTTATTTTGAAAAATAAATAAAATCATCTTGATTTTATGGCGCATTATTGTGTATAATAACCACAAATCGTAAAATAGGGGGCGTATATATGGCAAGCGGGGCAACAAATCGTTTTATTGACATTGCGAAGTGTGTATCTGTGTATGAACAGACCGTGCTGTATTTACAGCAGAAGCTGCAAGCCTTTCTGCGCCCAAATGAACAGGTGCTGATCTGCAACGGAGATACCGGGCAGTTTGGTATGGCGACCCTACTGGAAAAGGCAGTAGCCGGAGCAGGGGGGATTCCGCTGCTGCTGGGGGAGGATCGCCGCTGGTACACTATTTTGAAAACCGCTTTTTACAGCCGTGCTTCTGTAATCATTGGACCTCCGCTTCTGATCTTGGGGCTTACAAAGCTGGCAAAGCATACGGCTACTCCTTTGAATATCCGAAATGTTTTGCTTGCGGGGGCTCCCAGCGAGGATTGGATGATCGAGGGGATCCGTCATGGGCTGGATGCCGGGATCTGGGGCTGCTATGATCCCGTACCCGGTTTGGTGGTAGGCGGATTTTCCTGCGGAAAGAGCCTTGGCGTTCATTTGCGCAGCGATGTGCTGGATGCGCAGGTCCGCAGCGAGGACGGGAGGCTTCTTCTGCGTTGGAAGCACGAGCCGGAGGCGGTGTTTGTATCCGGGGAGCAGGGGAGACTTTGCAGCGCACTCTGTTCCTGCGGCAGCAAAGAGCCTCGGATTATGGATTTTATATCCATGGACAGGATTGGCGACCCTATAGAGGAGCTGCGGGAGCGGCTTCTTTCATGGACCAGCGTTCTGGACTACCGGGCAAGCCGTACGGAAATGGGTCTGGAGCTGGAAATGATCGTATTCCCCGGTGAGCGGCTGCCTAAGCTGCCAAGCTGTGCACGGCGGCTGGTTCGGCAGTGGATGCCTAAAACGGATGAGCCTTTTTCCGGGGTTTTTCTTTGAAAAACGGTTGACTTTTCCTGCTTTTGTGGTAGAATACATTCGATATTGAAAAGGCAATGCGGAAACCAAGCAAAGGAAAAGCGCTTAGCGAGAGGGAAGCGGTGAAAGCCCTCCGCCGGAACTTTGCCAGCCACTTCCAAGCCGCCCGGGAGGACCGGGACGGGTGCTCCCGTTACAGAGCCGCTAAGATGCCGCAAAAGCGGCGAATTAGGGTGGTACCGCGATTCAACTCGCCCCTAACCCAAGGGGCGGGTTTATTTTTTTACGGAGGTAATATCCAATGAGTCAAAAACCCTACGGAGTGAATGAGCTCCGGGAAATGTTCCTTTCCTATTTTGAAAGCAAGGGGCATCTGCGTCTGCCCAGCTTTTCTCTGATCCCCCAGAATGACGCGTCCTTACTGCTGATCAACTCCGGTATGGCGCCCATGAAGCCCTATTTCAAGGGTGAAGTAGAGCCGCCCCGCCGCCGTGTCTGCACCTGCCAGAAGTGCATCCGTACCGGTGACATTGAGAACATCGGCAAGACCGCCCGCCATGGCACTTATTTTGAAATGCTGGGCAACTTCTCCTTTGGCGACTATTTTAAGCATGAGGCGATCGCTTGGTGCTGGGAGTTTCTGACCAAGGTGGTGGGGCTGGAGGAGAGCCGCCTGTACCCCTCCATCTATGAAAACGATGAGGAAGCCTTTGAGATCTGGAACAAGGAGATCGGTATCTCCGCCGACCGGATCTTCCGCTTCGGCAAGTCCGACAATTTCTGGGAGCATGGCTCCGGTCCCTGCGGTCCCTGTTCTGAGGTCTACTATGACCGTGGCGAGAAGTACGGCTGCGGCAAGCCCGGATGTACCGTTGGCTGCGATTGCGACCGCTATATGGAAGTGTGGAACAATGTTTTCTCCCAGTTCGATAACGACGGTCAGGGCAACTATACCGAGCTTGCCCAGAAGAATATCGACACCGGCATGGGTCTGGAGCGTCTGGCAGTGGTATGCCAGGATGTGAACAGCCTGTTTGATGTGGATACCGTTATGAACATCACCAACCATGTTACCGCCATCACCGGCGCAGCCTACGGTCAGAGTGCTAAGACGGATGTGAGCCTGCGTGTGATCACTGACCATATCCGTGCCTCCACCTTCATGATCGCCGATGGCGTACAGCCCACCAACGAGGGTCGCGGCTATGTACTGCGCCGTCTGCTGCGCCGTGCTGCCCGCCACGGCAAGCTGCTGGGCGTCAACAAGCCCTTCCTGTTTGAAGTGGTGGAGACCGTTATTAAGGAAAATGAGAGTCACTACACCTACCTGCGGGAGCGTGCTGCCCATGTGATCCGTGTGGTGAAGAACGAGGAAGAGAATTTTGCCCGTACCATCGACATCGGCATGCGGATCTTCTCCGAAAAGCTGGCAGAGCATAAGGCAAACGGTGCCACCGTGTTCTCCGGTGCCGATGCATTCCTGCTGTCCGATACCTACGGTTTCCCCATCGATCTGACGGTGGAAATGCTGGAGGACGAGGGCATGACCGTGGATATGGACAAGTATGTTGCCTGCCGTGAAGAGCAGCGTGTCCGTGCCCGTGAGGATCGCAAGAAGATGGGCGATCTGGGTTGGGCAGGTATCGACCTTGGTCTGGACAACACCCCCACCGCCTTTGTTGGCTATACCGATAGCGGCTGCGAGGCAAAGGTTCTGGCAGTTTGCGTCGGTGAGGAAGTCACCGGCTCTATCGCCGGTGGCGAAAAGGGTATCATCGTGCTGGATCAGACCCCCTTCTATGCGGAAATGGGCGGTCAGGTGGCTGACCATGGTGTGATCTGCGTGGGCGACAGCAAGTTCCATGTCACCAATGTTCTGAAGGACAAGGGAGGCAAGTATCTGCACCACGGCATCATGGAGGAAGGTACCGTCAAGGTTGACGATACCGTTTGGGCGGTCATCGATCCTGAGCGCCGCAGCGCGATTATGCGTGCTCACTCTGCCACCCATCTGCTACAGAAGGCGCTGGTGGGTGTTCTGGGCGATCATGTACACCAGGCAGGCTCTCTGGTAGAGCCCGACCGTCTGCGCTTCGACTTTACGCACTACTCTGCTATGACCGCCGAGGAGCTGGCAAAGGTGGATGCTATCGTGCAGGCGACTGTTCTGGAGGGCTATCCCATCGAGACCCGTGAGATGCCCATTAAGGAAGCGCAGGAGATGGGCGCAACTGCTCTGTTCAGCGAAAAGTACGGTGATACTGTCCGCGTGGTCAACATGGGCGGCTACTCCATCGAGCTGTGCGGCGGCACCCATCTGGACAATACCGCCAAGGTAGGTCCCTTCCGCATTGAAAGCGAAGGCAGCGTGGCCTCCGGTGTCCGCCGTATCGAAGCCATCACCGGTAAAGAGTGCTTAGCAGACATGGAGCGCAACCGCAAGCTGCTGTATGCCGCCTGCGCCGAGCTGAAGACCAAGCCTGCGGAGCTGGTGGATAAGATCCATGCACAGGCAGACGAGATCAAGGGGCTGAAGCGGAGCATCGAGACCTTTAAGGCAAAGGAAACTGCCGGTGAAGCGGATCGCTTCCTGTTCGGTGCTCACGAGATCGGCGGCCTGCGGGTGTTGACAGCTACTGTACCCGGTGCCGATGCTGCAAAGCTTCGTCAGACCGGCGACCTGCTGCGGGATAAGGCTGCCAATGTGGTTGCTGTGCTGGCGGCTGTTAACGAGGGGAAGCTGACCTTCTTGGCTGTCTGCGGCAAGGAAGCCATTGCTAAGGGTGTGAAGGCAGGCGATCTGGTGCGGCATGTATGCACGATCTGCGGCGGCTCCGGCGGCGGCAAGCCCGATTCCGCCATGGGCGGCGGCAAGGATGCTCTGAAGATGGACGATGCCCTTGCACAGGTGGATGATTTTGTCGCATCCAAGGTAAACTGATTTTTTAGGGCGCTGCGTTTTGCAGCGCCCTTTTACCGAAAGGGGAGATAGGTATGCGGATTCTGCTATGGTTTGCGCTGGGGTTTGGTGCAGCCTGTGCCTGTGCTGCCTATCTTTCTGCTTTGTGGCCATGGTTAGCTGTCTCTGTTATTTTTGTCGCGGCTGTGGTATTCCTGCTGTGCAAGAAGAAGAAAACATTTGCCCTGCTTTTACTGGTGCTTGCAGGCTTTTTGACCGGAACGCTCTGGTATCGGCTGTACAGCGGAGCGGTGCTTGCTCCTGCAAAAACGATGGACGGCTTTACAGGGCAGATATCCGTGACCTGCTCGGATTATAGCCATGAAAGTGAATACGGCTCCGTGGCTGAGGGTATGATGTATGTCCAAGGGAAAAGCTACCGGGTTCGTGTGTATCTAAAAGGGGAGAAAGTAACGCCTGGTGATCGGATCCAAGGCGTGTTTCGGATGCGCTATACCGCTCCCGGCGGTCAGCAGGATGCAACTTTCCATAAGGGAGAGGGAATATTTCTTCTTGCTTACCCGGCAGGGGAATATACCGTGCAGGAGCGGCAGACCTATGACCTGAAGTATGTGCCTGCGGCCCTGCGGGAAAAGCTGCTTGATATGCTGGAGCGGATATTTCCGACGGATACCGAGGGCTTTGCCCGTGCGCTGCTGCTGGGCGACAGCTCCCGGCTCAGCTATGAGACCATGACGGACTTTTCTGTTACCGGCATTCGCCATGTGATCGCGGTATCCGGTCTGCATGTGGCGATCCTGTTTTCCTTCTTGGGCTATGTTACCGGAAAACGGCGGCTGCCCATGATCTTGATCGGCGTACCGGTGCTGGCGCTGTTTGCGGCAATGGCAGGTTTCACACCCTCCATCGTCCGTGCCTGCATCATGCAGCTTGTAATGCTGCTGGCGCTCTTAACCAAAAGGGAATATGACACTCTGTCGGCACTTGCTTTTGCGGTGCTTGCTATGCTGGTGGCAAATCCGCTGACGGTGACCTCCGTCAGCTTCCAGCTCTCTGTTGGCAGTATGGTGGGCATTCTGGTGTTCTCCGGCAAGGTATATCGCCGTGTGACCGATGTCATTGGCGGAAACAAAGGAAAAAGTCTTCGGGCAAGGCTGGTGCGTTTTCTATGCAAGTCGGCAAGCGTCAGTATCAGCGCTATGGTGTTTACCACGCCGCTGGCAGCCTTTTATTTCGGCACAGTCAGCCTGATCGGCGTGATCTCCAATGTGGTCGCGCTGTGGGTGATATCCTTTACCTTCTGCGGAATTTTGATCGCCTGTCTGCTGGGCTTTCTTTGGCTGCCTTTGGGCTCGGCAGCGGCGTGGGTGGTATCGTTTCCCGTCCGCTATGTGCTGCAAGTATCCGCTGCTCTGGCAAAATTTCCGTTGGCTGCGGTGTATACAGAAAGCGGATGGATCGTGGCATGGCTGGTGCTGTGCTATGGGATGCTTGGTGTATATTTGCTCTGTAAAGGCAGGCGCACAGCAAGGCTGTGCTTTGCAATGGTACTGAGCCTGTGCCTTTCCTTGACGGCAAGCTGGCTGCTTCCGCTGACAGAGAGCTATCGGATTACGGTTCTGGATGTGGGGCAGGGCCAGTGCATCCTTCTGCAAAGTGACGGAAGGACTTATATGGTGGATTGCGGCGGCGACTACGGAGAGGATACAGCGGATCTGGCGGCGCGCACCCTGCTTTCCCAAGGGATCGGGCGGCTGGACGGTATGATACTGACCCATTTTGATGAGGATCATTCCGGCGGTGCCGGCTACTTCCTTTCTCGTATCCCCACCGATCTTTTAATATTGCCCAACATGCCCAATGAGGAAGCATTGGCGTCAAAAAAGACTCTGATCGCCGATTCCAGCCTGCAGATCGCCTATGAGGATACATTTATCGCTGTTTTTGCATCGGATAATTTGACTTCCGGTAACGAAAGCAGCCTGTGCGTCTTGTTTCAAGCGGAAAATTGTGATATACTGATAACCGGTGACCGCAGCATGACCGGAGAATTGGAATTGCTGCAAAAGGCGGCCATACCGGATCTGGAATACCTTGTGGCAGGTCATCACGGCGCTGCAGCATCCACGGGAACTACATTTTTGAATGCGGTGAAGCCGGAAACGGTGCTGATCAGCGTCGGTAAGGACAACGACTACGGTCATCCTGCGGAGCAAACGCTGCAGCGGATCGAGGCCGCAGGCGCAAAGGTTCTGCGTACCGACGAAGAAGGAACGATTATCATTAGGGGGTGAACCCATGGCAAGAAACTATGAATCCAATGATCCCATACAGGAGCTGAAGGCGGCGATCAAGGCAAAGCATGTGGCGCGGCTGTATATCTTCCATGGGGAAGAAACCTTTTTGCTCCATCATTATATCGGGCAGCTTCGGAAGCTGCTGCTGGATGAGCTGACGGAATCCTTCAATTTCCACCGCCTAAACAGTGAAACTTTTGATGTGCAGAGCTTTGCTGATTCGGTGGAAAATCTGCCCATGATGGCGGAAAGCACGCTGGTCTGGGTGGACGATGTGGATATCTTCAAGCTGGCGGAAGGTGATCGGGAAAAAATGGCAGAGGTGCTCTCGGATATTCCCGATTACTGCACCGTTGTATTTTCCTACATCACAACGCCGTGGAAGCCGGATAAGCGGTTGAAAAAGCTATGGGACACAGTGAGCAAAAAAGCATCCATCGTGGAATTCGGCAAGCAGAATGAATCGGATCTGGTAGCATGGATCTCCCGGCATTTTGCCTCCAGAAAGAAGCGGATCGCACCGGATCTGTGCCGCTATTTGATCGATATTACCGGCGGTACCATGACCGCCCTCTCCGGCGAGATCAGCAAGATCGCTGCCTATTCCGGGGCGGAGGAGATCCGCAAAAGCGATATTGATGCTGTTACCGAGCCGGTGGTGGATGCTGTGGTTTTCCAGATGACCGACCTGCTGGGCAGGGGAGAGTACGGTGCGGCGCTGCGTAAGCTGCAACAGCTTATAAAAATGCAGCAGGAGCCAATTCTAATATTGGGTGCCGTTGGCGCCCATTTCCGGCGGCTTGGCACGGCGAAGACCCTGCTGGAAAACGGACAGAATGCCGGTGAGCTGATGCGCCTGTGCGGTATTGGTGATTATGCGGCACGAAAGACTATGTCCGCTGCCGGGCGGTTTCCTGCATCCTTTTACGCAAAAGCCGCCGAGTTGGTATTGGAAACGGATCGGAAAATGAAGACCTCCTTTGACGACCCCCACAGGCTTCTGGAGCTTCTGATCTTGGAGCTGGCACAGGAGGCGCGGAATGGTTAAGATCCGGGAAGCCATCGTTGTGGAAGGGCGTTACGACAAAAACACCCTGCTTCAGACTGTGGACACGGCGGTGTTTGAGACCTCCGGCTTTGGCATTATGAAGGATAAGCAGCAGCTTGAACTGCTGCGCCGTGTGGCAAAGACACGGGGTCTTATCGTATTTACCGATTCCGACGGAGCGGGCTTTGTGATCCGCAACTATTTGAAAAGCACCATTACTGAGGGGCTGAAGCATGCCTATATTCCCGATGTCTACGGAAAGGAACGGCGCAAGTCCGCTCCCGGTAAGGAAGGGAAGCTGGGCGTGGAGGGTATGCCGCCGGAGGTGCTTCTGGAGGCGCTCCGTGCCGCCGGAGCCACCGTGGATGGAGAAACAGCCACACATACCCATAACATTACAAAACAGGATATGATGGCTCTGGGACTCTCCGGAGGCAAGAACTCCGCCGAGAAGCGCCGTGCTCTATTGAAAAAGCTGGAGCTTCCGGAGCACATGAGCAGCAATGCCATGCTGCAGGCGTTGGATTTGATGTATTCGCCGGAGGAATTGGAGCGGCTTGTAAAGGAATTGTAAGTAGGGCGTTGTATTTTCTATTGGAGTAAGAAACATGATCGACATACAGGTAAAGGATCTGAAAAAGTTTTTCGTCATCGGGGAGAACCTGCTTGACGGTATCTCTTTTGAGATCCAAGAGGGGGAATGCGTTGCCATTCTGGGGCGTAACGGCTGCGGAAAGACCACGCTATTTAATATCCTCACAGGACAAATGGACTATGACGAGGGCACAGTTACCGTCAATCCCCATAAACGGCTGGGCTTGATCTCCCAGATCCCCCGTTTTCCCGCGGGATATACCGTGGAGGATGTTTTGCGTTCTGCCTTTGCGGAGCTGCTGGCGATCCGAAAGCGGATGGAGGCGTTGGAGCAGACCATGTCCGGCGGGGCTTCTCAGGAGCAGCTACGGGAGTACGATACCCTTGTAAACCGGTTTCAAGCCGGGGGCGGCTATGATATGGATGTGGAGGTGGATAAGATCAGCAACGGTCTTGGCATCACCCCTGCCCAGCGAGGCCAGCTGTTTGATTCTCTTTCCGGCGGTGAAAAGACACGGGTGAATCTTGCCCGGCTGCTGCTGGAAAAGACGGATATCCTGCTGCTGGACGAGCCCACCAACCATCTGGACCTGCGGAGTGTGGAGTGGCTGGAGGGGTACATCAATGCCTTCAAGGGTACGGTGCTGACCATCTCCCATGACCGTTATTTTCTGGATCGGGTGGCTGACCGGATCATTGAGATCGTGGAGGGAAAAGCTGAGTTCTACTCCGGCAACTATTCCTTCTACATCGATGAAAAGCAAGCCCGGTTTGACCTGCAGATGAAGCAGTATGAGCAGGAGCAGGCGAAGCTGAAGCAGCTTGGCTATACCGTAGAACGGATGAAAGGCTGGGGCATCAATAATCGGACATTGTACCGCCGTGCCATGTCCATCCAGCACCGCATGGAGCGGATCAAAAAGACGGAAAAGCCAAAGCAGCAGCGAACCATGAAAGCAACCTTTGGAGAAAAAGACTTTTCCGGAGATGTGGTATTCAAAATGAAAAATGTGGAAAAGGGCTTCGGCGACAGAATGCTCTTTTCCAATGTGGATCTGACGGTAGAAGGCGGTGAGCGGATTGCCCTGCTGGGTGACAACGGCACGGGAAAGTCTACTTTTATCCGCTGCCTGCTGGGCGATGAGGATTGTAAGGGCAAGATCCAGTTTGGACCTACGGTGAAGTGGGGCTATCTTCCTCAGATCATACATTTTGCCCACCCGGAGCGTACACTGTACGATACCATGCTCTACGAAAAGAATTGCTCGCCTCAGACTGCTCGCGACAGGCTTGGTGCATTTCTGTTTCAAGGGGAGGATGTGTTCAAGACCGTAGGTACGCTGTCCGGCGGCGAGCAATCCCGCCTGCGGCTGTGTATGCTCATGGATGAGAAGATAAATCTGTTGATCTTGGACGAGCCTACCAACCATCTGGATATTGCATCCCGGGAGTGGATCGAGGCTGCCATCGAAGAATTTGAGGGCGTTTTGCTGTTCGTTTCCCATGACCGCTACTTCATTGAGAAATTTGCGGAACGGATCTGGCTGCTGGAGGACGGCAGCATACGGGATTTCAAGTGCGGCTACAGCAAGTATCGCTCCATTATAGAGCATGAGGCTGCGGCAAAGCCTACAGTTGTTACCGCGCCCAAGCCGAAAAAAGAGAAGCCCAAGGGCGGCACCAAGGAGCAGGATAAGCTGATCCGCCGTCTGGAACGGGATATCGAAAAGCAGGAGCAGCTCATCGCGGAGCTGGATGCCGCCATAGATGCGGCAGCCGCGGACTATCAGGAGCTGACAAGGCTTTTGGAAGAAAAGGAGCAGGCAGAGGAAACTCTGCTGGAAATGATGGAAAACTGGGAAAATGCCCAGCAGTAAAGGAGATTTTATGGAAAAATGGTTGATTGAATTTCTAAAAAAGCCCTTGTACGCCCGGATCTTAACGGCTATCAACATTGTTTGCAGCGCCGCTGTGCTGATCCTATGTCTTTTGTATCTGGTGGATGTAATCCCGGTTGCACTGCCCATTGCAATGCCGCTGATGGGAATTGCTTCTCTGACTCAAGGCGGCTTGTTCTGGAAAAAGGATCGGGGCATGGCGATCATGTGCATTGCGGTAGGCGTGTTTATCCTTGGTGTGGCGGCATATATCCTTTTCTTCTGAATTCGGGTTGACACATTGTGTCGGCTGACCTATAATAATTAGGATCGTATTAATAAGGAGAGCGAAATAGAAAATGAGTTCTTGTAATGGCAACTGTTCTTCCTGCAGCAGCTCCAATTGCGGTGACCGCAAGGCGGAAAGTCTGCTGGCGAAGCTAAATCCCAAGGCGAGCGTGAAAAAGGTGATCGCCGTTGTCTCCGGTAAGGGAGGCGTGGGCAAATCCACCGTCACCTCCATGCTGGCTGTAGCAATGGCAAAAAAGGGCAAGCGCGTGGGTGTTCTGGACGCGGATATTACCGGTCCCTCCGCACCTACTGCTTTCGGTGTTACCGAATGTCAGGGTGCCAATGAGGACGGGCTGTATCCTGCCCTTACCAGAGGCGGTATTCAAGTCATGTCCATCAATCTGCTGCTGGACAATTCCACCGACCCGGTTGTGTGGCGCGGCCCTGTCATCGCAGGTGCGGTAAAGCAGTTCTGGACCGATGTGATCTGGGAGGATGTGGACTACCTGTTCGTTGATATGCCTCCCGGGACCGGGGATGTGCCGCTTACGGTGTTCCAGAGCCTGCCTGTAGACGGCGTGGTCATTGTCACCAGTCCGCAGGATCTGGTCTCTATGATCGTCACCAAGGCTGTGAAGATGGCAAACATGATGCATATTCCCGTGCTTGGCTTCGTGGAGAACTACAGCTATTTGCAGTGCCCCGATTGTGGCAAGCGGATTCAGGTGTTCGGCGAAAGCCATCTGGATGAAGTAGCTGCCGGCTTCGGTCTGCCTGTCTTGGCACGGCTGCCCATCGATCCCAGCGTGGCACAGTGCTACGACAGCGGTCTGATGGAGCATGTGGATACGGACGGCGTTGCAGATGTGATCACCGCCATTGAGGATTTTGCGTGAAAAGGTTAAATTGCCTTCGTTGCGGTACGGAAATGGATTGCCTTGGCAGAGACAAGCTGCAAATGGGGGAAGCCGGTTTCTTTTTGGGAGATCTTCCGCATCTGTTTAAGGGTGCCATTGAACTTGAAATGTATGCTTGTCCTCAGTGCGGAAAGATGGAATTTTACCGTCCGGTTTTTACAAAGGGAGAGTTGGACGGTTATAGTCACCATGATCTGCCGCAAAAGCAATGTCCTAAATGCGGCGAGACCCACGACTTTGATTATCCCAAATGTCCGTATTGCAATTTTAATTATTATGGCTAAAAAACCGCCTCGGCTCAGCCGAGGCGGTTTTTTCTATATCAGTTGGTGGTATAGTTGTCGAAATAGCCCTGAATGTAGATGATCGGGGTGCCCTTGTCGCCGGAGCCGGAGGTCAGATCGCACAAAGAGCCGATCAAGTCGGTCAATCGGCGGGGAGTAGTGCCCTGCGCGGCCATTTGACCTACAAGGCTGGAACCGTCCTTCTGCTGGATCTTTGTCTTGATGGCATCCTGCAGCTCCTTGCCGGACAGACCGGCGAAGTCATTGTCTGCCAGATACTTCAGCTTCAGCTCATTGGGAGTGCCCTCCAGACCGGGGGTGTAGGCAGGGGAGACCACCGGATCGGCTAGCTCCCAGATCTTGCCGACGGGATCTTTGAAAGCGCCGTCGCCGTAGACCATGACTTCCACATGCTTGCCGGTGACCTCCAACAGCTTTGCTTGGATGTCTTCCACCAGCTTCTGACAGTCGCGGGGGAACAGCTTAACGGTGTTTTCGGTTGCTTTATTGGAGCCCAGCAGGCCGTACTGCTCGTTGCAGCCACTTCCGTCGATGCTGTTGTTCATAATCTCGTCCAGACCGAATACCTTTTCAGCGCCGGCAGCCTTCAGCAGCCGCTTAGTGCGCTGGCGGGTGTGGATATCGCAGTTAAGCACATTCTTGGTGTATTTCAGAACGGCGCGGGGATCGTTAGCGAAAACGACCTCTACTTCAGCGCCCATTTCCCGGATCAGATCGGAGTAGTACTGCACATAGTCAACACCGGTGAAGGGGTGCAGGGTATAGCCGAACAGCTCGCGGTAGCGCTCCTCGGAGAGAACATCGCTGTAGGGATTCACGCCCTTTTCGTCCATCATATCCCAATCGATCAGATGGTTGCCGACCTCGTCGGAGGGATAGCTCAGCATAAGCACGATCTTCTTGCAGCCCTTGGCGATGCCACGCAGGCAGATGGCGAAACGGTTGCGGCTGAGAATGGGGAAAATAACACCTACGGTCTCGCCGCCGAATTTGGCGCGGACATCGGAGGCAATATTATCAACGCTGGCATAGTTACCCTGTGCACGGGCGACGATGGCTTCGGTCATGGCTACCACATCCCGGTCACGGGGGGCAAGACCGTCTTCCTTCATAGCTTCCAGTATAGAACCAGTGACGATCTCTACAAGGTCATCTCCCTGACGGATAATGGGAGCACGAAGACCCATGGAAACAGTGCCAAACATCCGGCTCATAATCAACACTCCTAATCTGATATGAAAGTTGCGCCAAAAGACGCCTTTTACTTCAACATTATAATACAACAAATCTAATTTGTAAAACAAAATAATGCTGATTCTCGTAGGATTCTTGTGGTTTTTTTTGTAAAATCTGCAAAAAAACAGCATGCAGCGGCCATTAAGCCACTGCATGCGAGAATTACAAAAGCCTATTGACTACGAACCAAAGGATCAGCAATACGATCACCAGCGGTATATAGGCGACAAGAGCGGCACCGGCGATAGATATGGCAGTAATGCCCAAGTAGTTCAGACCGTATACCAGACCGGACAGGATCGCAGTGGTCAGCACAGCCTTAGTAAGCTGCTTGCCCACGAAGGAGGCGAAGAAAAAAGTATAAAATGCGGCAATCAAAGGATTGACTGTGACCAGAACGGCGCCTACTAAGAACCGCAGAGCGCCTACCAGAAGCAGGACGACCAGAAGCACCAGCAGGATCGTGGGCGCGTAGGTAATGAGCGCATCCGGCAGATAGGTGGTAAACGCCCATGTGGCAGCCAGATGCAGCGCCATGGCAAGCACCACCGTAAGGCAGCGCAGCAGAAGCCAGCTGAAAAAGTTTTCACCACGGGGGAGAATACTGTCGATCAGATTGGCAAGAAACGCCAAAATGATCATGCCAAGAATATGGTAGCAGATATCTGTAAAGGCTGCTCCCGCAAAGGTAAAAATGTTCAGTGTTTCTCCGTTGATGCTGATGAAGGGCAGGGGAGCGATAAATTTTTCAAATTCACCGCCTAGGCAGGACAGCACGATGGTCAGCGCGTAGACAAACAGGATCCCAATGGCAGAGGAGACCGCGTGATTGAATCCCGAGCGCTTCCCGAATACAAAATGTCCGATGGCGGAAAGCACCAGACTTACAGCCGCCAGCATGACGGCGGTTTTTAAGATCAAAACCCAATCCAGCTCTGCAAGCTGCAGGTTTTGCAAAAATTCTTCCATAGTGACCTCCTATAGTGCAACTGCGGGGCAGTTGCCGGAAAGGAAAACAGCCGCCGTATGACCGGCGGCTGTTGAGTAGGAAAAGCGAAATTACTTGATTTCGGCTTCTGCGCCAGCTTCCTTCAGCTCGGCAACCAGCTTCTCTGCATCTTCCTTGGAGATAGCTTCCTTCAGGGTCTTGGGGCAGTTGTCAACCAGATCCTTAGCGTCCTTCAGGCCCAGACCGGTAGCGGCACGGACAACCTTGATAACGCCCAGCTTGGAAGCGCCGGGGTTCTTCAGAATGACGTCGAACTCGGTCTTCTCCTCAACCTCAGCAACAGCGGCGACAGCGGGACCGGCAACAGCAGCGGCAGCAGCGGAAACGCCGAAAACTTCCTCCAGAGTGTGAACCAGCTCGGACAGCTCCAGAACAGTCAGGCCCTTTACTTCTTCAACCAGGGCAGTAATCTTTTCACTAGCCATTTGTAATAATCCTCCTAAATTATGTGTAGTAGATAGATTTGTGTGGGGTTACGCGATCAAGCTTCCGCAGCTTCTGCAGCGGGAGCGCCGCCGGACTTCTGCTCCCGGATCTGATCCAGAACGAAAGCCAGGCTGGAGATAGGTGCCAAGAAGGTACCCAGAACCTGAGCGACCAGAGCACTCTTGCTGGGCAGCTCGCCGAAGCCGTTGAGCTGGTCAGCGGTCAGCACGGAGCCCTCAACAACACCGCCCTTGATGGACAGGGTCTTCATCTTGTTCTTCTTAGCGAACTCGCAAACGATACGAGCAGGGGCGATGGGGTCGCCGGTGGTGGAAGCCATAGCGGTAGTGCCGTTGAGGACCTCGGAGAAATCGTAACCGCAATTCTTGGTTGCGAAATTGGTCAGAGTGTTCTTAACGACGGTGTACTCGACACCGGCTTCGCGGAACTGCTTACGCAGCTCGGTATCCTGAGCAACAGAGATACCCTTGTAATCGACGAAGACAACGGAAGTAGCTTCCTGAATCTTGCCGGTCAGGGCTTCGACAACTGCTTTCTTGCTCTCAAGAACCTTAGCGTTGGGCATAATTTTCACCTCCGAAAATAAAAAGTGTCTTCCTGCCAGAAGACAGAAAGACACACTAACACAGTCGTAATCAGCGCACCTCGGCAGGATTTATGCCTTGTGGCACCTGCTGTCTTTGGCAACTTCTAAAGTATAACAAAAACCCCTTGACTTGTCAAGGGGTTTTTGAAGAAATTTGTAAATAAATTACACGTACTTGGCGGTGTTGACCTTAACGCCGGGGCCCATGGTGGAAGCGACCACGCAGGAACGGATATACTGACCCTTGGCGGCTGCGGGCTTAGCCTTCACAACAGCCTTGACCAGAGTGTCCATGTTCTCCTGCAGCTTGTCAGCGCCGAAGGAAACCTTGCCGATGGGGCAGTGGATGATGTTGGTCTTGTCCAGACGGTACTCGACCTTACCGGCCTTAATCTCCTTAACAGCGGAGCCAACATTGGGGGTCACGGTGCCTGCCTTGGGAGAGGGCATCAGACCCTTGGGGCCCAGAACCTTACCCAGACGGCCAACGATGCCCATCATATCGGGGGAAGCAACGACCACATCGAACTCGAACCAGTTCTCCTTGGTGATTTTCTCAACCAGCTCCATGCCGCCGACATAGTCAGCGCCTGCAGCCTGAGCTTCCTCAACCTTTGCATCCTTGGTGAAAACCAGAACGCGGCGGGTCTTGCCGGTGCCGTTGGGCAGAACGACAGCGCCACGAACCTGCTGGTCAGCGTGACGGGAGTCAACGCCCAGCTTGATGTGCAGCTCGACGGTCTCGTCGAACTTAGCGGAAGCGCCCTTCACGACCAGATCCAGGGCTTCGTTGGGATCATACTGAACAGAGCGGTCAATCAGCTTGGCGCTCTCTTTATACTTTTTACCTCTAAACACTTGTTTTATCCTCCTATATAGTGGTGATGCGGAAAAATCCTCCCACATTTCCGGGTGTCAGTTTCCCGGACAGTCAATATCAGTCTACTACGGTAACGCCCATGGAGCGGCAAGTGCCGGCAACCTGGCTCTCAGCGGCCTCCAGAGAGGTCACATTCAGATCGGGCAGCTTGGTCTTGGCGATCTCAGTGATCTGAGCCTTGGTGATGGTGCCAACCTTGGTCTTGTTGGGCACGCCGGAACCCTTGTCCAGACCGATGGCCTTCATGACCAGCAAGGGGGTCGGAGGGGTCTTGGTGATAAAGGTGAAGCTACGGTCAGCATACACGGTGATGACAACAGGAATCTTATAGCCTTCCATATCCTTGGTGCGGGCGTTGAATTCCTTGATGAAAGCAGCGATGTTAACGCCGTGCTGACCCAGAGCGGGACCTACAGGGGGAGAAGCGGTAGCCTTAGCGGCATTGATTTGCAGTTTGATAATACCAGTGACTTTCTGTGCCATAATAAGCACCTCCTGAATAAAATGTGGTAATATGCGCTTTGCGCATTTCTTGCGGGGTATGCAACCCCTCCCACGTTCCGGCAGATATTCTGCCCGATGCGTTTACTGGGATACGACCTCAACCTGATCGAGCTCGAACTCGACGGAGGTCTCACGGCCAAACATGGATACGATCACATTGACCGCGTTGTTTTCGACCTCGATACTCTCCACAGTGCCGGTGAAGGAGGTCAGAGGACCGTCGAGGATCCGCACGGTATCGCCAACTGCATAGTTGACAACGATCTCGCGCTTCTCAACGCCCATCTGGTAGACCTCGTCCTCGGTGAGGGGAGTGGGGTCGTTGCTGGAGCTGCCTACGAAGCCGGTGACTCCGCGGACATTCCGGATAACATGCCAGGTATCGTCGCTGTAGACCATCTTCACCAGCACATAGCCGGGGAATACCTTGCGATCGTAGGTTTTGCTGACACCGGACTCGGTGATCTCGGTGACGGTTTCCAGAGGAATGGAAACAGCCAGAATCTGATCCTGCAGGTGACGGCTTTCCACGGTCTTTTCGATGGTGGCCTTAACAGTGTTTTCGTACCCGGAATAGGTATGAACTACATACCACTTTGCAGTCTCTGCCATGGCACTTACCCTTAGTGGATAAGACTATGAACGCCGGTGATCAAGGCGTCAATGCCGATCCGAGCCACAAAGTCGAACACCCAGATAAACACGCCGACGACCAGAACGCAGACGGCGACGATGGCGGTGTTCTTCATGACCTGCTTGGGAGTGGGCCATACGACCTTCTTCAGTTCGCTTCTCAGCTCGCGGAAGAACTTGCAGACCTTGCCCCAGGTTCTCTTGAACCAGTTTTCCTTTTTGACTTCTGCCATGATTGCGAGCCTCCCTTACTTAGTCTCGTTGTGAGTCGTGTGCTTTCTGCAGAATCTGCAGTACTTCTTCATTTCGAGACGATCGGGGTCATTCTTCTTGTTCTTCATGGAATTGTAGTTTCTCTGCTTGCACTCGGAGCATCTCAAAGTGACTTTAACGCGCATAACGGCACCTCCTTAAAAATTGCCTCCCTGTATCACTTCGGCTATGAAAGATTTAGTAAGCGGTCAACTACAATAACCGCTCCGAAGCTGAAAAAGGCGCAAAAAATAAGCCCTTTTTCACAGGTAAAAACATTCTAACACAGGGGGGTGCGGAAGTCAATACAAATTTTGCTTTATTTTTCTTGTTTTTTGTACTATAATGGGGTAAAAACCGATAAAGCGAGGTAATTTATATGGGCAGAGTAATGGGCATCGATTATGGGGACGCCCGGACAGGGATCGCCCTGTCCGATCTTCTGTGTTCTCTGGTGGGCTCCACACTGGTGATCCACAGCAAGGGCAGGGAAAAGACCCTTTCTGAGATCAGCCGCATCGTAAAGGAATGGGGCGTAACGGAGATCGTGATGGGGCTTCCGAAAAATATGGACGGCACAGAAGGCCCGAGAGCTCAACTGTGCCGGGAGTTTGCTTTGCTGGTGGAACAGACAACGGGGCTTGCGGTTGCGTTTTGGGATGAGCGTCGTACCACTGTGGAGGCGCACCGAATCCTCAGCGACCACAATTACCACGGTAAGAAGCGGAAAAATACGGTGGATGCCGTTGCGGCATCGCTGATCTTGGAGGGCTATCTGGCGTTCCGGGGACGGTAAAACACTTCCCGTAGTCCGGTGAAGATCAGTAGAACCCCAAACAGTTTTTTCAGCAGCGCTGTGTCCATCCGGCTTCCCAGCCATGCGCAAAGCGCTGCGGCGACACAGCCGGAAAGGATAGCAGGCAGCAGAGTCTTTAGGTCAAGGGCGCCCTGCTTCCAGCGGAACAGGCAGGCGATCAATGCTCCGGGGATGAAAAACAGCAGATTGATACCCTTGGCGATCCCCGGCTCCATGTTTAGAATCAGCGTCAGATACAGGATCAGCAGGCTTCCGCCGCCGGTACCGAGACCTGCGAGAAATCCCAAAGCGGTGCCTACTCCTATGGCGATGGGCATGGATTCTAGCATAAATAGCGGACACCTCCCCATAGGATCAGGAGCCCCAGCGTCCGGTGCAGCCAGACGGTGGGGATCTTTTTCCCCAGCAGACCCGCGAGAAGCCCGCCGGCAGCACTTCCCATCAGGTAAGGGACAGAAGCAACCAGATCCAGCCCTGTTGTCATAGCTGTGACGGCTATGGATACAAGACAGATGGGCAGAATAATGCACACGGAGGAGGGGAACACAGCATCCTCATCCAGATCCGACAGTACGGTAAGCAGGGGAACCAGCAGCATACCGCCGCCGGCGCCGAACAGCCCATTGACGGCACCCGCCGCCAGCCCCGCCAGAAGAATACCGTGGCTGTATATCCAGTACATACAAAAATCACCTCTTGCGGACAGCTTTCCCCGCAGGAGGTGATTTTATTTGTAAAGGAAGCTGCCCGGAAGAGCACTTCCGGGCAGCGGATATTTAGCTGTTGGAGGCTTGCATGGTGATGTCCAGATTCAGATGGGAGATGTCGATCTTGGAGGCCTCGGTGTTTTCCAGAATCTCATCATACCATGCCTGCAATTCTTCGCCACGCAGAGTGGATTCGATCAAATAGTCACGGTAGGTGATGTCGCTGTTGCCAACGAAATACATCAAGTGGTAGCCATATTCGGTCTCTACGATGGCGCTGTCGCCCTCCTTGCGGGTCTCGTCGAAGCACCAATCATTGAAAGCGGGAACCATCTGACCGGGGAAGATATCCTCGTACAGACCTTCAGTGGAGGCGGAGCCGCTATCATCGGTGTTCTCGGCGACCAGAGCCTTAAAGGCTTCCTCGGTGCCGCCGTTTGCCTGCCATTTGCTCTGAACATCCTCGATAGCGGTCTTGGCAGCCAGCTTCTCGGACTCGGTGTAAACGGTCTCGCCGGTAGTCTGGTCGGTGGTGCCGCCCTCGAACTGGGAGAGGATGTGGCGTACATTCTTGAGCTGTACGGCGTTGTTGTCGCTGCTCTGGAACATGATCACATAGTAGCCCTGAGTAGCAGTGGAGACGCTGCCGTCCTCATTGTTGGTGGAGGTAACATAGGGTACCACACCTACATCGCCGGTCTTGCGGCTGGAATCACTGACCCACTCCACCAGCTTGCTGTTGACATCGCTGTAGAGCACATCCTTCTGCTCGGTGAGGGTAAGGGAGGTTTCTTCCTTATAGGCATCCAGAGCGCAGATAGCATCCTTCATCTCGGTGTAGGATGCATAGCTGCCGGCTGCAATGGTGTTGGCGGTGTCCTGTGCGGCCTTCAGAGCTGCGGCATTTTCTTCGTCGGAGTAGGTGGTCTTGCCATCGGAATCGGTGGTGCCGCCGGTGAGGAAGTCCTTTGCCAGCATCAGATAGGAGGCGTAGGAGTAGGAGTTAAACTCAGCGCTGTGCTCTGCGTCATAGGCGCGGATGGCAGCATCGTCATACTCCAGAGAATCCTGATGAGATTTGTAGTAGGAAGCAGCCAGCGCGGAAATATTCATATATTCCTCAAAGCTTTCCTCGGTGGAGCCTGCGCCGTATACAGCCTTCAGATAGGATTCCAGATCGGGATAGCCATAATAAAGGGTGGCGTAGAGCTCTGCGGAGTACAGCTCAGACTCCAAAGATACCTTTTCGTCCTCGGAGAGCTCATGACCGGCTTCCTTAGCCAGATCGTAGAGAGCGTAGTCGGACTTAGCACTGCTGACAGCAACATTAGCGCAGTATTCTGCCCAAGTGACCTTGCCTTCGGTATCGTAGTACTGCTCGTTCAGAGACTTAGTCATATCCAGACCGTACATCATGGTCACATACATGGGGGCATATTCACCGTAGTATTCGTTCCACTCGGAATACATGTTGTTGATGGTGTCCACATAGTAGTAACTCAGATCGGCGGTGGTAAGCTTATGGTCGTTGATCTGAACGGCGGTGGTGTTTCTTTCGATGATGCCGCTGTTGGCAATGCCCTGAGATACCATCACAACGATGGCGGCGCAAAGCACCACAGCGATCAGTGCCACGAAGCCGATGGTATAGCCCTTCAGCTTTTTGGCTTCCTTCTGTTCTGCCAGCTGCTTTTCGGTGAGCTGCGCAGATTCCTGCTCCTTGCGGAGTTTCTTCTTACTGGATGCGCTCATGTAATCAATTCCTCTCATGTCCGTTTGGTGAGCCCATGCGCAGAGGCTTTCAGCGCATAGACCTAGGTATTATAACTGAAATTTTCTTCCTTTTCAAGGGGCAATCCGCCAGAATCCGGGGAAAAACGCAAAAAGTTTTCCGGAAACGGAAGCATTACCGAAAAAGTTGACTGCCATGCTGTAAAAAAGGATCCGGGACACCGAAGTGTCCCGGATCACCCGCTTTAGCCGTGCTGCATCCGATTATGACCTGCACGAAATGGCAGGTGGGTCGCCGCTCCCGATCTTAGCTGCTCCCAACGTCCACCGATCGTCATAGCGTCGGCGGGAGGTCTGCAATCCGAAGGGGAAACTAACATCCCTATAACATGATGTGGGTCCAAAAGGACACACCACGCACCAAGCAGGCAGATATTTACTTATTCTTCGTCATCCTCGTCGGCGTAGAGCTGCTCCATGATCAGATCATTGACGGCTTGAAGCTCTGCGTCATCCTCAATGGCTGCCAGAATGCTTTCGCCGTCCTCTTCGATGCTTTTCAAGATGCTTACTTCCAGAGAAACCTCTTCCTCATCGCTGCCCGCGGGGATCACCGCCAGATAGCTGCAGCCATTATATTCCAGTGTGGTGAGCACCTCCAGCTCGTATTCGGTGCCGTCCTCATCCACGATGGTCATAAAATCAGAGCCGTATCTGTCCGCCATGAGATTGCCTCCTTATTTTATCTGGGTATATTCTATCGTGAAATGACCGTAAAATCAAGAGGAACTTTAAGACAGAAAATCTTCAAGAAGTTTACTTAAGTCCGTAGAATTTTCGATTTTTATACCTCCCATGAGGTTTTGCCGGTCTTTCAGCGGAAGAAGAATGGCTTTATAGGGGTAGATGACTGCAGGCTCCGGATCATCGGTATACCAAAGGGCAATATAACCCCGGTGGATGCTTAAAAGCAAAAACACGGCTGTGATACTATATAATATATTATGCATTTGCTTCATTTGAATGCGCCTCCGAGGCTAGTATACCGCGATATTCATTTAATATTAATAATTTGGGTCTTTCGTTTTTGACCGGGGTATGCTATAATCATATGAACGGTAGTTTGCCCTTATGCCGTTTTCAACTGAATTCTGACCAATACAGTCATCTGTAATGGAGGTAAATACTATGGCAGATAAGAAAAAGAAGAAGAAAGCGCCCCGGCAGGAGTGGAAGCCAAATTGGTTTTTAAGTCTGCTCTACAAGCTTTGGATGCTGGCGTTTTCTGTGTTTAAGATCGCACTGGGTGCGGTGGGTACGGTTCTGGTGATCCTGTTTGTATGCGGTATCGTGTTCGCTGGGATATTGGGAGATTACCTGCAGGAGGATATCATCCCCAACGCCTATGTGGATGAAGAAAGCTATAGCTGGAATCTGAATTCCTATATCTATTATACCGATTCGGATGGAAATATCCAGAAGCTGCAGGACATCCATGCCGACGATAACCGGGAATGGGCGGATTATAAGGATATCCCGGAGGATCTGATCCATGCCACCGTTGCCATTGAGGACAAGCGATTCTATGAGCATCAGGGTGTGGACTGGGTCACAACGGTGAAGGCCTGTGCCGGTATGTTCTTCGGAACCAGTGATGCCGGCGGCTCTACCATTACCCAGCAGCTTATTAAGAACCTCACCGGTGACAATTCCGTCACCGTGCAGCGAAAGGTACAGGAGATCTTCAAGGCAGCGCAGTTTGAAAAGAACTACGACAAAGAAGTGATTCTGGAGATGTATCTGAACCGGATCTATCTGGGTCAGCGCTGCTCCGGTGTTCGTACCGCCGCGGCAAAATACTTTGGCAAGGAGCTGGAGCAGCTGAATCTTGCCGAGTGTGCCAGTTTGATCAGCATTACCAATAACCCTTCGATCTATGACCCCTACGGCCGCAGCTTTGAGTTCCGTGATTACGGTGAGATCTCCGGCTATGAGCGCAACAAGATCCGCAAGGAGGCCACCTTGGGCCAGATGCTGGAACAGGAATGGATCACCCAAGAGGAATATGATGAAGCAATGGCGTACGAGATCGTGCTGAAGGACGGCGTGGATTTTGAAGAATCCATGGCGGAATGTGAAGCCGAGGGCTGTGATTACCGTGGCTTGGTGAACACCTTTAGGCTCGATGGCAGCATTTACTATTGTCCTCAGTGCGGTGCGGCTACCACCATCAGTGAAAATGCCAGCCAGACCGTGTATTCTTGGTATGTGGATACGGTTCTGGAGGATGTGGCAAAGGAACTGGCGGAAATGGACGGTGTGGAGTGGGGCTCTAAGGAAGTCCGTGAGACCTATCTGGACAAGATCAGCCGTGGCGGCTATCATATTTATACTTGCTATGATGAAGATGTTCAGGCACAGGTGGACAAGATCTATACCGATCTATCTCAGATCCCCAAGACCAAGGGCAGCCAGCAGTTGCAGTCCGGTATCGTGATCGTGGATAATTCCACAGGGGATATCGTTGCTATGGCTGGTGGCGTGGACGAAAAGACCGTCCATGACGGCTTCAACTGCGCTACCGATGCCAAGCGGCAGAGCGGTTCCTCCATCAAGCCGCTTACGGTATATGCGCCTGCCTTTGAAGTGGGTGCCGTTTCTCCGGCTACGGTGGTGAAGGATCTGCCCTATACCTACTACGGCAACACGCCGTGGCCTCAGAATGTTAACAAAAAGTATGCCTTCAGCAGTACGGTGTTTAACGGTGTGACCCAATCTGTCAACGGTGTTGCTGTGCATACACTGGATATGATCGGCTGCAGCTATTCCTTCAGCTTTGCCAAGGATAAGTTTGGGCTTTCCACCTTGATCGAATCCCAGACCGCTTCCAACGGTCAGATCGAATCCGATATCGACTTTTCGCCTCTGGCAATGGGTGCACAGACCATTGGTGTTACGGTGCGGGATATGACTGCCGCATACGCTACCTTTGCCAATGGCGGTGTATACCGTGAGGCAAGAACCTATACCCGTGTCTATGACAGCGACGGTAATCTGGTGATCGACAATACGCAGGATTCCCGGAAGATCCTCAGCCAAAAGACGGTGGACTATATGAACTACTGCCTTGAAAATGTTGTGATGGCTGGTACCGGTACTGCTGCGAACTTCAAGGGCGCGGACATCTACGGCAAGACCGGCTCTACCACCAGCAACAAGGACCGTTGGTTCTGCGGCTATACCAATTATTACACGGCGGCAGTATGGTGCGGCTATTTGATCCCGGAGGAGATCGTTCTGTCCGGCAGCTCTCAGAACCCTGCCTGCGTACTGTTTAGAAAGGTGATGCAGCCTCTGCACACGGGGCTGAAGAATATAAGCCTGCTCAAAACCAATAAGCTTCGCTCCGTCACCGTATGCCTGGATTCCGGCAAGATCGCCACAGAAGCATGCACACACGATGTGCGCAATGAGGATGGGTTTGTAAGAACACAGACTGTGCTGGCGTATCGTGAGGATATGCCTGCCACCACCTGCCAGAAGCATGTTCTGGTGGAATACTGCACCAGCGGCGGCGGTGTCGCCAACGAATACTGCAAGCAGTTTGCGCAGGCAGGACAGATCGAGCTGGTGGAAAAGTCTCTGGTGAAGTTGACCCAGAAGGATATCGACGAAATGGTGAAGGCGGGCAGCCTGAACCCCAAGGAAAAATACCTTTCCGACAGCTATATCTATTTGGTCAACGAAAACGGAACCGACGGAAAGTTCAAAGGCATTTATAAGAATGCGAATAAGGATGTGAACGCGCCGTATATCGTGTGTACGGAGCACACCAAGGAAAGCTGGGAAGCCTATCAGCAATCGCTGCTGCCTACGGAGCCGGAGGTGGAGGATCCTCTGCTGCCTTGGTGGCCCTTCAGTGAATGAGGAGAGAGAAAAGATGATTTGGATTTCCGATGAATGGAAGGATTATGAGGTGCTGGATACCTCTGACGGAGAGCGCTTGGAGCGCTGGGGTAAGCATATTTTGGTGCGCCCCGATCCGCAGGTGATCTGGTCCACGCCCCATGTTCATCCGGCATGGAAGCATTATGATGCCCGCTATGTCCGCTCCAATACCGGCGGCGGACATTGGACGGAGCACAAGCTTCCGGAGCGCTGGCAGATCCGCTATAAGGATTATCTGACATTTAATGTCAAGCCCATGAATTTTAAGCATACCGGTGTTTTTCCGGAACAGGCTGCCAACTGGGATTTTATCCGGGATAAGGTGGCATCCGCAGGTCGGCCTGTTCGGGTGCTCAATCTGTTTGCCTATTCCGGCGGGGCTACGCTGGCAGCGGCGGCAGGAGGCGCAGAGGTATACCATGTGGATGCCTCAAAGGGCATGGTTGCGTGGGCAAAGGAAAATGCTGCTGCTTCCGGTCTGTCCGACCGCCCCATTCATTGGATCGTGGACGATTGCGGTAAGTTTATCCAGCGGGAGATCCGCCGTGGGCGTCGCTATGATGGTATCATCATGGATCCGCCCAGCTACGGCAGAGGCCCCAGCGGTGAGATCTGGAAAATGGAGACCAGCTTCTATCCCTTCCTACTGGAGGTGGGCAAGCTGCTCACCGACGATCCGCTGTTTGTGATCATCAATTCCTATACCACTGGCTTGGCACCCTCCGCGGTGGGCTATGCCGCGGACAGTGTTTTTGCTTCCGTGCATGGCGGAAAAACAGCGGTAGGGGAACTGGGACTGACGGTGAAGTCTACGGGCTTCATGCTGCCCTGCGGCGCTGCCGGACGGTGGACGCCTTGAGGCGTAGAAAAAAAGCAGGAGGAATCCTTTCTTGGAAGCAATGAGAGTTGAGCATTTGTCCTACAGCTATCCGGGTGTGGACGATACCCCCGGTGTAAGTGTGTTTGAGGATCTGAGCCTAACGGTGGAGCAGGGAAGCTTTGTGGCGGTACTGGGAGGTAATGGTTGTGGAAAATCCACCCTTGCCAAGCAATTCAATGCTATTCTGCTGCCCTGCGGCGGCAAGGTATATGTCTGCGGCATGGATACCGCCGATGAAGAGAAGCTGATCTCCATTCGACGCAGCGTAGGCATGGTGTTTCAGAATCCCGACAATCAGATCGTCGCCAATGTGGTGGAGGAGGATGTGGCATTTGGCCCGGAAAATCTGGGTATCGCCAGTCCTGCCATCCGCAGCCGGGTGGATCAGGCGCTGAAGCAGGTGGGAATGTACGAATACCGGGAGCATGCTCCCCATCTTTTGTCCGGTGGACAGAAGCAGCGGGTCGCTATTGCTGGTGTGATCGCTATGGCACCCAAATGCATCGTATTTGACGAACCCACTGCCATGCTGGATCCCCAAGGGCGGCGTGAGGTCCTACAGACGATCCACACTTTGAATCGGGAAAAAGGGATCACCGTGGTGCTGATCACCCATCATATGGAGGAAGCGGCACAGGCGCAGCGTGTAGTTGTTTTGCACAAGGGAAATATTGCAGCAGACGGTACTCCGGCGCAGGTGTTTTCGCAGGTTGCGTTGCTGCATGAGATCGGTCTGGCGGCACCGGAGACGGTGGAGCTTTGTTATGCGCTGAATGAGGCGGGCTTTGCGCTGCCTTTGGATCGATTGGATTCGGAAGAATGTGGGCAGGCACTTTATGATTGGGTAAAGGCCTGACCTTAGGAGGAAGCTAATTTGACACCTGTATTAGAGGTAAAGAATCTGTGTCATGTTTACAGCGTTGGTACGCCCTTTGAGCATACCGCGCTGAGTGATGTGTCTTTTTGTGCTCATCGGGGAGAATATATTGGAGTGATCGGGCATACCGGCTCCGGTAAGTCTACCCTAATGCAGCATTTGAACGGGCTGTTGAAGCCTACCTCCGGCGAAGTGCTGCTGGACGGTAAAAGTATATGGGCAGACAAGGCATCCACCCGGCAGGCACGGTTTCGGGTGGGGCTGGTGTTCCAGTATCCGGAGTACCAGCTTTTTGAAGAAACGGTCTATAAGGATATCGCCTTTGGACCCGGTAATATGGGGCTTTCCAAGGAAGAGATCGACCGCCGGGTACGGGAAGCGGCAGGCTTTGTTGGTCTGAGCGAGTCGCTGCTGGAGGTATCTCCTTTTGACCTGTCAGGCGGACAGAAGCGGCGCGTTGCCATTGCCGGCGTTATCGCTATGGAGCCGGAGATATTGATCCTTGACGAACCTACGGCGGGTCTGGATCCCTCCGGCAGAGAGGATATCCTTTCCAACATCGATGCTTACCGGCAGGCGAAAAACGCCACCATTATGATGGTCAGCCATTCCATGAACGATGTGGCGAAGATGGCAGACCGTTTGCTGGTGATGCGTGATTCCCTGCTGGCAATGGACGGTACTCCCGAGGAAGTGTTCCGCCGTGCCTCTGAGCTGGTGGAAATGGGTCTGGACATTCCCGAGGTCACCCGTGTATTTTTGAAGCTGCGCAGCCTTGGGCTGGATGTTCCTATGGTATACACCAAGGAGCAGGCTGTGAAGACGCTTACGGCGCTGAAGGGAGGTGTCCCGAATGCTTAAGGACATCACTCTTGGTCAGTATTTCCCGGGAAAATCTCCGGTGCATCAGTTGGATCCCAGAACCAAGCTGATCGTACTGGTTGGTTATATCGTGGCGCTGTTTGTGGCGAAAAGCTGGGCGTCCTATGCCCTTTGCTTCGGCTTTTTGGCTGTCTCCATAGCCATTTCTACCATTCCCGTCAAGTCTATCGTCCGGGGCATGAAGCCGCTGGTGCTGATTTTGGTGTTTACCGGCGTACTGAACCTGTTTTTTACCGGCGGTGAGACGGTTTTGGTGCATTTTTGGATCATTACCATCACTTTGGAGGGCGTAGTTCGCGCTGTATTTATGGTGGTTCGTATTCTGATGCTGATTAGCGCCACTTTCCTGCTGACTTATACCACCTCGCCCATTTCCTTGACCGACGGGCTGGAATCTCTGCTGAGCCCTTTGAAGAAGCTCCATGTTCCCGTCCATGAGCTGAGCATGATGATGTGCATCGCTCTGCGCTTTATCCCCACACTGATCGAGGAGACGGATAAGATCATGTCCGCCCAAAAGGCAAGGGGTGCGGATTTTGAGACAGGGAAGCTGATGGATCGGGTCAAGGCACTGATCCCCATTTTGGTGCCTCTGTTTATCAGCGCCTTCCGCCGTGCCGATGAGCTGGCAACGGCAATGGAGTGCCGCTGCTATCAGGGCGGCGAGGGCAGAACGAAGATGAAGCTGCTGCGCTATAAGCGCTGGGATATGTATGCCTTTGCTGCCGGTGCGCTGCTGGTGGCAGCGGTGATCACGCTGGCGAGCTTCGGGCTGTGAGGTATTTATGCGCAATATTGCTTTGTTTCTAACCTATGAGGGCACAGCTTATCACGGCTGGCAGATGCAGAAAAATCTTGCCACCGTGCAGCAAACGCTGGAAAAGGCGGTGACAATGGTGACCGGACAGCCGACCCATGTCACCGGCTGCGGACGCACAGACGCAGGCGTTCACGCTAAGTGCTATGTGGCGAATTTCCGTACAGGATCCACCATTCCCGCCGAGCGCTTGCCCTATGCCCTTAATACCCACCTCCCGGCGGACATCGTGGTGACCAAGGCATTTGATGTCCATGAGGATTTCAATGCCATTGGCGCCTGCGCCCGGAAGGAGTATACTTATCTGATCTATAATTCCCGGGTGCGGGATCCCTTCTATGTGAACCGGGCTTGGTTCTATCCCAAGCACCTGGATGAAGCGGTGATGCAGGCGGCGGCGGATCAGTTTGTGGGCACCCATGATTTTGCCGCCGTACGAAGTGTGGGTACCGATGTAAAGTCCACTGTCCGTACCGTATACTATTACCGTGTGGAGCGGAAGGGAGACCTGATCTACCTGCGGGTCTGTGCCAACGGCTTTTTGTATAATATGGCGCGGGCAATGGCAGGTACGGTGGTCTATGCCGCCGAGGGCAAGATCGCCCCATCGGATATCGGGAAGATCTTGGAGTCCGGCAACCGCACAGCCGCAGGGCCTACGGTGCCGCCCGGCGGTCTTTATATGTCCCATCTTTGGTATGACGACGGCGTAGAGCTGTTCGAATGTCCGGCAGAGGGCGTTTCCGTTACGATTTAATCCCCAGCAAAGGAGTGATATACTATGCAGCCTAAGATGTGTAGTAAATGCAAGAAGAATATCGCCGTGGTCTTTGTGACAAAGATGGAAAACAGCGTTACTATGAATGAGGGCTACTGCCTTAAGTGCGCCCGGAGTTTGGGTATTCCCCAAATTGATGCCGCCGTCAAGCAGATGGGCATTTCCGAGGAGGATCTGGATGTTCTCAGTGATGAAATGAGCAGTATGTTCGGTCAGCGGGATGACGAGGATGAGGACGAGGAGCTGGACAGCCGTACCGCCACCTTTCCGCTGTTGAACCAGCTTTTCGGGTCTTCCGGCAGCAATATGCCGGCGCAGCCGGAGCGTCCTGCTCAGAAGAAGGAGCAGGCCGAGGAATCCGGTAAGAAAAAGTCGAAAAAGCATAAATTTCTGGATAGCTACTGCATGGATCTCACCGGCAGAGCCCGGCAGGGAAAGCTGGATAAGGTCATCGGCAGAGATGTAGAAACCGAGCGGGTCATTCAGATCCTTAACCGACGGCAGAAGAACAATCCATGCCTTATCGGCGAGCCCGGTGTTGGCAAGACCGCCATTGCGGAGGGACTTGCCCAACGGATCGCGGCAGGGGATGTGCCCTATAAGCTGCGGGACAAGGAAGTATTCCTGCTGGACCTGACTGCGCTTGTGGCAGGCACCCAGTTCCGCGGTCAGTTTGAAAGCCGTATGAAGAGCCTGATCGGCGAGATCAAGGAATGCGGCAACATCATTCTGGTAATCGACGAGGTCCACAATCTGGTGGGCGCGGGAGATGCGGAGGGCTCTATGAATGCCGCCAACATCTTGAAGCCTGCGCTGTCCAGAGGTGAGATCCAAGTAATTGGCGCAACTACCTTCAATGAATACCGCAAGTATATCGAGAAGGACGCGGCTTTGGAGCGGCGCTTCCAGCCTGTGAATGTATC
The DNA here is from genome assembly GCA_017398625.1 of Oscillospiraceae bacterium. Taxonomy (GTDB): domain Bacteria; phylum Bacillota; class Clostridia; order Oscillospirales; family Oscillospiraceae; genus Faecousia. The sequence goes on from JAFQFP010000013.1 coordinate 29,685, forward strand.
CGAGCCCACCATCGAGGAAGCCTGCCAGATCATGCAGGGCATCGCGAAAAGCTACTCCGATTTCCATGGCGTGTCCATCTCCCCCGAGATCGCGCGCCAGTGCGTGATCCTGTCCGAGCGGTATATAACCGACCGTTTCCTGCCGGACAAAGCCATCGACCTGTTGGATGAAGCCTGCTCCGATGTGAATCTGCGGTGCAAGGAGATATCCCAGCTTGCGGAGCTTCGCAAGGAGCGGGACGATTATGAGCTGGAGCTTCGTATGCTCAACGAGGATACGGAAAACCAGAATTACGAGCGGCTTGCCAAGATCCGCAGCCGTCTGTGTCAGATCGCCGCACGGATCGAGGAGCTGGAGCAGGTGCCGCCTCCTGCTGTGACCATGGAGAACCTTGCGCGGATCATCGAGCTGTGGACGAAGATCCCTGCCTCCAAGATCAAAGCGCAGGAATATATGCAGATCAAGGGTTTGGCAGACCGGCTTAAGGAGCATATCGTGGGACAGGATGAAGCGGTAGAGGCAGTGGCAAGAGCCATTCGCCGCAACCGTGTGGGTATCAGCCCCAAGCGACGCCCGGTATCCTTCATCTTTGTAGGTCCAACCGGCGTGGGCAAGACGGAGCTTGTGAAGTGCCTTGCCAATGATCTGTTCGACAGCGTGGATTCTTTGATCCGGCTGGATATGTCGGAATATATGGAAAAGCACACCGTCTCCAAGCTCATCGGTTCGCCTCCCGGCTATGTAGGCTATGACGAGGCTGGGCAGCTTACGGAGAAGATCCGCCGTAAGCCCTACAGTGTGGTGCTGTTTGATGAGATCGAAAAGGCACACCCGGATGTGCTGAATGTGCTTTTACAGGTGCTGGATGACGGACGGATCACCGATGCCCAAGGCAGAGTGGTGAATTTTGAAAATGCTATCATTGTTATGACCTCCAACGCCGGCTCTGAGGGCAGCGTGGGCGGTCTGGGCTTTGGCAGAACTGCCAATGAGCAGACCAAGGAAAAGACCATGAAAGCACTTCGCGGCTTCCTGCGTCCGGAGTTTTTGAACCGTGTGGACGAGATCATCACCTTCAACCATCTGACACAGGAGAATTTCCTTGGCATTGCCGATATCATGCTGGCAGAGCTGAAGGAAAGTCTGGGTGCCAGAGGGCTGTCCCTTACATGGGATGCTGCCCTGCGGGAGTATCTGGTGGAAAAGGCGTACTCTGTCACCTATGGCGCGCGGAATTTGCGCCGCACCATCCAGCGGGATCTTGAGGATCCCATTAGCGAAAAGATCATCGATTCCTTTGAATGCCCCATTTCCTCCATCCACATCACTGTGGACAACGGTGAGGTGCTTATAAGATCGGCGTAAGGCCTTTCTGTCATAAATAGCCCGTCCGAACACCTGTAAAGGCAGTGCGGACGGGCTTTTTCTGTAGTAGATCACATATCCAGCTTTTGGGAGATACGGTCGCTCATTTTCCATGCGGCGTGTTCTACCTTGTCCGCGGTCTCTGCTGCCAGCTTGCGGGCAGGGTTGTTTTTGGGCATCATCATAATGGCAACAGCGCCCGCCGCCGCACCGATTCCCAAGGTGATCGCTAAGCCTTTTGCTTTCATCCATACTCACTCCTTTCGGTATTAGCTTTCCCCAAAGAAAAAAATTCACTTCTGGAAAGGTTTTCTCCTTTTCTTGTGGAAAAATATGTGCTATAATAAGGAAAAATAAGGAAATGGGGTAATGCTATGTCCGTGGATATTTTGCAGGAAAAGATCCGTAAGCTGAAAAATCCCTCTGTTGTGGATTTTACGCTGTCGAAGCAGTGGCTGCCGCCGCAGGTGATGGAAGGGTCCGGCAGCCTGTGTGACGCATGGCTGGGCTATTGCAAGGACATGCTGCAGGCGCTGAAGGGTACTGTGCCTGCTGTGCGCTTTGGCTTTGCCAGCTTTTCTTTGCTGGGTGCTGCAGGTATCGATGCGCTGGAGCAGCTGCTCAGCCGTGCAAGAGAACTGGGCTATTACATACTGCTGGATATGCCGGAGCTGCTGAGCCCCGTAGCGGCAAAAACCGCAGCGGAGGAGCTTGCACCTTGGGCGTATGACGGTGTGGTGGTCAGCCCCTACTTGGGCAGCGATGTGCTGCGTCCCTTTGTTTCCCTTTGCAAGGAGCAGAATAAGGCACTTTTTGTGGTGGTACGCACCTCCAATAAATCCGCCATGGAGCTGCAGGATCTTATGACCGGCTCCCGGCTTGTACACAGCGCGGTTACGGATATCGTAAACCGCCACGGAGAGACGATGGTGGGTAAAAGCGGCTATTCGCAAGTGGCTGTGGTGGCAGGCGCCGGTGCGCCCAATTCCTTAAAGAGCCTTCGCAGTAAATACACCCGTATTTTCCTGCTGCTGGACGGTTACGACTATCCCAGCGGCAATGCCAAAAACTGCAGCTACGCCTTTGACCGTCTGGGTCACGGTGCTGCTGCCTGCGCCTGCGGTTCGATTTTGGGCGCATGGCAGGAGGAAGGGGAGAGCAGTGAGGACTATACCGGTGCTGCTTTGCGGGCAGCGGAGCGTATGAAGAAGAATCTTACCCGCTATATTACTGTTTTGTAAATATAAACTAACTGGGGATCGATCCGCACGGCTCGATCCCCTTTGTTTTATGTACGGGGCATAGCCCCGGTCGTTAGCCTGCCATACTGCCGGTGGTTCCGTTGGAACCGGAGCCACCGTTCTGACTGCCGGAGCTGCCGCCATTGGAACCGGAACCGCCGTTCTGGCTGCTGCCATTGGAACCGGAGCCACCGTTCTGGCTGCCGGAACTACCATTGGCACCGGAGCTGCCGTTCTGGCTGCCGCCGGGGGTAGTGCCATTGGTGCTGGGCGTGGTTGCAGCCGTGCTGGGGGTGGTAGGTGCGGTGGTGGGGCGTGTGGTGGGCATTGTCAGCGTAGGTGCTGTGGTGGTGCTTTCCTGAGGAACATTTCTCCGGCAGCCCGCCAGGGTCAGCACGGTAAGGACAAGGCTCATTGCGATCAATGCGGTCTTTTTCATAGTAACCTCCTGTAATTCAATGTTACACCGATAGTATCTCCGCTTTGCCTATGTTTACACTGGTAAAAATTTCTTAATTTTTCGCTTGTTTCTGAATAGGCAGCCCTTGGTCTGTCTAAAAAATTTGCCTGTAACAGAAATTTCATTGCTGTAATAATTGCAATCGGAAACAGGATATGCTATACTGTACACAATCATACACCCGGAGGCGTTTATGACGGAAATGACGGATTTTCAGAAGAAAATAACAGAAAATTTACCGGAAATTACACTGCGTTTACACGAACCTATGGCAAAGCATACCTCATTCCGGATCGGCGGGCCTGCGCATGTCATGGCGTTTCCCAAAAACGAGTCGGAGCTTGCCCAGATCCTGCAAGTGTCCGATTTATTGGACATCGATTGGGTTATCTTAGGCGCAGGAACCAATGTGCTGGCACCGGATGAGGGGCTGGATCGCCTTGTGATCTGTTTGAAGGATTGCATGGACGGCATCGAACAGTTGGACGATACCACTATTCGGGTGGCTGCCGGTGTGACTATGACCCGTGCAGCGGTGTTTGCTGCCAATTTGGGACTGTCCGGCATGGAGTTTGCCCACGGCATTCCCGGCACGGTGGGTGGCGGCGTTTATATGAACGCAGGCGCTTACGGCGGAGAGATAAAGGATATCTGCACTGCCGTTTCTGTGATGGATCGCAAGGGAAACATCCGTAGAGTATCCGGCGAACAGATGGGCTTTTCCTACCGCCATAGCATATTGGAGGAAACAGGACAGATCGTTGTTGCCGCGGAATTTACCTTGGAAAAGGCAGATGCCGCTGCCGTGAAGGAGCGGATGCAGGAGCTTGCTGAAAAGCGCAGAGCTTCTCAGCCGCTGAATCTGCCCTCTGCCGGGTCTGCATTCAAGCGTCCTGCTGGGGGCTATGCCGCTGCGCTGATCGATCAAAACGGACTAAAGGGCTTTCAGGTCGGCGGCGCAGCCATATCGGAGAAGCACGCAGGCTTTGTGGTGAATTTGGGCGGTGCTTCCGCACAGGATGTAAAGACTCTGCTGACGCAGGTGTCTGACCGGGTTTTTGAAAACACCGGGATTCGGCTGGAACCGGAAGTAAGAATTTGGTAAAAAGGAGCGAAGACTATGGCAATATCCTTTTCCGCAGGCGCAAAGGCTGAAATTTGCCGTAGTCTGCCCCAGAAAAAGTGCTGTGCTCTTGCCCAATGCTTCGGCATACTGCTGTTCTGCAACAGCTTTGGCAGCGACGGCGTGCGCATTATTACAGAGAGCCGGGAATTTGCGAAGGTGCTTCCTAAGCTGTTCAAAAAGGCATTTGGCATCGGATTTGATGCTCTGCCGGAGGCGGATGCCCAAGGGAAGCTGGTTTTTTCCATTTCCGATGAGGAGAAAACAGCGGCGATCATGGATGCCTTTGGCTTCGGTATGAAGGATACGCTGGCGCTGCATATCAACCTGCCAGTGGTAGAGGAGGATTGCTGCAAGGCAGCGTTTCTTCGCGGAGCATTTCTGGCAGGCGGCAGCGTTACAGACCCGGAAAAGGGCTACCATATGGAGATCACCACCACCCACCAGAGCGTTGCACGGGAAGCCCATACGCTGGTCTGTGAGTGCATGAGCTTTTATCCCAAAAGCGCTATGCGGGGCGGCGGTCATGTGCTGTATTTGAAGCAGAGCGAGCTGATCAGCGATTTTCTTACTTATCTGGGTGCTCCGGTGGCTGCCATGGGGATCATGGAAGCCCGGCTGGAAAAAGAATTGAAGAACAAAGTAAACCGTCGCTGCAACTGTGATGAAGCCAACACCACAAAGGTGGTGGAAGCTGCGCAGGAGCAGATCGCGGCGATCCGTATTCTTAGAAGCAGAGGCGTGGTGGAGCGGCTTCCCAAGAAGCTGCAGCAGGCTTTGACCGCTAGGGAAGAAAACCCGGATGCTTCGCTGACCGAGCTGGCTGCCATGATGGAGCCGCCCATTACCAAGCCTGCAATGAATCACCGGCTGAAGAAGCTGGTAGCAATGTCGAAGGAGGCGCCTTAATGAGCTTTGCGCATTTGCATGTCCATACGGAATACAGCTTGCTGGACGGCGCCTGCCGCATCAAAAACATGATGGAGCGTGTCAAGGAGCTGGGACAGGATTCCGTTGCCATCACCGACCACGGCGTCATGTATGGCTGTATTGACTTTTATAAGGCAGCTAAGGCGGCCGGGGTCAAGCCCATCATCGGCTGCGAGGTCTATGTTGCCCGCCGTACCATGACGGATCGGGTATACGGCATCGACGATGATCCGTACCATCTGGTGCTGCTGTGCGAGAACAATAAGGGCTATGAAAATCTGTGTCTGCTGGTTTCCGAAGCTTTTATGAACGGCTTTTACTATAAGCCCAGAGTGGATCTGGCGCTCTTGGAAAAGTACCATGAGGGCTTGATCGCCCTCTCTGCCTGCTTGGCAGGTGCGATCCCTCAATATCTCATGGAGGAAAGCTATGACAGTGCCAAGGAGTACGCGCTGAAGATGGCAAATATCTTCGGTGAGGGCAACTTCTATCTGGAATTGCAGGATCATGGCATTTGGGAACAGCAGGCGGTGAATCAGGGGGTCCGCCGTATCGCCCGGGAGACCGGTCTGCCTCTTGTGGTGACCAACGATGCTCACTATCTGCGTAAAGAGGACGCCGCTATGCAGGATGTGCTGCTGTGCGTCCAGACCGGCAGGACCGTGGATGATGAAAACCGCATGAAATTCCAGACTGAGGAGTTTTACTTAAAATCCGAGGAGGAAATGCGAAAGCTGTTTCCGGGCTGTGACGAGGCATTTGACAATACGGCGGAGATCGCCCGCCGGTGTAATGTGGAGTTCGTATTCAACCAGTACCATCTGCCCACATTCCCTGTGCCTCAGGGCTACACCAATGAAGAATACTTCCGCAAGCTGTGTATTGACGGCTTCCGTGAGCGCTATTCCGATCCGCCGGAGAGCTACCGGGAGCGGCTGGAATATGAGATCGGTGTCATCAGCCGCATGGGCTATGTGAATTACTATCTCATTGTGTGGGACTTTATCCGCTATGCTAAGGAGCAGGGGATCCCGGTAGGGCCGGGTCGTGGCTCCGGTGCAGCATCCATCGTGGCGTACTGTATGCACATCACGGAAGTGGATCCCATGAAGTACGCGCTGATCTTTGAGCGCTTTTTGAACCCGGAGCGGGTCAGCATGCCTGACTTTGATACGGACTTCTGTCAGGAACGCCGGGGCGAGGTCATTGAGTATGTTACCGCCAAGTATGGCGCAGACCATGTGGCGCAGATCGCCACATTTGGTACTATGGCAGCCCGGGGCGCTATCCGGGATGTGGGCAGAGCCTTGAACTTTACCTATGCAGAAACGGATGTGGTTGCGAAGCAAGTGCCCAATGAGCTGGGTATCACGCTGGAAAAGGCACTGCAGAAGTCTGCTAAGCTGAAGGAAATGTACGATTCTGATGAGCGTGTGCGCAAGCTCATCGATACGGCGCAGGCACTGGAGGGAATGCCCCGCAACACCTCCACCCATGCCGCAGGCGTGGTGATCACCGCTGACCCGGTGAGCAGCTATGTGCCACTTTCCCGCAACGACGATACCATCGTCACCCAGTACACCATGACTACCATTGAGGAGCTGGGACTTCTCAAAATGGACTTCTTGGGACTTCGGAACTTGACGGTCATTCGGGATACCGAGCAGCAGATCCAGCGGTTTGACCCGGAATTTTCTATGAATAAGGTGCCGGACAATGACCCCGAGACCTTCAAAATGTTGACCGAGGGTAAGACACAAGGCGTGTTCCAGCTGGAATCTGCCGGCATGACCGGGGTCTGCGTGGGTATGAAAGCGGATAGCATCGAGGATATCACCGCTATCGTTGCCCTTTACCGTCCCGGCCCGATGGATTCCATCCCCAAGTTTATTGAAAACAAGCTGAATCATGGCAAGATCACCTATAAATGCCCGGAGCTGGAGCCGATCCTAAAGGTCACCTACGGCTGCATCGTTTATCAGGAGCAGGTCATTGAGATATTCCGCCAGCTTGGCGGCTATACCATGGGACAGGCGGACAATATCCGCCGCGCCATTTCCAAGAAGAAGCAGAAAGTCATCGAAGCAGAGCGAAAGGTCTTTGTCTACGGTGATAAGCAACAAAACATCTCCGGCGCCATCGCAAAGGGCGTTCCTGAGACCGTGGCGCAATCCATCTATGATGAGATCGTTGCCTTTGCCAACTATGCCTTTAACAAGGCGCACGCCGTGTGCTATGCGGTGGTGGCCTATCAGACCGCCTATTTGAAATGCCACTATCCCAAGCAGTATATGGCTGCGCTGATGACCTCTGTGCTGGATTCTGCAACCAAGATCTCCGGCTACATTGCCGAGTGCAAGGATATGTCGATTCCCACGCTGGCACCGGATATCAACCGTTCCGAGTACAGCTTTGCCGTGGAAGGGGATGCCATTCGCTTCGGCTTGGGCGGTATAAAGAATGTAGGCAGAAGCTTGATCCGTTCCGTGATCGAAAAGCGGGATGAGGGCGGAGCTTTCACCTCCTTGGAGGATTTCCTCACCCGGATGGGAGATGGTGAGCTAAATAAACGGGCGGTGGAGAATTTCATCAAGTGCGGTGCGTTGGATTGCTTCGGCAACCACCGCAGCGAGCTGCTGGTTGCCTATGAGGGCATGATGGACGCTGTTTCTCATACGAAGAAAAAGAATCTGGACGGTCAGATGGGGCTGTTCGGTATGCTGGAGCAGGGGACATCCGCTGCCATGCCCATGCCTAAGCTGGAGGAGCTGAGCAAGCCGGAGCTGATGCGCATGGAAAAAGAGACCACCGGCATCTATCTTTCCGGTCATCCCATGCATGATTACCGTCAGCTTCTCAGAGGTATCCATGTGGTGGCTATGGGAGCACTGATGGAGGAGGAAAGCACTTACCGTGATGACCAGATCGTCAGTGTGGCAGGCATTGTGCAGGATATCAAGCTAAAGACCACCCGAAACAATTCCACCATGGCGTATGTCACCATTGAGGACGAGACGGCGTCCATGGAGACGCTGGTGTTCTCCAATGTGCTGAATCAGTATGGCGGATATCTGCAGGAGAATCAGCCTGTGGTGATCGTGGGCAGGCTTTCCCTTCGGGACGATAAAGATCCCCAGATCGTGATCAACCGTGTACGGCCAATGTCGGATTTTCAAGGCAGAGAACCTGCTCAGGAGCAGCCCCAGCCCCGGAGCACAGGCAGCAAGCTGTATCTGCAGCTTCCCACCTGTGACCGCCGATTTGATAAGGTCAAGGCGATCCTTTCCATGTTCCCCGGCAGCGATACGGTAGTCGTTTACTTCGCTGACACAAAGCAGCGGATGGGAAGCCAATGCGCACTGGACGACAGAATGCTTTCAGAGCTTAGAAATTTGTTGGGTGAACCCAATGTTGTTGTGAAATAGCTTCCCTTTTTCGAAAAAATGTGCTATAATACTTGTTTGGTAAGGAGGTGCTGCCGTGAAGCGTAATTTCATATTGCTGATGTGTCTTCTGGCAGTGCTTCTGCTTGCGGGCTGCTCCATGACTACTGTGGATCAGATGTATCTGCTCCCGAAACGGTCGGAGCAGTTCCATAATCTGCAATCTGCCATTGATTCTGCGATGTCCGGTATGTCCTATTCCTCGCCTCAAAGCGGAGAAAATCAGCAGACGGTGCAGCAGGCGGATCTGGATGGAGACGGCACACCGGAATACCTGCTCTTTGCCAAGAGTGGGGGGGAAAAACCGCTTTCGGTGCTGATCTTCCGGCAGGAGGACGAGCAATTCGTCCTTGCGGAGACGCTTTCCGGTACAGGCAGCGGCTTTGACCGGGTGGAATATGTGGATATAGACGGTGTGCCCGGCGTGGAGCTGGTGGTTGGTAAACAGGTCAGCGATCAGGTGCTTCGCTCGCTGTCGGTCTACAGCTTCGGCAGCGGCCAGTCTGAGCAGCTTTTTGCAGCCAATTACACCCATTTTCTCACCTGTGATCTAGACGGTGATGGGTGTAACGAGCTTGCGGTGCTCCGTCCGGGACAGAATGAGACTGTCAATGGTGTTGCAGTGCTGTATGGCGTGGAGAACGGCGCTGTGGAGCGCTCCCCCGAGGTCAGCATGTCCGGTCCGGTGGAAAATCTGAAGCGGATCATTACCGGGCGGCTGTCCGGTGGAGTCCCTGCTGTTTTTGTGGGAAGCACTGTGGAGGAAAGCGCCATCATCACGGATGTTTATGCCATGGTGGGCGGCAGCTTTGTGAATGTGTCTCTTTCCAGCGAGGCAGGAACCAGCGTTTCCACCCTGCGAAACTACTATGTTTACGCCGATGATATCGATGAGGATGGGGAAGTGGAGCTTCCGGATCTGATTACTATGAAACCTGTCAATCAGTCACAGCGTGCAGACAGACAGTACTTGATCCGCTGGTTCGCGCTGAAGAGCGACGGCTCAGAGGAGGACAAGATGTATTCCTTCCACAATTTTGTGGGTGGCTGGTATTTGCAGCTGGATGCCCGGTGGGCTTCCCGGATCAGTGTTGTTCACAGCGGCAGCGAGTATGCCTTCTATTTGTGGGATGATGCAGGGCAGAGCAGCGAAAAGGTTTTCTCGGTATTCGCATTGACCGGGCAGGACCGGGAGGACAAAGCAGTGGAGGATAACCGATTCGTGCTGCTACGCAACGAATCCACAGTTTATGCGGCGCATTTGGAGGTGGCTTCCGGTGCGTTGGAAATAACCCAGAACGATCTTATCAACGGTTTCCGCCTGATCCGTCAGGATTGGAATACCGGTGAAACATAGAGAGGTAAGCTATGAAGAAAGTAATGATTTTGGAAGATGAAGTCAATATCCGTTCCTTCGTGGTGATCAATTTGCGCCGGGCAGGCTATGAGCCCATTGAGGCAGCCACCGGACAGGAGGCGCTGGATAAGCTGCGGGAAAATCCGGATATCGGCGTTGCCATTCTGGACATTATGCTGCCGGATATCGACGGCTTTGAGGTCTGCCGCCGCATCCGTGCCACCAGTAAACAGATCGGCATTATCATGCTAACCGCCCGTACTCAGGAAATGGACAAGGTGACCGGATTGATGACCGGTGCCGATGACTATGTGACCAAGCCCTTCTCTCCCGCGGAGCTGACCGCCCGGATTGATGCTCTGTTCCGCCGGATCGGCGGCGATAATACTGTCACCAGTGAAATTCTGAGTCAAGGACCCTTTGTCATGAATTTACGCAACCATACTCTGGAAAAAGCGGGTGTGCGGGTCAAGCTGACTCAGGTAGAGCATTCCATTATGAAGCTGTTCATGCAGAATCCCGGCAGAGCGCTGTCTCGTGAGGATATCCTGTCCGCTGTTTGGGGCAGAGATTACGAGGGCGAGTTGAAGATCGTGGATGTGAATATCCGCCGTCTGCGGATCAAGATCGAGGACGATACCGCCAACCCCACCTATATCACGACGGTCTGGGGCTATGGCTATAAGTGGGGGGCATAAACAGGTGAGAAAACCGGGTGGTCTGAGAAGACGCTGGCTCTTGAATACGGCAGGCGTGATCACCCTCCTTGGTTTGATTTGCGTCTCGGCGGTGACAGCCGCATTTGCCGCTTACTATTACTCCGCGATGGAGTCTGACCTTCGATATCGGGCGAAAACGACAACGGAGTTTTTTGCCGGATATTTGAATCAGAACTACAATGAGTATTACCAGTCCTGCATCACCTATGCCCAGACCTTTGAGGAAAAGGACGATATCGAGCTGCAGTTTATCAATGCGCAGGGCGATATCGTGGCATCCTCCTATGGCGTTTGGGCGGGCGAATCCCCCAGTACAGAGGAGATCCGGCAGGCTATGAGCCTGCGGGAGATCCGTGTTTTCTGCGACCCGGATCCCAATACCGGTGAGCGGATCATGGCGGTTTCCAGTCCCATGATCTACAGTAACGGCGAGGTCATCGGTGTTTTGCGGTATGTGATCTCCACACGGCTGATGGATAGGCAGATCCTGCAAGTGGCGCTGGTCGCATTGGCGGCGCTGCTGCTGGTGGTAGCTGTGGCGCTGATCGGCAGCAGCTACTATATCCATTCCATTTTGGTGCCTGTGGATGAGATCACGGAAAAGGCGCAACGAATCGCCGGCGGTGCCTACGGTATACAGATCCAAAGCAAGTATGACGATGAGATCGGAGAACTGGCTGACACCATCAATGAGCTCTCCGCCAAGATCAGTCAGAACGAGAAAATGCAGAACGAGTTTATATCCTCGCTGTCTCATGAGCTGCGTACACCGCTTACCGCAATCACCGGCTGGAGCGAGACACTGCTGGCGGAGGATAGCCTGTCAGCGGATACTCGCCGTGGTATGCGGATCATTTCCGGCGAAGCCAAGCGGCTTACGGAGATGGTTGTAGAACTGCTGGAGTTTACCCGCATCCAAGGGGATAACATGACGCTGGATGTAGCACCTACCGACATCCGAAGTGAGTTTGAGGATACAGTCTATATGTACGGCAGCCGTCTGAGTCAGGACGGCATCACGCTGGAATATCTGGATAACGATGAGTATATCCCGGAGATCTCCTGCGACAGCAAGCGTCTGCGGCAGGTGTTTCTGAACATTCTGGACAATGCCGCCAAGCATGGCGGCGATGGGAAGCGGATCGATGCTTCCATTCACTATGAAAACAGCACAGTGGTAGTGCGTATCCGGGATTACGGCTGCGGTATCCCGGAGGACGAGCTGCCTCTGGTGAAAAAGAAATTTTATAAGGGTAGCTCCAAAGCCAGAGGAACCGGTATAGGTCTGGCTGTTTGTGAGGAAATCGTGGAGCTTCATGGCGGCGAGCTTATTCTGGAAAATGCCGCCGGCGGCGGTACGCTGGTGACGGTGTGCCTGCCTGCTGCCCAATAAGGAAGGAACTTTATGGCAAAGAAAGAACAGCAGACCTGCTGTGAAAAATTCAAAACGATGATCGGCGGACAGGCACTGATCGAGGGCATCATGATGCGAGGTCCGGATACCGATGCTATTGTGATCCGGGGGAAGGATGGACTTCAAGTGGAGACAAGCCCCCGAAAGCACCGCCCGCAAAACTCTCTGTGGAATATCCCCGTACTGCGGGGAATGGCAAATTTCTTTGATTCTCAGGTCACCGGTGTGAAAGCGCTGCTGCGTTCCGCGGATCTGGCACCGGAGGAATTTGCAGGGGAGGAGCAGCCCAGTAAATTTGATTTATGGCTGGAGAAAAAGCTGGGAAATGAAAGATTTCAGAGCATTGTGCTGGGCAGTGCTGTTTTTCTGGGTCTTGCCATGTCTATTGCTCTGTTTTTCCTGCTTCCCGGTATCATCAGCGGTTTCTTTGACCGCTGGATCTCCAATATGCTGGTGCTGAATCTGCTGGAGGGCTTGATCCGTATGCTGATCTTCACCGGCTATATGCTGCTGGTCTCCCGAATGAAGGAAATGCAGCGGGTGTTTTCCTACCACGGCGCAGAGCACAAGACCATCCGTTGCTATGAAGCGGGACTTCCGCTGACGGTGGAAAATGTAAGACAGCAGACCAGAAAGCACCCCCGCTGCGGCACCAGCTTTCTGCTGGTGGTGATGATCCTGTCCATTTTGGTGTTCTCCATAGCATCCTCCGTTCTGCTGGTGCTGATCCCGGCATTGGGTGCGTTTCGGGGCACTTTCTGGTATCGGCTTCTGATGCTGGCGTTTAAGCTGCTGCTTCTGCCGCTGGTGGTGGGCTTCAGCTATGAGATCAACCGCTGGGTGGGACGGCATGAGAATGCTTTCACCCGGATCTTGACCGCTCCGGGTCTGTGGTTTCAGAATTTTACCACCTATGAGCCGGATGACACCATGATCGAGGTGGGAATTGCCGCGCTGCAGGCTGTCCTTCCGGAGCAGGAGGGCGCGGACCGGTGGTAAAAAAGATATCAGATCTGTATATCGCCACACGGCGAGTATTTATGCAGGAGGAGACCCCGGAGGAAGCGGGATACATCGCCCGTGAGCTGCTGTGCCGTGCCACCGGAAGATCTAAGGAGCAGCTTCTGACGGAGCTGGATGCCTATGCTGAGGATGATGTGATCCGCTCTTTAGGAGATATGGTACACCGTGTACGACAGGGCGAGCCCCTTGCCTATGTGCTGGGTGAGTGGGAATTTTACGGTATGCCGCTGACGGTAACCTCGGATGTGCTGATCCCTCGAGACGATACCTGCGCGGTAACTTCTCTTGCCATCAAAAAGGCGCTGTTTTTGGATCAAGACCCCCGGATCTTGGACTTGTGTACCGGCTCCGGTTGTATCGGTTTGGCGGTGGCAAAGCGGGTGAAGGACGCACGGGTCACGCTGGCGGATATCTCCCGGGAAGCTCTTGCGGTGGCTCGGAAAAATGCTTTTGCCAATAAGCTGTCTGCCCGTGTCCGCTGTGTGCAGGCAGACGCACTGGAGGAGCCTGCGGCGGTTTTGGGGAAATTCGATATGATCGTTTCCAATCCGCCTTATATTACCGGCAGGGAAATGGAGGCGCTGCCTCACAGCGTGAAGGACTATGAGCCCCATCTGGCGCTGTACGGCGGAGAGGACGGCTTGGTTTTCTATCGCGCCATCGCGAAAAATTATGCTCTTGCGCTGAAGCCGGGGGGATTCCTGTGCTTTGAATTTGGCATGGGACAGGGTGACGATGTTTGCGCCATTCTGGAAGAAAACGGGTATACCATTCTGGAACGAACCAGAGACGATAATCAAAGAGAACGGGCGGTACTCGCCCAATACGGCAGGAAGGATGTTTAACCATGGCTACAAAAAAGACAAGTTACGAATCTCCCACCCCCGCGCTGGATAAGAAGAAAGCACTGCAGACAGCGCTTTCCCAGTTGGAAAAAAATTACGGTAAGGGCACGGTCATGCGTCTGGGCGACCGCCCCGAGATGAATGTGGAAGCAATTCCCACCGGATCTCTGGCACTGGATTCTGCGCTGGGTATTGGCGGTGTTCCCAAGGGCCGTATTATCGAGATCTATGGCCCCGAATCCTCCGGTAAGACCACACTGGCACTGCATATTCTGGCACAGGCTCAGAAAATGGGCGGTGAAGTGGCATTTGTGGATGCGGAGCACGCGCTGGATCCCGTGTATGCCAAGGCATTGGGTGTGGATACCGACAATATGCTGGTCTCTCAGCCGGATACCGGTGAGCAGGCATTGGAGATCACCGATGCGCTGGTGCGCAGCGGTGCTGTGGATGCCATCGTTGTGGACTCCGTTGCCGCTCTGACTCCCCGTGCGGAGATCGAGGGCGAAATGGGTGATACCTTTGTCGGTCTGCAGGCTCGGCTGATGTCTCAGGCGCTGCGTAAGCTGGCAGGCACTATTTCCAAGACCAACTGTGTGGTTATTTTCATTAACCAGCTTCGTATGAAGATCGGCGTGATGTACGGCAACCCCGAAACCACCACCGGCGGTAATGCACTGAAGTTCTATTCCTCCGTGCGTCTGGATGTGCGCCGTGTGGAAGCCATCAAGGAAGCCGGCAGTGTGGTCGGCAATAAGACCCGCGTTAAGGTCGTTAAGAATAAGGTTGCACCTCCCTTCCGGGAAGCCTATTTTGATATCCTCTACGGTCAGGGTATCAGCAAGTGGGGCGAGCTGGTGGATCTGGCTGTGCAGATGGACATCGTGCAGAAGTCCGGAAGCTGGTTCTCCATGGGCGATGACCGCATCGGACAGGGCAAGGATTCCGTGAAGGCGTATCTGATGCAGAATCCTGAGATTGCGGAGCAGGTGGAGGCGCAGGTTCGCGCAAATCTGCTGAAGGTAAGCGGTGCTGCCGCTGAGCCTGCTAAGGCGGCTCAGCGTCCCATCGCTGTAAGTGCCGACGATTTTGACGATGAGGATTGATTCGCTGTCCGCTTCCGCAGACCGTGCAGGGAAGTACAAGGTGGTGTTTTCCGACGGTTCTGTCCTGCGGCTGTACCGCCAGACGGTGGAGGATTTCGGCCTTTACACAGGGCGGGAGCTGACGGAAACGGAAATAACGGAGCTTCGCACCGCCGCGGGGCAGATGTCTGCTAAAATGCGGGCGGTTCGGATCGTGGCAGCCTCCAGTGTATCCAAAAAAGACCTGCAAAACCGGCTTGTTCAGAAAGGGGAGGATCCCCTGCAGGCAAAGGAAGCGGTAAAGTGGATGGAGGAGCTTAAGCTGGTGGATGACCGGCAGACCGCTGCGCAGGTGGTCAGCCGCTGCGCTGCCAAGGGCTACGGATCATCCCGTGCTAAGCAGGCACTTTATGAGAAAAAGATCCCCAAAGAATATTGGGAGGATGCGCTGGCGGATTATCCCGACCAGACTGAAAACATTCTTGCCTTTCTGCGCTCTCATCTACGGGACAGCGCAGACAGGAAGGATGTGAAGCGGGCTGTAGATGCTCTGCTTCGCCGCGGACATAGCTATGCCGATGTACAGCACTGCCTGCGGCAGCTATCGGATGTATCCTTGGAGGAATTTTAACTATGGCAAATATCGGATTTATTTCCCTTGGCTGCGCCAAGAATCAGGTGGACTGCGAGCGGATGATGTACCGCGTCCAAGAGGCGGGGCATACCGTCTGCGCCGGCGTTGACGGATGTGACGCGGTGGTCATCAATACCTGCGGCTTCATCGATTCCGCGAAGGCAGAGGCCATCGATATGATCCTAATGACTGCCGGATTAAAGGCGGATGGCAGAGTGGGCAAGATCCTTGTGACAGGCTGCCTTTCTCAGCGTTACCAGCAGCAGATCATGGAGGAAATGCCGGAGGTGGACGGTGTTCTTGGCACCGGAAGCTACACAGAGGTGGTAGAGGCTATCGATGCCCTTTTGCAGGGGGAGAATGTTGCTTCCTTTGGCTCTATCGATGCTCCCGAGGAAGAAACGGGACGCATCGTCACCACCCCGGAGCATTATGCTTATATCAAAATTGCAGAGGGCTGCGACAACCGCTGTAGCTATTGTGTGATCCCGTCTTTGCGGGGCAAGTACCGTAGCCGCCCTATGGACGATGTGCTGTACGAGGCGCGGATGTTGGCGGAAAGCGGTGTCAAGGAGCTGATCGTGGTTGCGCAGGATACCTGCCGCTACGGAACGGATTTTCCTGAGCATAAGCGTCTGCTGCCTCAGCTTCTACGGGAACTGTGTGCCATCGAAAAATTTCAATGGGTGCGGGTGCACTATCTGTATCCCGACGAGATCGACGATGAGCTCATCGATGTGATCGCCGGAGAGGAGAAGATCGTCAAGTATCTGGATATTCCCATCCAGCATTGCAACGATACGATTCTGAAGCTGATGAACCGCCGTGGAAACGGGGAATACTTAAAAAAGCTGTTTGCCAAGCTGCGCAGCCGGATCCCCGGTCTGGTGCTGCGTACCAGTGTCATCACCGGCTTGCCCGGTGAGGGAGAGGCGGAGTTCGGGGAGCTTTGCGAGTTTCTAAAGGAGCTTCGACTGGAACGGGTAGGTGCTTTTGCGTTCTCTCCCGAGGAGGGAACACCTGCGGCGCAGATGGAGTATACTGACAGCGAGACCGCCCAGCGCCGTGCCCAGATCATTGAGGAGCTGCAATCCGCTATCATGGATGTCTACGGTGAAGCGATGATCGGCAAAACGGTCAAGGTGCTGGTGGATGGCTATGACGAGGAATTTGAGCAGTTTTTTGGCAGAACCTATGCCGATTCCCCGGATATTGATGGCAGGGTATGGATCGCCACGCAGGAAGCCATTTCCGAGGGTGATTTTGTAAACATTACTATTGACGGATTGATCGAGGGTGACCTGTCCGGTTATATTGCGGAGGAAGAAGCATGACAACTGCAAGCAAGATCACACTGATCCGGGTGGCGTTTATCCCGGTTTATATGGTACTGATGTACCTCTCCGGCGGTGAACCCAACGGCTGGATGTATGCATCCCTTGCGGTGTTTATCCTTGCCAGTGTAACGGATTTTATCGACGGTTATATCGCCAGAAAATACGGCCAGATCAGCGACTTTGGAAAGTTTCTGGATCCGCTGGCAGA
The DNA here is from genome assembly GCA_017398625.1 of Oscillospiraceae bacterium. GTDB lineage: Bacteria > Bacillota > Clostridia > Oscillospirales > Oscillospiraceae > Faecousia. The sequence goes on from JAFQFP010000013.1 coordinate 46,870, forward strand.
TAAGCTGCTGGTGATCGCAGCAATGGCGATGTTCTGCGAGTGGGCTGTTGTGCCTGCTTGGGTGCTGATGATCGTGCTGACCCGTGAATTTGCCGTCACCGGACTTCGTCTGGTGGCTGTGGGAAAGGGTACGGTGATCGCTGCCGGATGGAGCGGCAAGGTCAAAACTGCCAGCACCATGATCGGGCTTTGCGTTATGATGGCTTTCCCCTCCGTGGGATGGCTGTGCGATGCGGTGATCGGCGTGATCTTAGTTACCACGGTGTATTCCGGCGTGGAATACTTTATCCAAAACTGGAAGTGCCTTTGGGAATAAAAAAGAACTGTCATTGCCATCCGGCAATGACAGTTTTATACGAGTTTTAATATAACGGTTAGAGCGTTTTATCCAGATCGGTATTATAAGGAGCATGTGAATGAATACGAAAGAGATCGGTGAGCTGCGGCGCAGAGTCCGCCGTGACCGAAGCAATATGACAGCCATTTACGGCTGCTATGTCAACGATAACAAGGAGATCGTCTCTGAATTTCGCCAGAGCACGGCAATGATGTCAGAAAATGAAGCGGAAAAGTATTTTTCCTTGCTGCGGCGGATATTTTCCGGTACACTGGGCAAGAATCTGATCGATATTACATATCGCACTGCGCAGGTGGCAGACAGCCCGGAGCATAAGCTGCTGATGGAGCTGCGGCAGGAGGGACTGAAGGACGATTCGCTTCGTATCGACTTTTACAAGCGGGTGATCGAGGCGTTGAATTTGGATACTGCCTATCTGATCCTGCTGGGCTGTGACAGCTACGATGTGCCTTTCAAGTCCAAGGATGGAGATGCCCAGCTGGATGCTTCCGGTGAGGTGTACCGCTATCTGATGTGCGCGATCTGCCCGGTGAAGCAGGCGAAGGCTGCTTTGCGGTATGTGCCTGAGATGAAGGAGTTCCATGACGGCGGCATCACCAATGTGGCATCGGCGCCGGAGCTGGGCTTCCTGTTCCCGGCATTTGATAACCGCGCCACTAATTTGTACAATGCCCTTTATTACAACCATTCTCCCAAGGAAAACCATGAAGGTTTTGTGGAGGCGGTGTTCAATACTCCGGTGCCCAAGCCGGCAGCGGAGCAGAAAAAGTCCTTTGAGGCGCTTTTGGGAAGTGCGCTGGAGGAGGAGTGCAGCATGGGGGTGGTGCAGGCTGTCCACGACCGGATGATCTCAGCCATTGCCCTGCATAAAGAGAGCAAGGTTCCGGAAGCGCTGGTGCTCAGCAAAGAGGATGTGAAGACAGCTCTGGTACAGACCGGTGTATCGGAAAAGGGTGTTGCCAAGTTCAGTGTCAGCTATGACGAAGCATTCGGTGCGGAAGCTGCGCTGCATCCCAAGAATGTTATCGATGATAAGCAGTTTCGGATCGTAACCCCGGATGTATTGATCAAGGTCGCACCGGATAGGGCAGATCTCATCGAGACACGGGTGATCGGCGGCGTGAAGTATATTCTTATCCCTGCCGACGAGGCGGTAGAGGTCAACGGAGTTCCTATCCATATCGGAGAGGAGTCCCCTGTAACAGTATAAAAAATGGGTGTGCTGCGGCACACCCATTTTTGTAGTTTACTTGCTGTTTTCAACCATGGAAACGATGATATCGGCGCAGGCTTCCACACCCAGAGAGCTGGTGCAAAGACAGGCATCGTAGTTTTGCGCTTGACCCCATGTACGGCCGGTATAGTGCTGATAGTTTACCCGGCGGCGCTTGTCTTTTTCGTCCAGACGCTTTTCGGGGCTCTTTTCCGACTCGCCGTAGAGCCGCACGATACGGTCGGCCCGGAAATCCTTTTCCGCATGGATGTATACATGGAGGCAATCGGTCCGATCCTTAAGGATATAGTCGGCGTTTCTGCCTACAATGACACAGCCGCCCTGCTCGGCAAGCTGTAAAATTACACTGCACTGGATATTCCACAGGAAGTCCGCGGTGGAAAGCCCGTTCATCACACCGGGAACGCCCTGAGGCGCGAAGGCATAGGAAAACAGGCTGCTTCCGGGAGAATGTTCGCCATGCTCCTCCACAAACTTGGGAGCAAAACCGGATTCCACGGCGATCTGATCCACAAGCTCCTTGTCATAGAAGGGGATGCCTAGCTTTTCCGCGACCTTGCGGCCAACGCTGCGACCACCGCTGCCAAACTCACGGCTGATGGTGATGATCTTTTTTTCCATAATGTAGCCTCCTTCAATTGGGGTACTTAAATTATAGCAAACTGCACAGTATGTGTCAAATATTTTGCGTTTGCATTGGCTGTTTCTTTTGAGAAAATTAAGAAATTGATGGTCTTTGGCGGATTGCAAAATATGGATTTTTTTGTATAATAGTGCTATCAAGACAGAAAGAGGGTTGGCTATGTCACTTCCGGAGCATGTCTACAATGCCTATCATGCCATTTTGAAGGAGGAGCTTTTGGTTGCAATGGGCTGTACCGAGCCCATTGCCATTGCCTATGGGGCGGCAATCCTGCGCAAGACGCTGGGTAGAGAACCTGCGTGTATTCGTTCTGAGCTCAGCGGGAATATTATAAAGAACGTCAAAAGTGTTATAGTGCCTGCCACCGGAGGGCTGCATGGGATTGAGGCTGCCATTTCTGCAGGTATCATTGCCGGACGCCCGGAGAAAAAGCTGGAGGTGCTGACAGCCATTACAGCCCAGACGCAGCCGCAGATCGCAGCATTTCGCGATCGCTGCGTTTTTACACTGGAGGAAATGAACTCCGATTATCCTTTTGACCTCAGGCTCACCGGAACGGAAGGTGAAGATACTGCAGTGGTTCGCATCAGCAAGAACCACACCAATGTGACCTGTGTTGCATTGAACGGTGTGGATCTGACCCAGCAGTATCTGCAGGAGCTGGAGGAGGAGACTTGCCCCACCGACAGAAGTCTGCTGAATGTCTGTGACATCGTTACCTTTGCGGATGAGACACCGCTGGATGCGCTTCGTCCGCTGCTTCAGCGCCAGATCGAGATGAACATGGCAATTGCAGAAGAGGGTATCCGCAACAATTGGGGCGCGTGTATCGGTAAGGTTTTGTACCGGGGTGGCGATGCCAGCCTGCGTGATCGCGCCAGAGCCTATGCAGCCGCCGGCTCTGATGCCCGTATGAGTGGCTGCGAGATGCCGGTCTCCATTATTTCCGGCAGCGGCAATCAGGGTATGACCGCTTCCATTCCTGTCGTGATCTATGCCCGTGCCATGGGTGCTTCCGAGGAGACCATGCTTCGGGCGCTGATCGTATCTGACCTGATCACCATTCATCAGAAAACGGGAATCGGCTGTCTGAGTGCCTATTGCGGAGCAATCAGCGCCGGCTGTGGCTGCGGCTGCGGCATCAGCTATCTTTACGGCGGCCGCTACTATGAGATCGCCCACACACTGGTAAATGCGGTGGCGATCCTTTCCGGCACTATTTGTGACGGTGCTAAGCCCTCCTGCGCCGCAAAGATCGCCATGGCGGTGGAAGCAGGCATCATGGGTTATGAAATGATGCGCAGCGGCAAGCAATTCTACGGCGGTGACGGCATCGTGACCAAGGGCGTGGAGAATACCATTCGCAATGTGGGCAGATTGGCCCGTGACGGCATGAGCGAGACGGATCGGCAGATCATCCGCATCATGCTGGATCCCAGTTGCTAAAAGGAATGTGATCAACTATGAAGTATACCATCGACCGGGAACATTATCATGATTTTTCCGTGATCTCCCTAAATAAGCTGCCTCCAAGAAGCTATTTTATCCCTTTTGAGACGCGGCAGCAGGCAGATGGGGTAACGCTGCTGGAAAAACGGTATTCCTCTCCAAAGGTGCGCTGTCTCAACGGAAGCTGGGATTTTAAGTTCTATCCCCAGCCGAAGCTTCTGCCGGAGGTGCTGGATACGGATAGCATGCGCTTTGACAAGCTGGATGTACCCTCCTGCTGGCAGTTCCGAGGCTATGCACGGCCCTTTTATCTCAATACCCGTTATCAGTTTCCCTACGATCCTCCCAAGATCCCCACAGAGGAGCCGGTGGGAAGAACTTTCAGTATGGGCGGCTCGGATACCGGTATCGGACCCCGGTGGAAGACTCCTGCCAATGAATACAATTTTGTGGGCGTGTACCGCAAGCTGATGGATATTGCCGATGATGGCAAGCGTCGGGTAATTTCCTTTTTGGGTGTAGCAAGCTGCTTGGATCTGTATGTTAACGGCAGCTTTGTGGGCTATAGCGAGGGAAGCCATAATACCGCTGAGTTTGATTTAACCCGCTATCTGAACCCCGGCACCAATGAGCTGTTGGTTGTGGTTCGCCGCTGGTGTACCGGAACCTATCTGGAATGTCAGGATATGTTTCGCAACAACGGCATCTTCCGGGATGTGCTGCTGTATGAAACGGATGCTGTAGATTTTTGGGATGTTGGTTTCTCCGCAAAGAAAGGGGAGCAGGGGTATACTGCCGCTATTTCTGCCAAGCTGACCGGTGAAGCGGATATTGCCGTTACACTGAGCGGCAACGGTCTGGAAAAGCATTGGACGGTTTCCTCCTATGAAAATGAGGTGCTGTTCCATGCGGACGGTCTGGATGTGATCGAGTGGAATGGGGAAAAGCCTACCCTGTATGATCTGTATCTGGAGCTGCCCGGAAGCTGTGTTAAGCTTCGTGTTGGCTTTAAGGATGTACAGATCCATGCAGATGTGTTTACCCTCAATTCTCAAAAGCTGAAGCTGCGGGGGGTGAATCATCATGATACCAGTCCCACCGACGGCTACTATCTGACCCCTGCCCAGATCGTACGGGATATGCTGCTGTGCAAGGAGTATAACATCGATACTGTCCGTACTTCCCACTATCCGCCGGATCCGCTGCTGCTGGAGGTTTGCGACGAATACGGCATCTATGTGGTAGACGAAGCGGATCTGGAGACCCACGGAACCTTTACTATGCAGCTTATTCCCAGCTACAACAGCATTACCCACGATAAAAAGTGGGCGGGTCACTATCTGGAACGGGTGAAGCGGCTTTACGGACGGGACAAGAACCATGCCTGCATCCTAATGTGGAGCCTTGGCAACGAATCCGGCGGCTATCACAACACGGATGCCATGTATGATTGGCTGAAGAAGCGGACGGAGCTGCCCATTCACTATGAAAGCGTAGTCCATTCCTCTCGTGTTGCATACGATGTGGCAAGTGAGATGTACCCGCCTCTGAACAAGGTTCGTGCGGTTGCCAACCACAGCCGCCGCAGGAAGCAATTCAATGACCGACCCTATTTTATGTGTGAATATGCCCACGCTATGGGCGTTGGTCCCGGCGCGGTGGAGGAATACTGGGATCTGATCTATAACCATGACAATCTGATGGGCGGCTGTGTCTGGGAGATGGTAGACCATGCTGTGCTGCACAGCGACGGCTCCTATACCTACGGCGGCGATCACTGGGAGTGGATGCATGACAGTAATTTCTGCGTGGACGGACTGTTTTACCCGGATCGCAGAGCCTCTACAGGTGCTCGGCTGATCCGCCATGTGTACCGGCCCATCCGGATACGGCATTTGGGCGGAACACGGTTTGAGATCATGAATACCATGGCGTTTACGCCCTCAACGGCATACGGTCTGCGTCTGCACACATCCGCCGGAACGGTGCTTACTGTGAAGATGCCCGATATTGCGCCTTTGAGCCGCAAGATTGTATCGATCCCTAATCTGGATACCTCCGTCAGCTATGTAACTGCTATCGTTTCCAATGTAGAAACCGGTGCAGAGGTGTCCCGTGAGCAGATGGTATTTGAAATCGCCGTGGAAAAACAGGTGCAGACACTGCCTGAGCTGCCGCAAATGCTGGATTTTGCTGCCGGATATCCTATTTTCCGCAAGGACGGAAAGATCATGACCTGCGGCAGCCAGACCACGATCCTGTTCCGTGCACCCACGGATAACGACCGCAGTTTCTCCTTGAAAACCGCTATGGACGGCTTTATGGAGCAGCAGGAGGAACAAAAATCCATGATGGTGACCGAAAACTGTGTTACCGTGGAATCTGTGATCCGCTGCCCCGAACAGATATTCCGTGTAACAGATACCTACGAGGGCTGTGACAAGGGGATCTTAGTTACCAGCCGGATCCGGAGGGAAAAGGGCAAGGGTGACCTACCCCGGTTCGGTAAGACCTTCCGGCTGGAGGAGTGCTTTGACCGGGTGCGTTATATTGGAAGAAACGGTGAATCCTACCGGGATATGAAGGATCATACCCAGATTGCAACGGTGAACTGCCGGGTCAAGCATATGACTGAGCCGAATATCCGTCCGCAGGAAAGCGGAAACCGCTGCGATTGCAGCTACTGCGCCGTGTCTGACGGAGAAACAGCATTTACCTTCACCGCTGTAGATGCCCCCTTTGAGTTGGGGATCAAGCCCTATTCCGATTGGGAGCTTCTTTCCATGAAGCACCGCGCAGATGAACAGCGTAGCGGAACCTATGTTACGGTGTCTGCCTTCCAGATGGGCATCGGTACCGGAAGCTGCGGCCCTGCCACGCTGAAAAAGTACCGTTTTGACGGCGGTCAGGAATATGTGCTTCGGTTCATCATAGGATAAAAAACTGTCGCTGTCTTGAACGATTGTTCAGGGCAGCGACAGTTCGTTTTTTATGCTTTCATGCTTCGGATGCGGTGGCTGACAGAGCCATTGGGATTTTTGATATGGGTAACAGCAAAAATACCGCGGGTATAGTCTTCCAGCCGAGCATTAGAATGGATCTGAGACGGGGAGATACAGTAAATTTGCGAAACCGGCTTGCCGATATCCAGACCGTCACCGGCTTCCATCAGCTTGATGCGCCGGTAATCGTAGATTTTATCATAGTTTTCGTCTTTGGAGAAGGAGGATAAGAAATTGTCCTTTTCCAGCAAGCGGTGGTGGTTAAACATATCCGGGGTTTCTACGATTTGGCAAAGCATTTCTTCGTTTGCACCAACATAGTCTTGATACATTTCGATCAGCCGATCGGCTGGGTATTTTTCGGAGATATATTGAAATACCGGCTGGAAGTGTGTCCACATCAGTACAAACTGGGGTAAAAACCGAAGGGCAGTGCGCAGCTCAGTGTGATACTCATGGAAGTGGACAAAGAGAGAGGGGTGCGCCTCGATGATATCGCGGCATTCTGCCAGCGCAATGCCCCCGGTGGTGTCGGATAGAACATCTGTGGGGGTAAGCCGATCCCGGTAGCGTTCCGTCATTTCTGTTCCGTACATGAATGTACACAAATGGCACTGGATCACAACATTTCGCAGCGCTGCGATCTTACCCATCAAAGATATGGTACAGGAGATATCCTCTTCGGTTTCGTCGGGGAAACCGAAGATGAAGGAGGTAGTTAGCTGGATTCCCTTGGCGTTGGCATAGGAGAGAATGTCCATGACCCGATCCAGCTTTAAGTTTTTATTGACTAGCTTTTGCATTCTGGGAGAGCCGGTTTCGATACCGCAATAAAGCTGAATCATTCCTGCATCTACCATGATGTCGATCAGCTCGGGATCAATACAATCCAACCGTGCGCTGCATCTCCATTGGATCGGGAAATCCAATTCCTTCAAAAGACGGCAGGTTTCGATGACCTGGCGACGCTTCATGGTGAACATATCGTGGGCAAAGTTAAAGTTAGAAATACCGAAGCGTTGATGAACTGTGCGGATCTCCTGAACGATCTGCTGGGGATCCTTCAGTCGATACACTCTGCCCCAAAAGGTTTTTGTGCTGCAAAAGGTGCAGCCAAAGGGGCAGCCTCTGCCCACATCCACAGAGAATACTGTTTTCTCGTCACAGATCTCAGGCAGGGGAAAGAAGGAATAGTCTATATCCGGGATCTTCGATAGATCACAAAGTGCCGGTCTGGGATTCATAATAACTTTACCGTCTTTGCGGTATACCAATCCCGGAACGCTAAGATCCGGAGTTCCTGCCAATAGGGAAGAGAAGAACGGATAGACCGTATTTTCGCCCTCGCCGCGGCAGATATAGTCTACATAGTCGATTTGAGATAGGGTATCTTCTGCACTCATATCCGATTGAGGCCCGCCAAAAACAATGTAAATACCGGGATCCAGTTCCTTCAAGCAACGGGCCATCATCAGCGAGATATGATAGGTATCACAGCGAGTATAGAAGGAAACGATCTTAGGAGAGTGGGATTGGATCTGGCTCAAGGCGTTATCTAAAAAACGCTGAAAATCCTTGCCGGGATCACCAAACCGAAAATACTGCAAGATTACGGGGGTGATCCCGTGATCACGCAGTATGGTAGCCAGTAGCATGGTGCCAATATGCTCTGATTGGATATTTCCCGCTAGGTTTGGTGTCACAAATACAACATCGGCCATAGTAATACTCCTTGTGTTATCAGCTTCAAAAGGGGAGCCTAGAGATCAAAACTTGTATGATTATTTTATCATGATTTCTAAATATGTCAAGTCAGCCATCTGCGGAGAAATGTCCCTCGGCTGAATACACAAAGAAAGCTGAGTTTTTTTCTGAAAACTTGCAAAACATGACAGAATATTGGAAAAAGCCAACCTTTCGGTTGACAATTCCCGGAAAGAGTGTATACTTGGACATGGAAAAACAAATATACCAATGAAGCCCTTCAGGAAAGCGGCATGCGCCCACCGAAGGATTAAAAGTCTCAGGTACCCGTGTGGTTCACCGGGTAGGACTGTAGGGCAGAGGACTCTCTGGAGAACACATTCAGTTGTGTGCCGAAGGTGCAAGGCGTAAGCCGAATCTCTCAGGCAAACGGACGGAGAAGGCAAAGTGCTTTTCAGGCAGTCCTCATGGCAGGACTGTTTTTTATTATTTTGAAAAAGGATGTATGGATTATGTACGGGAAACCCTTGGGTGCTATTGATTTTGTGGCACAGTATGATGCCGAGATCGCTGAAATGATGAACCGTGAGCTGGTTCGCCAGCAAGACGGTCTGGAGCTGATCGCTTCGGAGAACTTTGCTTCTCCTGCGGTGATCGCTGCAATGGGCTCCATTCTCACCAACAAGTATGCCGAGGGTCTGCCCGGCAAGCGCTATTACGGTGGCTGCCAGCATGTGGATGAGCTGGAAGCACTGTGTATTCAGCGAGCAAAGGATCTGTTTGGTGCAGAGTTTGCAAATGTACAGCCTCACTCCGGCGCCCAGGCAAATATGGCAGTGCAGCTTGCGCTGCTGCAGCCCGGCGATACCATGATGGGCATGAGCCTTGCCAACGGCGGTCACCTTTCCCATGGCAGCCCTGCCAATATCTCCGGTAAGTACTATAATGTGGTCTCCTATGATGTGGATCACGAAACCGGTCTGATCGATTATGACCAGATTCGTGACATGGCAAAGGCTTGCCAGCCTAAGCTGATCATTGCCGGTGCTTCTGCCTATCCCCGAGCCATCGATTTCAAGCTGTTTGCCGATATTGCCCATGAGGTTGGAGCCGTGTTTATGGTAGACATGGCGCATATTGCCGGTCTGGTTGCAGGCGGTGCCCACATGAGCCCTGTGCCCTATGCGGATATCGTCACCACCACCACCCACAAGACCCTCCGCGGTCCCAGAGGCGGTCTGATTCTCGGCAAAGAGGAATTTGCCAAGAAGCTGAATTCCGCCGTGTTCCCCGGCACACAGGGCGGTCCTCTTGAGCATGTTATCGCAGCCAAGGCTGTGTGCTTCAAGGAGGCTATGGATCCCAGCTTTAAGACCTATGCCCAGAATATCGTAAGCAATGCCAAGGTGCTTGCCTCCGCGCTGCTGGAGGAGGGCTTTGATCTGGTTACCGGCGGCACCGATAATCATCTGATGCTGGCGGATCTTCGCCCCATGAACATCACCGGCAAGGAGCTGCAGGAGCGCTGCGATGCCAACCATATTACCTTGAATAAGAATGCCATTCCCGGCGATCCCCAGAAGCCTTCCGTCACCAGCGGCGTCCGCATCGGTACGGCTGCTGTCACCACCCGTGGTCTGGGTGCTGAGGAAATGGTGCAGATCGCCAAGTGTGTCGGCATGACCGCCCGTGATTTCGAGGGTACAGCCGATGAGGTCAAGTCCATTGTGGCATCCATTTGTGAAAAGTATCCTCTGTACAAGTAAACAGTTTTTCAGCGCACCCTTGGTTATATGGCAGGGGTGCGCTTTACTTTTCCTGTGTTAAATGGTATGATATTAGAAAAATTAGGGCTGGTTGCAAATGAGACGGATGCTTTCAAAACTGAATATGCCCATGGTGGCGGTGATCCTGTCGTTAGCATGGCCCACTATGCTGGAGCAGCTTATGCAAACGGCGGTGCAATACATCGACACGGCAATGGTCGGCTCTTTGGGTACCCATGCTACCGCCGCCGTAGGTGCCACTACCACGGTCAACTGGCTGGTAGGCAGTACGGTTTCCGCTTTTGGAGTTGGGTTTCTTGCCTATATTGCCAGAGCCTGCGGTGCCAATGAGGCCGGAGCAGCATCTCGCGCCAGCGCGCAGGCGGTGCTGGTGGTTCTGGTCGCCGGCTCGGTTTTTACTGCCGCTACGCTGGGCTTGTCCGGCGTGATCCCTGTTTGGATGCAGGTGGATGAGCAGATACAAGGGTTGGCAGGGCAGTATTTCTTTATCCTTTATACCCCTATGCTGTTTCGCGCAGCTACCATCATTTTTGGCACGGTGTTACGGGCGGCGGGGGACACGAAAACACCAATGCGTGTTGGGGTGCTGGTAAACATCGTGAATGTGGTGCTGAATTTCCTGCTGATCTATCCCAAGCGTACACTGGAGTTTTTCGGAATAGAATTCCGGATGCCCGGAGTAGGCTTGGGTGTTTTGGGTGCTGCGGTTGCAAGTGCCATTGCATTCGCTCTGGGCGGCATCTGCATTGCGGTTGCCCTATGGAGGCATCCGGTGGTTTCTCCCAGAGGGCAGTCGTTGGTACCGGATATGACGATCTTGAAGCCCTGCATGAAGGTTGCATTTCCCAATATGCTACAGCGCTTCGGTACATCCCTTGGCTATGTAGCATTTGCAGCTATGATCAATTCACTAGGCGAGATCGCCACCGCTGCCCATACCATTGCAAATACTGTGGAATCCGCATTTTACATTCCGGGTTACGGAATGCAGACCGCAGCTGCAACATTGGCGGGAAATGCGTACGGTGCCCATGACAGCCGCCGCATGCAGGATCTGATAGCAATGTTTATTCCCATTGAGATCGGCTTGATGATCCTTTCCGGTGCGGCATTGTTTATATCTGCTCCCGCGTTGATGGGGTTGTTTTCCAAGGATCCGCAAGTCATTGCACTGGGCAGCACGGTGCTTTGTATGGTTGCGGTTTCAGAACCGTTTTATGGCTATTCCATCATTCTCGAGGGTATGATGCAGGGGGTGGGCAACACACGCTTACCTTTTGCTTTCAATGTGGCAGGCATGTGGGGTGTTCGGATCGTTGGTACATTTGTATGTACCCAGCATCTTGGATTGGGGCTTGTATCGGCGTGGAGCTGCATGATCGCTCACAATCTGCTGCTCTTTGTGCTGTTCTTGATCTGCCATATCCGAGGGACATGGAATCCTCTGAGGCGTGGTGCTTTGGGCTAAAATTTTGTCTCCCATTTTTTGGGAGATAAAATTTTTAGGAAAATGACCTCAAATATACTTGATATGTTCATATTTGACCTGTATCATGTATAATGCGAAGATAAAAAGTGGAAAATGTATATGGAGGAAGCAAAAGCTTCCAATACGGAAAGGCGAAATTTCATGTTGCAGATCAAGGATATCCGTAAACAGTATATCACCGGCGAACTGGTGCAGACTGCGCTGGATGGGGTCAGCTTGACCCTGCGGGATAATGAGTTTGTTGCTATTTTGGGTCCCAGCGGCTCCGGCAAGACCACCCTTTTGAATGTCATTGGCGGTTTAGACCGCTATGACAGCGGTGATCTGGTTATCAATGGCATTTCTACAAAAAAATATACTGATCGGGATTGGGATTCCTACCGCAACCATACCATTGGGTTTGTGTTCCAAAGCTACAATTTGATCCCCCATCAGACGGTGCTTGCCAATGTGGAGCTGGCACTGACAATCTCCGGTATTTCCCGTACCGAGCGGCGTAAGCGTGCGAAGAAGGCACTGGAGGATGTGGGGTTGGGCAACCAGATCCATAAAAAGCCCAATCAGATGTCCGGCGGACAGATGCAGCGAGTTGCCATTGCCCGTGCGCTGGTCAATGACCCCGACATTTTGCTGGCAGATGAGCCTACCGGCGCGTTGGATACGGATACCAGTGTGCAGGTCATGGAGCTTCTGAAAAAGGTTTCCGAGAACCGCCTGGTGGTGATGGTTACCCACAATCCCGAGTTGGCGGAGGCGTATGCCAACCGCATCGTCCGTGTTCGGGACGGTAAGCTGATCGACGATACAAACCCCTATTTGCCGGAGAACACCATGGAGGCTGCCCATAAGAACATGGGGAGAGCCTCTATGTCGTGGTTCACGGCGCTGTCGCTGAGCTTTAATAATCTGCGCACCAAAAAAGCACGCACGCTGCTGACCGCCTTTGCAGGCTCTATCGGTATCATAGGGATTGCGCTGATCCTGTCCTTGTCTACGGGCTTCCAGAAGTATATTGACCAGATACAAGAGGATACTCTTTCCAGCTATCCGCTGACCATCCAATCGGAAACTGCCGATATGGGAGCGGCGATGATGGCAATGGGCTCTATGATCATGGGTGGCGACGATGTGGAGCCGGGTACTGTGGTGGAGCAGCAGATGATCGCGTCTATGTTTGCTCAGATCGGCTCCAACGATCTGGAATCCTTCAAAACCTATCTGGAGGATAATTATTCTCAGATCGGCCATACCATCAAGACAATTAAGTATAGCTATGGCATTAAGCCGGTGATTTTTTCCCCGGATACATCGGATAAGATCCTGCAGGTAAATCCCGGCTCGTTGTTTGGAACATTGACCGGCAGCAGCGCCATGTCTGCGTATATGGATACGGATGTATTTCAGGAATTGCCGGAATCACAGGAAATGCTGAATGATCAGTATGATGTCCTGCAAGGGCGGTGGCCAGAGCAGTATAACGAGACGGTATTTGTCTTAGCGGATCCCAAACATATCCCGGATCTCGTTTCTTATAGTCTAGGTTTGCGGGATATGGATGAGCTGAATGAAATGATGCAGCTTGTAATGGAGGGCAAGGAGGCGGTGCTGGATACGAAGCCTCTCAGCTTCTCCTATGAGGATCTGCTGGCGATGGAGTTTAAGCTGGTCAACGCCGGAGATATGTATCGCTACAACAGCGAATATGCGGTGTGGGAGGATATGTCCTCGGACATGGACTATATGCGGGAGCTTATCGCAAGCGGGGAAACGCTGAAGATCGTGGGTATCGTTACACCCAAAGACGGAGCGTCTGCCTCAATGTCTATGGGCATTGGTTATACGGCAGAGCTGACCCGGCGTGTGATCGACAAAGCCGGCGCTTCCAAGATCGTGAAGGATCAGCTTTCGGATGAAAGTGTGAATGTGTTTACCGGTAAAGAATTCGCTGCCTCGGAGGAGGATGGACCTAAGCTGAATTTTGAGGATATGATCTCTGTGGATGGGGATATGCTGGAGTCTGCTTTCGGTATGGATGTGGATGAAGGAGCGATTCTGGATCTGATGGAGGATTACCTTGGAGATATTGTTGATTCCATGACAGAGGATCTCGAACCGGCGCAGAAAGCCTTTTCCGACACGCTGGAGCAGCTTGCCCATGGGATGCTGACGGAGTACATCAAGCAAAATGCAGACCCGGACACCGGAAAGGCAGAGCTGGCATTGTCCGATGCCCAGACCATTGCGCAGGAATATCTGGCAGGAGAACAGGCGCAGGCGTTGATCGAGCCTATGGCGAAGAAATATTCTCTGGATACGGAAACCTTTACCGGCATCTACGAGCCGCTGCTGATCGCGTTCACTGCGAGCTGTATAGCATCCAATATGGAGCTGCCGGAAGCGGATATTCCGGAGACGGAGATCCCCGGCGAGACAGAGGCGGTGCAGGCGTTTGAGATCCGCGAAGCCGAGGCGTTGGCAGAAGAAACGGAGGTATCGGAAGCCACTGAAACCACTGAGCCTAGTGAGCCGACCGAAACTACTGAATCTACCGAACCCACCGAAGGCACAGTACCTTCTGAGCCCGCACTGCCGGATATCGATATGGATCTGGATTCTCTTAGTGCCCAGATCGGTGTAGAGGATGTTGCGTCTGCGGTTTCCGCATTTATGGAGAATCCTGCGGTGACAGCCGCTTCCGGCGCGATGGCAGGCAAAATGGTTGAGGTAATGGCGCAGGAAAAGCTGATGCGCAAGCTTTCCAAGTTTGGCGATTATATTATGCGGTTCGTGGGCGATTCCTTCTATGTAGATGCAGAGAAGATCGAAGGTGCGTTCCAGTTCAACATGGATGAAGACGAATTGAAACGGCTGATGGATGCCATGAGCAACATGGGCAGGGAAGTGGCTACAGCAGAATCCAACCTTTCTTCGCTGGGCTACGCCCGTATGGAAGCGCCGTCTACAATATCCATTTATTTCCCGAATTTCGCAGACAAAGAAGCTTTTATGGACTTCTTGGACAGCTATAATTCGTCTATGGAGGCTGCCGGCAAAGAAGATCAGGTCATTAGCTATACGGATGTGACAGGTATCATGATGTCCTCTGTGCGAACCATCATCGATAGCGTCAGCTATGTTCTGATCGCCTTTGTGGCGGTATCGCTGGTGGTGTCCTCCATTATGATCGGCATTATCACCTATATTTCCGTTATGGAGCGTACAAAGGAGATCGGTATTCTTCGTGCTATCGGTGCTTCCAAGGGGAATATCTCTCAGGTATTCAATGCCGAGACCTTTATCATCGGTCTTTGCTCCGGTGCAATAGGCGTGGGAATCACCTTGCTGCTGATCGTCCCCATCAACAGCATTATCCACTCACTTACCGGCAATCCGGATATCAACGCTCAGCTTCCGATTAGGGCGGCAGTGGTACTGGTGATCCTGAGTGTGATCTTGACGCTGATCGGCGGTCTGATCCCATCCCAAAAGGCTGCAAAGAAAGACCCTGTGATCGCTCTGCGTTCCGAATGATTCGTTTTGTTAAAAAAGCCGCCGAAAGGCGGCTTTTTTTAAGCCTGTAGGGATCAATTCTCATATCGATCCGCCTCTGAAATCCTAGGGAAATAATTGACATTTTATATTGACAGCATTATGATAAATGTGTATAAAAATTTTTTGCAAGTGTATAGAGGAGCAACCATGACATTTATAGAAACTGACCGTTTAATTCTTCGTAATGTTGCTGCGAAGGATGCGGATATTATGCATG
Source organism: Oscillospiraceae bacterium (assembly GCA_017398625.1). GTDB lineage: Bacteria > Bacillota > Clostridia > Oscillospirales > Oscillospiraceae > Faecousia. The sequence goes on from JAFQFP010000013.1 coordinate 62,305, forward strand.
ATTATCGAAATAACGATATCTGCGCCCGGTATCAGCGGGGTCAGACCAAGGATTATTTGGACATTGTCGCTTTGGTGGAACGCCGCAGGGACGATGTGATGTCTGTGGATGCTCCCTTCATGGTGGCTGTCGCGTTGAATGATACCGATGAGATGGTGGGGGAGATCGTCGTCATGCCTGAAGACGGCACCATCAGCTTGGGCTACACTTTTTCCTACAAGCATCATCGAAAGGGCTACGCCCTTGAAGCGCTGACAGCATTGATCGGGCTGCTCCATAAGCTCTATCCTCAGTGGGATTTTATTAGCTTTACCGATCCGGAAAATGAGCCCAGCATGGCATTGTTGAAGAAGCTGGGCTACAAGGATATGGGCTACATTCCTTCTATGAACTCGCAAGTGTTCGGCAAGTGGACGACCCAAGCGACGGAAGCAGAGATTGCAAAGGCAGTAAAATAAAACCGGAGGAATGTGTTGCTTAAGTGCGCACAGACGCGTATAGTATTGTTGCCAAATAGAAATGCCACCCTTTTGGGCGGCATTTCTATTTGGTGGAGCCGAGGGGAATCGAACCCCTGTCCGAAAGCAACTTGGAAAGAACTTCTCCGGGCGCAGTTTGTTATTTACATTCCCTCAACCGGACGGGAACAAACACCCTGCCGGCGTCAGTAGCTTCATTATGCATGGTGCGCTCAAAGCTTTGCGCACGCACGGTCTCCACTCAGATCACACCCGAGCCCGGCTCGTGGACCTTCCGGGGCGGATGGGCGCCTAATTAGGCAGCCAGAGCAACAGTTTTGTTGTCAGTTAAATTTAAAAGTTACCCGTTTTATCGTGGTCAGGCGCCACGGCCCGCTTATCCAGCCTCACTACCCCCGTCGAAACCAGTACATCCCCGTTTCTAGGCTATAAATGAGATTGGAAGCGGTGGGATGGGAGCCATCCCACCGTTGTTGTTTTTTAGAATCTGCCGTAAGGATCAGGAAGCTTCTTAGGCTCGGGATAGGTCTCGCCGTGGGTATCTACGGTGATGGAAGCAATTTTCTGCTCCTCTACGGGACGGTCCTGCATACCGGTCTTGGTAGCTGCGATCGCGTCAACAACATCCAAACCGGAAGTTACCTTGCCAAATGCTGCATACTGGCCGTCCAGATGCTTGGCATCCTGGTGCATAATAAAGAACTGGGAGCCAGCGGAGTTGGGGCTGGAGGAACGGGCCATAGACAACACGCCCCGCTTATGACGCAGTTCATTTTTAACGCCGTTAAAGAAGAACTCGCCCTTGATGCAGTAACCGGGGCCACCCATACCGGTGCCTTCGGGGCAACCGCCCTGGATCATAAAGCCGCGGATAACACGGTGGAAGATCAGGCCATCATAGAAATTATGATTGCACAGATCGATAAAATTGTAAACGCTCTGGGGTGCGATTTCGGGGTACAGTTCACCCTCGATAACACCGCCGTTTTCCATGGTGATTTTGAAAGTAGGATTCATATCAATATCTCTCCTTCATTGCGCGGTCGATTTGACGCTTGGCGTCCCGCTCGGCCGCAGATTGTCGTTTGTCGTATAGCTTCTTACCCTTACACAGTCCAACCTTCACCTTCACTAAACTACCCTTTAGATAGACAGAAAGGGGAATCAGCGCATAGCCGTCCTGTTTGACCTTACCCAGAAGCCGCATAATCTCTCGCCTGTGCATTAAAAGTCTGC
>JAFQFP010000014.1 GCA_017398625.1 Oscillospiraceae bacterium
GTTGATAGGTCAGAGGTGTAAGTGTGGTAACATATTAAGCTGACTGATACTAATAAGCCGAAAGCTTGATCTAAAGCAGGCTCAGTGTTGACCAGACCCGAAATTGCGAGTAAGGAACAATGTTCAGTTTTGAGGGTGCATAACCTTCAAAAATAGCACTTGACAGGCGGAAAGCTTGGTGCTATAATTTTGCTGTTAGAAGCCGACGGGCTTTTGACATAAACGATGGGTCAATCCCATCCATACGAGTTGGTATTGATTGCGATGAGGGTCCACCTGTTCCCATCCCGAACACAGAAGTTAAGCTCATTTGCGCCGACGATAGTTGCCGGGTGACTGGCCGTGAAAATAGGTAATGCCAACACGAATATTCCTCTTTAGCTCAGTCGGTAGAGCGACGGACTGTTAATCCGCAGGTCGTTGGTTCGAGTCCAACAAGGGGAGCCAAAAAAAGACCAGCTTCGCTGGTCTTTTTTATTTCGCTTTTGTATGGCATTGGGCTCGAACCCATAGCAGTGCAGATGCCCGGTGGGCATCTGCTGCCACTCACTGGATGCGCAGCATCCAATTTCACAATTTACGATGTAAACTATTTCACAGTTGCCCCAAGGCAAGTATTTTACAAAATGTTCTGTACAGCAAATATCGGATTGACGACCCCCTTTTTAAGAAAGGGGCGTTTTTTTATCGCGCAGCAGGGCTATTACCATACAGATCGCCACGATCATAAAGGGGATCATGCCGATAATTCCCGTGGGAGCAGGACCTACGAAAGGATCACCGCCGTCCTGCGTAAAGTATATGCCGATGGCACCGATACCGTTGATGGCTCCGTGACCGAGGATCGCCGGGATACAGCTTCTTGTTTTCAAAGACACGAAGGATAGGAAAATGCCCATGACGATGCAGAACAGGCACATCATAGCGATGCCTGTGAAAGGGAAGCCAGCGTATCCCATGCCGTAGTTATGGCCTATGGCGGTCAAGGGTGCATGCCAAATACCCCAGATAACACCGGTCACAAGAAGCAGGGGAACGGTTCCGAGCCGGTTTTCCATTTTGGGCAGCAGATATCCTCGCCAACCCCATTCCTCGCCAAAGCAGGTGATAAAATTCATAACCGGGGCCAGTAGAAAAGCCTGTACAAGCTGTATCAGAAGCAGAGTATTCAGCGGGAAGGGAATTGCACCGGCAGGTGCTCCGGCGGTGTCAAGGATGACCTGCATATAGCCGCAGTTGGGGTCAAAGCTACCCTTTACAAGAAGAAAGTACAGACCGCTGCCCAAAACCGTCAGCACCCCCGGTCCAAACCATGCCAGCAGATAATACCGCACATTTTTCTTGAGGTTCAGCTTCAGCCATACATCTTGGAAGCCTTCTTTTGTTATAAGCCTTGTCAGCAGCACGCCTATGGCTGGGAAGAACATAGCGGCTGCCACCAGAAGCTGCGTAGCTACTGCCGGGATGCCGTTCAGGGTTTCTCCGTTGATCAGCGGATAGAGGATAAAAAAGCAATAGCCCCAAGTTAGCCCGAAGGTGATCCCCAGATAGATCAGGACTCTGTTTCGGTTTTGCTGATTTGCTGTTTTCATTTTGAACTCCTTTCGGTCACGGGTTCGGGCAAATATGCCCGTTACATTCTTGCGTGTCTCCAGTATAAACCTTCCACAAAGGGGAAAGTCAATAGATTTTTTGCAAATACTCTTTTTTTATAAAACCGGTCAGCGGAAAAGTTTTCAAAAAACAGCAAAAAACAGCGCGCATCCTGCGACAGGGATGCGCGCTGAAAGTGTTAATACGGTCGTATATACAGCTCGTGGCTGGTGGATGCCGGTCGGGCGTGGACACCGGAGACAAGCCCAAGCATGGCGTACAGCGAAACGATGGAGCTGCCGCCGTAGCTCATAAAGGGCAGGGTCAGACCGATAACCGGGGTGACGCCGATGCACATACCCACATTACTGGTGACCTGAAAGATCAGCGCGGCTGCGGCGCCGAAGCAGACCATGCGGCGCATATAGTCGGGGCTTTTCAGACCCACATAAACGCACCGGGCGATGATGCAGATCATCATCAGCAGCACAAGCATGCAGCCCACAAAGCCCAGCTCCTCGCCGATGGCGGAGAAAATATAGTCGGTATGCTGGGCGAACAGGTGATTGTCCGCATCCTGTGTCCGGTTGCCGTCAAACAGACCGTGACCGGCAAAGCCGCCGCCGGTGAGGGATTGCAGACTCATGCGGGAGTGGAACCGGGCACCGATACCGTCAGCGTCAACGGTGGGATCCACAAGGATCAGCAGACGGTTTCTCTGGTGCTCACCCATGACAGACCAGAGAATGGGCCAGACCGCTACAATGCCACCGATGGCAAGGATAAACCACCACAGGCTGACACCGCCGGCAAAAGCCATGCCGATAAAGATGAACACGAAGATCAGAGAAACGCCGGCATCACGGGAAAGCAGCATATTCAGACCTACCAGCAGACCCAGATGCAGTATCATGTGGGCTACGGAGGGAATGGTGGACAGCTTACTTTGGTGGGCTGCCATTACCGATGCCATGATCAGAATGTAGGTGATCTTACAAATTTCCGCAGGCTGGATATCAACGGGGAACAGGGGAATGTCCAGCCAGCTTCGGTTACCGGTGTTGTTATCCGTGCCGAAGGGGATCAGCAGCAAAAGCAGGAGGGTATTGAAGATCACCAGAGAGATGCGGTGCTCTGCCCAGAAGTCCATATCGATGGAGGAGATGATGGCATACAGCAGCACGCCGATGCCGGCAGCGGCGATCTGAATGATGATATAACGCAGGTTGCCCATGTAATTCGTGGTACTGGCGATCATGATCACACCGAAAGCGGTGGTGATCAAACATAACAGCAGCAGAACCATGTCGCCCTTGCGGAAGAAGTTTTTCAGTTCCTGAAGAAAGCGATACATTGCATCTTCTCCTTTCTACAGGGTATTGTACCACTCTTTTTGCCAAATGTAAAGAGAAAGGCTCAGTTGTAAAATTGATACTTTCCACAAACTGGCAGATGTGTACCTCCCCAAAGCCACTCCGGTGTAAGGGGAGGCACGGAAAAGCCGTGACGAAGGGGTTGACACAATAAAAACTGCGATTTTACAGGTTTTTTCCGTAAAATCGCAGCTTTTATGACAATCCCTCAGTCTGCCCTTCGGGCAGCCAGCTCCCTTTACACAAGGGAGCCTTTTTTGGTGCGCATCTTATTATGCCAGATAGATCGCCTTGCAGGCAAGCATGGTCATATAGCAATCCAGCTTGCTGACCAGCTCGATGGGGGCGTGCATACTCAGAACAGGCACGCCTGCGTCCACTGTGACGATGTTCCGGTTTGCCATATAGGCAGCCACCGTACCGCCGCCGCCTTGATCCACCTTACCCAGAGTGGCGATCTGCCACCGGACACCGGCGTTTTCAAAGGTGGTGCGCACATGGTTCATGGCCTCGGCGGATGCGTCGCTGGCACCGCCCTTGCCACGGGAGCCGGTGTACTTGCAGATGGACACGCCGTAGTTCAGCAAGGAGTTGTTCCGGCGGTCGCAGGTCTCCGGCCAGTTGGGGTCGTAGGCGTTGGATACATCGGCAGACAGGCAGAAGGAATTGGCAAAGCACTGCTGCAGGTTCACGCCCTGACTGTCGCACAGCATGCCCATGAAGTATTCAAAGGCTTGGCTCTGCATGCCGGAGATGCCCACGGAGCCGATCTCCTCCTTGTCCGCAAGGATGCAGACGGCGGTGTGCTTGGGCGTTTCCATGGTCAGCAGGGGCTCGATCTCGGCATAGGCGCAGACCCGGTCGTCATGACCGTAGGCACCCAGCAGGCTGCGATCCAGACCCACCTCCCGGCATTTGCCGGCAGGCACGATCACCAGCTCGGCGCAGCGGAAGTCTGCCTCCACCATGCCGTATTTTTCGTTCAGCAGCTTCATGATATGCAGCTTCACCAGCTCGGAGCCCTCTCCGGACAGAGGTTCGGTGCCCACGATCACATTCAACTGCTCGCCGGCGATGCCCTCTGCCAGTGTCTTTTTCATCTGATCCGCAGCCAGATGGGGCAGCAGGTCGGAGACCATCAGCACGGGATCGCTGTCATCCTCACCGATGGTGACATTGACAGCAGTGCCGTCCTTCAAGCAGATCACGCCGTGGAGGGCAAGGGGAATGGCGGTCCATTGATACTTCTTGATGCCGCCGTAGTAATGGGTCTTGCAGTAGGCGATCTCGGAATCCTCATACAGGGGATTGGGCTTCAAGTCCATACGGGGGGAATCCACATGGGCGGCGCAGATGTTGGCGCCGGCAGCAAGGCTTTCGCTGCCCACAACAGCCAGCAGCACGCTCTTGCCCCGGTTGTTGAAATAGACCTTATCGCCGCTCTTGACAGACATGCCGGGCTTCAGCTCGGTAAAGCCGTGCTTTTTGGCAGCGGCAACGGTCCATGCGGTGGCTTCCCGCTCGGTCTTGCACGCATCCATAAAAGCGGCGTAGCGCTTGCAGTATTCTTCCATTTCTGCCCGCTGGGCATCGGTCAGATCGGCATAGCCGTTCTTAGGTGCATTCAGCAGAGCGTTGCGCAGTTCGTCGTTGGTCATAACGGTGTCTCCTTTTCTGATTGATCTTTCTTTATTATAGCCAGCTCCCGAAAAAAAGCAAGGCACTTGGCGGAAAATGCTTCCCGGGTGGTGTCATTTTCCAGCGTAAAGTCGCACAGAGCGGAAAATTCGGCTTGGGAGCGCTGGGCGGCGATCCGGGCAGCGGCATATTCGTGGGAAATGCCGTCCCGTGCCATCAGCCGGGCGATGCGAAGCTCCTCCGGTGCGGTGATGGCAACCGTATAGTCGCAAATCGGGGCTAAGCCGCCCTCAAACAGCCCAATGGCATCGATGGCGGCAAGGCTGGGCTTGCTTTCCAGCAGCCGCAGCACCTCCTGCTTCACGGCGGAATGGGTGATGCTGTTGAGATCGCCCAGAGCCTCCGGGTCGGCAAAGACGATGCTGCCCAGCTTCTTGCGGCGGAGCTGACCGTCCGTCACTGTACCGGGAAAGCGCTCCGCGATCCGCGCCAGCATGACTTCATCGGTCTGCAGAAGCCGGTGGTAGATGGCATCGCAGTCCAGAATCATGCCTCCCAGTATTTGGATCGCCTCCAGCGCGGTGGTCTTTCCGCAGCCGGTGCCGCCGGTGATACCGATGATCATAGCGCCACCTCCGCGTCGATGATATGGAAAGCAGCGGCCTTTTTCAGCCGGTTCTGCACCGCGTAGGCAATGCCGCCGCCTACGGGACAGCGGGCATAGACAGTGCCCACAGCCGGATCATCCAGCTCCCGCAGAGCGGAAAACAGACCGGCGGACAGGCTGGCGGTGTCGGCTTCTTCGCCGTATGCTAAGGGCGCGCAGCCTTCGTACAGCGGCAGCTCCTCCGCAAAGCACAGCACCCGGTCACCCGGTTGGAAATGGGCGCGGATGTACCGGGCGGCGGCTTCCCGGCTGCCGGAGACGATGATCACCGGGGCGGCAGGGGCATAGTGCTTGTACTTCATGCCGGGAGCCTTTACCACCGCATCCTGATCGATCTGGGCGGTGACTGCCTTGTCTACCACCAGATCTCCCAGAACCTCCAGAAGCTGCTCCGGGGTGATGCCGCCGGGACGCAGCAGCCGGGGGCGCTCCTCCGTCAGATCCACGATGGTGGATTCCAGACCCACCCGGCAGCTTCCGCCGTCCACGATCAGCGGGATCCTGCCGGCGTGGTCGTGGAGCACATGCTCTGCGGTGGTGGTGGAGGGCTTGCCGGAGATGTTTGCCGAGGGGGCAGCGATGGGCACCCCTGCCAGACGGATGATCTGCCGGGTCACGGCGCAATCCGGGCAGCGCACGGCAACGGTCGTGTTTCCGGCGATGGTGGTTTTTGGGATAATATCTTTGGCAGGCAGCACCATGGTCAGAGGTCCCGGCCAAAAGGCATCGGCAAGGGCATAGGCGGCGGGGGGGATATCATGGCAGAGGTGAGTCAGCGCCTCTGCATCCGCCACATGGAGGATCAGCGGATTGTCCTGAGGACGGCCCTTGACGGCAAAGATCTTTGCCACAGCCTCCGGGTTCAAGCCGTCGGCACCCAAGCCGTATACGGTCTCGGTGGGGATCGCCACCAGCTCACCGGCTTTGATCAGCGCGGCGGCGGCTTGGGCGGTCTGGGGCGCATCCGCCGGTAAAATTTGGGTTTTCATAGAGCACCCTCCTAAAATGGGGAAAAAAGGAGCGGCCTGACGGTGTGCAGGCTGCTCCTTTGATCGAATTACATGGTGGGCTGGTTAGCAGCTTCGATGATCTTCACGAACTTTTCGGGAACCAAGGAAGCGCCGCCGATGAGACCGCCGTCGATATCGGGCTGCGCCAGCAGCTCGAAGGCGTTCTTCTCGTTCATGGAGCCGCCGTAGAGAATGGAGGTGGCACGGGCATGCTTGGAGCTGTAGAGCTTGCGAACCACGGTGCGGATCTCCTCGCAGACCTGCTGTGCCTGCTCGGGGGTGGCGGTCCTGCCGGTGCCGATTGCCCAGATAGGCTCGTAGGCGATGATGACCTTGCGGATCTGCTCCTCGGAAACACCCTGCAGAGCCAGCTTGATCTGCATAGCGATCCACTCGGAGGTGATGCCGGCTTCCCGCTGCTCCAAGGTCTCGCCGCAGCAGACAATGGGGATCAGACCGGCTTCCAGAGCGGCATGGACCTTGGCGTTGATATCGGCATCGGTCTCGCCCATGGCACGGCGCTCGGAATGACCGATGATCACATACTTGCAGCCTGCGTCGGTGAGCATGTTGGCAGCGATCTCGCCGGTGTATGCGCCGGAGGGATTGGCGTTGCAGTTTTCAGCGCCGATACCCACCCGGGTCTCACGCATGGCACGGACGGCTGCGGGAATGCAGACAGCGGGAACACACAGGGCGATATCGCACCAGCGGCCCTTGGGCATGATCGCCTTGAAGGCGGTCATGAATTCCTTGGTCTCGCTGGGTGTCTTGTTCATTTTCCAGTTGCCGGCGATCACGGTCTTACGGTATTTTCTGTTCATATAAGTCTCCTTAAAAACTATAGGCATTGGGTAATGACCCAAGAATATTCAAAGGGAATCCGACCGGGTCGCCCCGGTCGGATATGGCTGGGGGGATTCTTACTTGTCCTGCAGGCAGGCGATGCCGGGCAGCTCCAGACCTTCCAGGAATTCCAGAGAAGCGCCGCCGCCGGTGGAGATGTGGGTGATCTTGTCAGCGAAGCCCAGCTGCTCGCAGGCTGCAGCGCTGTCGCCGCCGCCAACGATGGTGATGGCCTCGGAATCTGCCAGAGCCTGAGCCATGGCGATGGTGCCCTTTGCCAGAGTGGGGTTCTCAAATACGCCCATGGGGCCGTTCCAAACAACGGTCTTGGCGTTCTTAACGGCATCGGCAAAGATCTCGCAGGTCTTTTCGCCAATGTCCAGACCTTCCATATCGGAGGGGATCTCGGTCACGGGAACGGTCTTGACCTCCACGGGGCCGTCGATGGGGCTGGGGAAGCTGTCAGCAACCACAACATCCACAGGCAGAAGCAGCTTCACGCCCTTGGCAGCAGCCTTTTCCATCATTTCCTTGCAGTAGTCAATCTTGCTCTCGTCCAGCAGGGAGTTGCCCACGGAGCAGCCCATGGCAGCTTGGAAGGTGTATGCCATGCCGCCGCCGATGATCAGAGTATCCACCTTCTCCAGCAGGTTGTTGATAACATTGAGCTTGTCGGAGACCTTAGCGCCGCCCAGAATGGCAACGAAGGGACGCTCGGGGTTGGCAAGCGCCTTGCCCATGATGGAAACTTCCTTCTGCACCAGATAGCCGGAAACAGCGGGCAGATAGTCAGCCACGCCGGCGGTGGAGGAGTGGGCACGGTGAGCGGTGCCGAAAGCATCGTTGACGAAGATGTCAGCCATGTCAGCCAGAGCCTTGCTCAGCTCGGGATCGTTCTTGGTCTCGCCCTTGATGTAGCGGGTGTTCTCCAGCAGCATCACATCGCCCTCACGCAGAGCGGCAGCCTTAGCCTTGGCATCCTCGCCGGCAACATCGGCAGCCATGATGACCTCCTTGCCCAGCAGCTCGCTGAGACGGTCGGCAACGATCTTCAGGCTCAGTTCGGGCTTCCACTCACCCTTGGGCTTGCCCATGTGGGAGCAGAGGATGACCTTGGCACCCTGCTCCACCAGATAGTTGATGGTGGGCATAGCGGCAACGATGCGCTTATCGGAAGTGATCTTGCCTCCCTTGGTGGGGACATTGAAGTCGCAGCGGCACAGTACCCGCTTGCCGGCTACATTGATGTCCTCGATAGACTTCTTGTTGTAATTCATAGTATGTTCCTCCCAAAATATGTCGGGTCAGCCCCGCATTTTTCCATGGTCCTGCAAGCCCGGGAAATCCAGTTGACGCAGCGCTTCGTAAACGGTGATGGCGACGGCGTTGCTCAGATTCAGACTCCTTGCTTCTTCCCGCATGGGAAGCCGCACGCAGCAATCCCGGTGCTGCTCCAGAAAGTCCTCCGGCAGACCCTTGGTCTCCTTGCCGAAGAACAGGTAGCACCCATCGGAAAAGGCTGCCTCGGTATAGCACCGGGGTGCCTTGGTGGAAAGACACCACATCTGCTCCACTGTGTTTTTCCGAAAGAAGTCTGCAAGGCCGTCGTACACCCGGACATCCACCAGATGCCAGTAGTCCAGCCCGGCACGGCGGACTGCCTTTTCGGAAATATCAAAGCCCAGCGGGCGGATCAGATGGAGCACTGCGCCGGTGGCGGCACAGGTACGGGCGATGTTGCCGCAGTTTTGCGGGATCTCCGGCTCCACCAGAACGATATTGAGCACTGCTTTCACCTCGGATACGGAAGCGGTCAACGCAAAGGACTCCTTCGCTTGCCTCAATATTGTATGCCAAAATGCTTGCAAAATCAATGGAAAAAATCATGTTTTCTTAACTTTTTTATAGTATTCACATAAAAAATCCACCCAAAAGCTTATTTTTGTGAAAATTGCGGGAGAATAGGATTGCGCCGGTCACTTTGAAAGGAATATCCCGCTGAAAAGTTGGGCGGATATTGACTTTTGACAGGATTTGTGAGACAATAATTCGGCGAATTTTAGAAATAAGAGGGGATTTACATTATGACCCAATCCAGAACCAATACCTGCGGTGAGCTGCGCCTTGCAGACGCCGGAAAGACAGTCACCTTGGTGGGCTGGCTGGAGAACATCCGTGAGGTAGGCTCCAATTTTGCCTTTCTGGTGCTGCGGGATTACTATGGCGTGACCCAGATCGTGGTGGAGACAGAGGAGATCATGCGCACCGTCAAGTCCATCAACAAGGAATCCACCGTTTCCGTCACCGGCACCGTCCGGGAGCGGGAAAGCAAGAACCCCAAGATGGCCACCGGCGAGATCGAGGTGGTGCCCCAGAGCATTACCGTGCTGGGCAAGTGCCGCCACAACCAGCTTCCCTTTGAGATCAACAAGAGCCGGGAGGCAGACGAGAATACCCGTCTGAAGTACCGCTTCTTGGATCTGCGGAATCCTGCCGTCAAGAGCAACATCATCCTGCGCTGTCAGGTGGTGGCGGAGCTGCGGCGGCTGATGACGGAAAAGGGCTTCTTGGAGATCACCACCCCCATCCTCACCGCTTCCTCCCCCGAGGGCGCAAGAGACTATCTGGTGCCTGCCCGGAACCATCCCGGCAAGTTCTATGCCCTGCCGCAAGCACCCCAGCAGTTCAAGCAGCTGCTGATGACCTCCGGCTTCGACAAGTACTTCCAGATCGCTCCCTGCTTCCGGGATGAGGATGCCCGTGCCGACCGTACCCCCGGCGAGTTCTATCAGCTGGATATGGAAATGGCATTTGCTACGCAGGAGGATGTGCTGTCCACCTTGGAGGATGTGCTGGTGCCCGTGTTCCAAAAGTTCGGCAAGTATGAGCGGGTATCTGCCGCTCCCTTCCGTCACATTCCTTTTAATGAAGCCATGGAGCGCTACGGCTCCGACAAGCCCGACCTGCGTATCGATCTGGAGATCCAAGACATTTCCGAGCTGGTGCAAGGCTGCGGCTTCGGACCCTTTGAGGGCGCTACCGTCAAGGCTGTGGCGGTGGATGATTTCACGCAGGCAAGAAAGTGGATCGATAAGCTGCTTGTGGATGTGGAAGTGCAGACCGGCAATAAGGCTTGCTGGGTCCGTGTGGATGAAAACGGAAACCTCACCGGAGGCATTTCCAAATTCCTCGGCACCTGCGGAGACGCGCTGAAGGAAAAGCTGAGCTTGAAGCCCGGCAGCTTTGTGTGCATGGCAGCAGGCAAGAAGGCGGCTGCCCAGAAGACCGCCGGCGTTATCCGTACCTTGATGGGCAAGCGGATCCCCGGCCACTTCGACGAGGAGCAGTATGCGCTGTGCTGGATCGTGGACTTCCCCATGTATGAGATGGGCGAGGAATCCGGCGAGCTGGAATTCTGCCACAATCCCTTCTCCATGCCTCAGGGCGGTCTGCAGGCGCTGGAGGAAGCCGAGGGCAATATCGAAAAGCTCCTTGCCATCAACGCCAACCAGTACGATCTGGTGTGCAACGGCTATGAGTCCGCCTCCGGCGCTGTCCGGAACCATGACCCGGAGATCATGGTCAAGGCGTTCCAGCAGGTGGGTCTGGGCGAAGAGGATGTAAAGGCAAAGTTCCCCGCTATGTACAATGCCTTTACCTACGGCGCACCTCCCCATGCAGGCGCTGCTCCCGGCGTAGACCGTCTGGTGATGCTGCTCACCGGTGAGGAATCCATCCGGGAGGTCATCACCTTCCCCATGAACAAGAACGCGCAGGATCTGATGATGGGCGCTCCCACCACCGTGGATCAGAGCCAGCTGGATACCGTCCACATCGCCCTTGCCATGGAAGAATAACCACAGCACACCGCAGGAAGCTCCTGCGGTGTGCTTTTTCTAAAAGGTGTCGGGAATATTTCGGTAAATTTGTTGCCTATGACCAGTTGACTTTCACGGACAAATGTGCTTTAATGGTGGAAACCGAAGAAGATGTGTAAGTAACTCCCTTTGGAAACTGCAGAGAGCTGCCGGGTGGTGCAAGGTAGTGTGGAAGAAGGAAGCGAATGGGCATCCGAGGGCGAACCGAAAGGAAACCAGTAGGGGAGACGGCAAGGGCATCCCGTCATCGATGCCGGCGTATGTCAGTACGCATAAGTGGGCGCGTAGCGCCAAGCCGGGTGGCACCGCAGGAGATCCTCCTGTCCCAGCATTTTCGTGGGACAGGCTTTTTTTGTCCCCAAATAGAAAGGAGATAGCCCTATGTCAACCAAAGAAATTCCCTACAAGATCTATTTGGAAGAAAGTGAAATGCCGGAGGCATGGTATAATGTCCGTGCCGACATGGTCAATAAGCCCGCGCCGCTGCTGGATCCCGCTACCCTGCAGCCCATCACCGAGGATGCTCTGGCGCAGGTGTTCTGCCGGGAGCTGGCGAAGCAGGAGCTGGACGACACCACCGCCTACATCCCCATCCCCCAGCCTGTTCGGGATTTTTACCGGATGTACCGGCCCGCGCCGCTGGTCCGTGCCTACTGTCTGGAAAAGGAGCTGGGCACCCCTGCCCATATCTACTATAAATTCGAGGGAAACAACACCTCCGGCAGCCATAAGCTTAATTCCGCCATCGCCCAAGCCTACTATGCCAAGGAGCAGGGCTTGAAGGGCGTCACCACCGAGACCGGTGCCGGTCAGTGGGGTACGGCGCTGAGCATGGCAAGCGCCTATCTGGGTCTGGATTGCCAAGTGTATATGGTGAAGGTGTCCTATGAGCAGAAGCCCTTCCGCCGGGAGGTCATGCGCACCTACGGCGCCACCGTTACCCCCTCTCCCTCCATGACCACCGAGGTGGGCAGAAGGATCAACGGGGAATTCCCCGGCACCAACGGCTCTCTGGGCTGCGCCATCTCCGAAGCGGTGGAGGCGGCTGCCAATCAAGAGGGCTACCGCTATGTGCTGGGCAGCGTGCTGAATCAAGTGCTGCTGCACCAGAGCATCATCGGTCTGGAGACCAAGGCGGCGCTGGATAAGTATGACATCACTCCCGATATCATCATCGGCTGCGCCGGCGGCGGCTCCAATCTGGGCGGTCTGATCTCTCCCTTTGTGGGGCAGAAGCTCCGGGGTGAGGCGGATATGCGGATCATTGCAGTGGAGCCCGCGTCCTGCCCCAGCTTGACCAGAGGCAAGTATGTATATGACTTCTGCGACACCGGCAAGGTATGCCCTCTGCAGAAGATGTATACGCTGGGCAGCGGCTTTATGCCCTCCTCCTCCCATGCCGGCGGTCTGCGGTATCACGGTATGAGCAGTGTGGTGTCTCAGCTTTACCACGATGGGCTCATTGAAGCCACCTCCGTGGAGCAGACCGGCGTGTTCGCGGCGGCGGTGCAGTTTGCTAAGGTGGAGGGCATCCTGCCCGCACCGGAAAGCAGCCACGCCATCCGGGTCGCCATCGACGAGGCGCTGAAGTGCAAGCAGACCGGAGAAGCCAAAAACATCGTATTCGGGCTTACCGGTACCGGCTACTTCGATATGTATGCCTACCAGCGGTTCAACGACGGACAGATGGGCGACTACATCCCCACTGACGAGGAGATCGCCGCAAGTCTGGCAAAGATACCCAAGGTTTGAGAATGAAAAATACGGAAAAAGAGGTGTATTTGCACCTCTTTTTTGCAATATTTGCGAAAAAAGTTTTGGAAACAATAAATTCACAATTGTCTGCCTTGACATTCGGAAGGCAAGCTGTTATAATGCGCCGTGAAAGAGGGAGTAGTCGGCGCGTAAATGCGGGACAAGGTCAACATCCGAGGCGTAGCCTCTGGCTTTGTCTGAAATGACGAGACTTTTACCGGTCGGCACAGATCTCTCTTGCGACTTCTGTGCCGCCAACGACACGGAGGTCGATTTTTTTGGGAATTGCGGAGCTTTTGCTGCTGGCGGTGGGGCTGAGTATGGATGCCTTTGCGGTGTCCGTGTGCAAGGGGCTTTCTATGAAGAAGGCGACTGCGCGTGCGCAGCTTACCTGCGGCGCTTGGTTCGGCGGTTTCCAGGCACTGATGCCCCTGCTCGGATTCTTTCTGGGCACGCTGTTTGCCGATGCCATCGAAGCCTTTGACCACTGGGTGGCATTTGGCTTGCTGGCGATCATCGGCATCAACATGATCCGGGAGGCTTTGAGCGGGGATGAGGAATGTGACGACTGCGATGCGGATCTGTCGGTAAAGACCATGTTCGTAATGGCAGTTGCCACCTCCATCGATGCGATGGCTGTGGGGATTTCTCTGGCAATGGCAGGAGATGTGAATATCCTTTGGGCAGTTTTTCTCATCGGCGTGACCACCTTTGCTCTTTCCGCCGCAGGCGTGCGGATCGGCAATCTCTTTGGCAGCCGGTTTGAAAGCAAGGCGCAGCTTTGCGGCGGCGTGATCCTAATATTGCTGGGACTTAAGATCCTTCTGGAGCATCTGGGGATTCTGGCATGACGGACACTAAGCAGAAAAGGCTGCGGCTGTGCCGTGTGCTGCTGGTGTGTAGCCTTCTGTTCATCTGGGGCAACTCTCTGCTGCCGGGCTCTGTTTCCGGCGCTTTGAGCCAGTGGCTGCACCGGCTGCTGCAGGCGCTGGTTCCCGGTGAGGATATGCCGCCGGAGGGAGGCGGCTTGCTGCGCAAGATCGCCCACTTTACGGAGTTTGCCTGCCTAGGCGCGCTGCTGCTGTGGCATGAGCTGCTCATCGGTAGGGAAAAGGCGATCCCCGGAGCGGTGCTGTACGGCTTTGCCACCGCCTGTATCGATGAGACCATTCAGTGCTTTGTTCCCGACCGGGGTCCCAGCGTCTGGGATGTGTGTCTGGACACCTGCGGCGTTGCCGCGGGAATTTTCCTGCTGCTGGCAGGACTAAAAGTAAGAAAAACAAAAAACAATAAACATTTGGAGGAAAAAACATGAAGAAGATCATTTCCCTGCTGCTGGTGCTGGCTATGGCCGTTTCTCTGGCTGCCTGCAACGGCTCCGGCAACGACGAGACCACTGCTCCCGTGGAGACCACCGCTCCCGTAGAGACCACCGCTCCCGTAGAGACCACTGCTCCCGTGGAGACCACCGCTCCCGTAGTTGGCACTGCCAACGGTGCTGAGCAGATCCTGCTGAACATCTGGGCACAGTATGCTGACGACGAGAAGTTCGCTGTGGTTGGCGGCAATCCCGACAATATGTATATGGATGGTCCCGCTGCTTACAACGCAGAGGCCTTTGAGAACCTGACCTACAGCCACCTGATCCCTGCCGATCAGATCGCTTCTCTGGCTGAGGCTGCTACCGTGGTCCACATGATGAACGCTAACAGCTTTACCGCGGCTGCTGTGAAGCTGGTTGAGGGCACCGATGTTGCCGCCTTTGCTTCCACCATGCGCAATGCTATCCAGACCAATCCTTGGATGTGCGGCTTCCCCGAGCGCATGATCGTCGTCTCTCTGGGTGAGGGCTATGTACTGTTTGCCTACGGCATCAACGATGCCATGACTCCCTTCTGCAACAAGCTGGCTACCGCCTATGCTTCCGCGGAGACTCTGTACGACGAAGCCATCGCCTAATTGACCATGAAATCAGGCAGCGACCTCTGGCCGCTGCCTTTTTTACACGGAGGAACGGTTATGCTGTTTTCCAGTATTCCTTTTTTGTTTTATTTCCTGCCTGCGGTGATCTTGACCTATTTCTTGGTGCCGCGGCAGCTGAAAAACGGGGTGCTTTTGCTTGCCAGCCTGTTTTTCTACGGTTGGGGTGAGCCGAGATACCTCATTTTGATGGTGTTTTCCATCGCCATGTTCTATGGCTGCGGTCTTGCCATCGCCAAGTGCAGCCAAAAGAAGTGGAAGCGCTTCTGGCTGGTGGTATCCGTGGTGGTCAGCGTGACCATGCTGGGTATTTTCAAGTATGCCGACTTTTTCGTAAGCTCCTTTAACGCGGTGACAGGGCTCAGCGTGCCCATGCTCCGTCTGGCGCTGCCCATCGGCATCAGCTTTTACACCTTCCAGTGCCTGAGCTACACCATCGATGTATACCGGGGCAATGTGCCTGCCCAGAAGAACCCCATCTCCTTCGGCGCTTATGTGGCGCTGTTTCCCCAGCTCATCGCCGGCCCCATCGTCCGCTATGTGGATGTGGCACGGGAGCTGGAAAGCCGTACCCATAGCTGGGACAATGTGGCGGTGGGTCTGCGGCGGTTTTTGGTGGGTCTTGGAAAAAAGATCCTCATTGCCGATAATTTTGCCCTGCTGATGAAGCTGTTCCGGGAATCCGGGGAGCAGAGCGTGCTGTTCTACTGGATGTACGCCATCGCCTTTACCTTGAATATCTACTTCGACTTCTCCGGCTATTCCGATATGGCCATCGGTCTGGGCAGGGTGTTCGGCTTCCACTTCATCGAGAATTTCAACTATCCTTATCTCTCTAAGAGCATCGGTGAATTCTGGCGGCGCTGGCATATGAGCCTTGGAAGCTGGTTCCGGGATTATATCTATATCCCGCTGGGAGGCAACCGGGTGAGCAAGTGGCGTTGGGTGCTGAATACCTTTGCTGTTTGGATGCTGACCGGCCTGTGGCATGGCGCGGCATGGAATTTCGTGCTTTGGGGCGTGATGTTCGGGGTACTGCTGCTGGTGGAGAAGTGGGTGCCGGCGCTGCAGAAGCTTCCGGTGCTGCTGCGCAGAGCCTATGTGCTGCTGCTGGTGGTCATCAGCTTCGTGCTGTTCAACGCCGAGTCCATTTCTCAGGCGGGCAGCGACCTTGCCGCCATGTTCGGCTTCGGCGGTCTGCCCTTGGTGACCGCGGAAACGGTGTACTATCTGAAAAGCTACATCGTGCTGTTCCTTGTGGGCATCGTGGGCGCGACCCCGGTGGTACGGGATCTGGCGAGAAAGCTGGAAAACACCACCGTGGGCGCGGTTTTGGAGCCGGTGTTGATGATCGGCATCCTGCTGGTCTGCACCGGTTATCTGGTAGACGGCTCCTTCAGCCCCTTCCTGTATTTCCGTTTCTAAGGAGGTGGCGAGAATGCAAAATAAGAAAATTCGCGCCATTGGCGCAGGTGTTTTGGCGGCGGTGTGGCTCTGCCTCACCGGCTTTGCTTGGTTCTCTCAGCCGAAGGCAAGCTCCGACGCGGAGCGCCGTCCGCTGGAGCAAATGCCCCAGCTTTCCGTGGATACGGTGCTGGACGGCAGCTTTATGAAGGATTTTGAAAGCTACAGTTTGGATCAGTTCCCCCTGCGGGACAGCTTCCGGCAGGTCAAATCCCTGTTCCACTACTACGGCCTTCAGCAGAAGGACAACAACGATATCTATCTGGCGGACGGCTATGCCGCCAAGCTGGAATATCCCTTGAATCAGACCTCTGTGGACTATGCGGTATCCCGTTTCCAGCGGCTGTATGAAAAGTATTTGCTGGATAGCGGCTGCAAGGTGTATATGGCGGCAGTGCCGGATAAGGGCTACTATCTGGCAGAGGAAAACGGCTACCTTGCCATGGACTATGAGGCGATGTTCGCCGCGTTTCGGCAGGCGCTGCCGTGGGCACAGTGGATCGATCTCACCGATTCCCTTGACACCGGTTGCTACTACCGCACCGATACCCACTGGCGGCAGGAAAAGCTGCTGGGGGCGGCAGGCAAGCTGTGCCAGGCGATGGGCGTGACACCCCCTGCGGCGGAGGATTACACCCAGACCGCCATAGAACGCCCCTTCTACGGCGTGTATTACGGACAGGCAGCCCTGCCTATGGAGCCGGAGACCATGTATATCATGGAAAGCCAGCTTCTCAGCGGCTGCAAGGTCACCGTGGAAATGGCAAAGAAAACACAGGTCTACGATATGGAGCAGCTTGGCTCTAAGGATCTTTACGATGTGTTCCTGTCCGGCTCCAAGTCCTTTGTCACCATCGAGAACCCCAATGCCCAGACCGATCGGGAGCTGGTGATCTTCCGGGATTCCTTCGGAAGCAGCATTGCCCCTCTGCTGGTGCAGGGCTACAAGACCGTGACGCTGGTGGATATCCGCTATATCAATATGGAGACACTCAGTATGCTCATGGACTTCCATGGGCAGGATGTGCTGCTGCTGTACAGCACTTTGGTGCTGAACAACAGCTCTACCATTAAGTGATAATAAAGGACTGTCTCACCATGGGTAAATGAAAAAATGTGTCATTCCAAGCCGGTGTGCACGCTGGCTCGGAATGACACTTTTTTGTACATTGTACCAGTAATGAGACAAGCCCTTTTTAGTGGGTCAGGTTTTGGATCCATTTTCCCTTGCGGATCATGTAAGCGCCGATGGCGCATTTGATAAGATCCGTGCTCTGGCAGATGAGATACAGCGGGATAATGGAAATTGCCGTAAACCGGCTGAGACAGAAGGCAAGGGGAACACAGAAGCTCCAAACAAAGCAGCTATCGAACAGGAAGGTGACCATGGTCTGCCCGCCGGAGCGGAGGGTGAAGTAGGCGGCATTGGTATAGGCGTTGAAGGGCATCATCACCGCGCTGATGCAGATCAGCGCCGTCGCCAGAGAGCGCACGGCATCGGTGGTGTTGTAAATGCCGGGGAACAGCCGGGAAACTGCCGCCATTAAGCCGCCGAATACCACGCCGGAAAGAATGGAAACGGCAATAAGCTTCCGGTTGGCGCTGCGAACCTGTTCTTCGCTCTGCCCGGCACCCAGCATCTGCCCCATTAGGATGCCTACCGCGTTGCCCATGGAGAGGAATGCCACGCTGGCAAGGTTATAGACGGTGGAGGAGATGTTCATGGCGGGGACAACATCCAGCGAGCAGGTGGAGTAGCACTGGTTCATGATCGCCATGCCGCTTGCCCAGAGGAATTCGTTGATCAGCAGGGGCATTCCCTTGCGGATGATGCTGCCGCAGAGGGCTTTGGGGATGTGCATGGAGCGGTAAGCCCCTTGGATATAGGGATTCTTATCGCTGTGCAGGTGAGCCCAGCCCCCTACGATGGCAAGCTCCACGAACCGGGAGACCACCGTGGCGATGGCAGCACCTTGAACCCCCAGCTTGGGAGCGCCGAAGTGGCCGAAGATCAGCACGAAGTTCAGCACCAGATTCACCAGCACCGCCGCGATGCCGCCCATCATGGGCACCATGGTCTGTCCGGTCTCCCGAAGGGTGCTGGAATAGGTGTTGCACAGGGCAAAGGGTATCAGCCCGATGACCATGATCCGCAGATAGGATATGCCGTGTTCCAGCACCTGCGCTGCTTCTGCCGGGTCACCCTCACCCATCAGGTACATTTGGATCAGCGGCCGTCCTGCCAGCAGGAACAGGGCGCAGCCCAGCACAGAGAGAGCCGTGCAGACCAGAAATTTGAACCGGAAGGTGTGGCGGATGCCCTCGTAATTGCGGGAGCCGTGGAACTGGGCGGTGAAGATGCCTGCACCGGAGCTGGCACCGAACACACAAATATTAAACACAAATAAAAGCTGGTTGGCGATGGACACGCCGCTCATTTGCAGGGAACCGACCTGCCCAACCATGATGTTATCCAGCATGGAGACAAAGTTGGTGATACCGCTTTGAATGATGATGGGAACGGCGATCGCCATGACCCGGCGGTAAAACGCCCGGTCACCGATATAGCGTTTGAACATAAAAAGCCTCAAAGATCAGATCTCGTTGCCTCCGATAAAGACCCGCTTGCCGGAGAAATCGCTGCGGCAGACGATAAAGTCAGCCCGGCGGCCCGGGGCGATCATGCCGATCTCCTTGCCTGCACCGATGGCACAGGCGGGGTTGTAGGTGGCGGTGCGGATGGCATCCTCCACCGGGATGCCGAAGGCAACGGCGTTTTTCATACAGTCGTAAAGATTGGTGGCGGAGCCTGCGATGGTTCCGTCGGGAAGCTTGGCAATGCCCCCGGACAGCTTTGCGGTCTGACCGCCCAGAGCGTATTCCCCATCGGGCAGACCCAGACACCGCAGTGCATCGGAGATCAGCACCGTGCGGTGGGCGCCGAACATGGCAAATGCCAGCCGCACTGCCGCCGGATGGGCATGAAGCCCGTCACAGATCAGCTCGGCACGGACATTGGGGTTTTCCACCGCCGCCGGGATCACACCGGGGGTACGGTGGTGGATGGTGGGCATACCGTTGTAAAGGTGGGTCAAGTGGGTGGCACCGGCGGCAAAACCGTCCCGTGCGGCTTCGTAGCCGGCATCGGTATGGGCAACGGAAACGGTACACAGCCGGCAGGCTTTGGCGATAAATTCCAAAGCTCCGGGCAGCTCCGGTGCCACATCCGCAATGCGGATCAGACCGCCGCTGGCTTCATAAAGGACCTCAAAAGCGTCAAAGTCCGGCGCTTTCAGATAAGCGCCGTTCTGGGCGCCTTTTTTCTTTTCGGAGAAGAAGGGACCCTCCATGTGGATGCCCATCAGCCGGGCGCAGCCCTCGGGGGAATCCTCGAAAAACTGCTTTGCATTGCGGTATGCCTGCTCCAGCACTTCGTAGGGCAGAGTCATGGAGGCAGGGGCAAAGGAGGTCACGCCGCTTTTGGCAAGGTAGGCTGCCATGGCGGTGAGCCCTTGATAGTCGCCGTCGGAGAAATCGCTGCCCATAGCGCCGTGGATATGAACATCCACCAGACCGGGGATCACGGTGGCACCGTGCAGGTCTATGGCATCGGCAGGGACTTCATAGGGCAAAACAGAGGCAAAGCGGCCGTTTTCCACGGAGAATGCGCCGTGGTGGAACTGAAAATCCGAGGCGTAGAGCCTTGCGTTTTTATAAAACATAGCTTGTCTCCTTTCGGCAGGTCAGCATTCGCCCATCAGCCGGATATAGAACTCCACAGCCCGGTACAGGCAATCCAGACGGATACGCTCGTTGTTGCCGTGGATGGTCTTGCGCTCCTCGGCGGTCAGATCCATGGCGGAAAAGCGGTAAACATGGTTGCTCAGATCCCGGTAGTGGCGGGAGTCGGAGCATTGTACCATCAGATAGGGGGAGACGATGCAGCCCTTCCATGTGTCCGCCACGGCGGAAGCCACCTTGTTCCACGCGACGCAGCCGGTTTCGGAAATGGGGCTGGGTTCGAAGCTCTCCAGCGCGGAGATCTCCACCCGGTGGTCGTTGGCGGTCTTGTTCAGATAGGCGATGGCGCTTTCCACCGAATCCGCCGGATTCAGCCGCATATTGGATACCAGAGATGCCTCCACCGGGATCACATTTCGGGCAGAGCTGCCCTCCATCTGGGTAAAGGCAACGGTGGTACGCACCAGCGCATTGATCTCCCCACCGCACAGGCGGCAGTACAGGTTCAGCACCGGCAGGAAGCACCACAGGTTGGCAAACAGGATCTTATAGCCAAAGCCGGAGTGGCGGCCAAGGGTATCGAACATTTCCGCCGCAGGCTTGGTCAGGTGCATTTTGAAGGGATGGCCGTGGATCCGGCGGCAGGTTTTTGCCAGAATGTCGATGGGGGTGGCGGTGGGAGGCGCGGAGGCATGACCGCCGGAGGAATGTACCTTATATTGGGCATTGATCATGCCCTTTTCCGCAATGCCGATCAAGCCGCAGGGCTGCTTGACACCGGGGAACACATTTTCCACCACGGCACCGCCCTCGTCCACCACCAGCGCAGGCTGGATGTGGCGCTCCACAAAATAATTGACGATGTTTACGGCACCCTTGCCGTTGACCTCCTCGCCACCGGAGAAAGCGAAGTAGATATCGTTTTCCGGGCGGAAGCCCTTGGAGATCCGCTGGTTGGCGGCACTGAGAATGGCATTCATGGTCACTTTGGTGTCCAGCGTGCCCCTGCCCCACATTACGCCGTCCTCGATGATGGCTTCAAAGGGGGGCTTTTCCCACTGATCCTCCTGTACCGGCACCACATCGTAGTGCGCCATGAGAACGGTGGGCTGGGAATCCTGTTTTCCCGGCCACCGCAGCAGCAGACCCCGATCCGGCAGACGGCGTACGGAGCAGATGTCGAACACACGGGGGTAGAGGGTGGGGAGCTTGGCGATCAGCTTTTCAAACTCCGCGTCATCCTCCAAAGAGGGGTCGTTATAAGAGACGGTCTTGCATTTTACCAGCTCCCCCAGAGCATGAACGGCGGCATCCTTGTCGAAGCTGACGGCTTCGCCGCTGCCTTGGGGCTGTGCCTTGGGACGGAACAGGGCGGCACGAATGAGGATCACTGCCAGAAACAGCGCGAATAGTCCCAGCAGAATGTAACCCAGCATTTATACCACTCCCTTCTTGTAAAGGATCCGGGCAACGGCAATGGTAAACAGAACGCTGACCGGCACCATGATGCCCACGGTGCCCTCGTTGAGGGCAGGCACGAAAATGAACAGCACCAGCATCAGCAGCACGGGGGCAACGGCGATCTTCCAGTTCTTGGAAACAAATGCCACACCCAGACCGCCGAATAGGGCAGGGAGCATCTGGGCAAAAGCAGGCTCCAGCACCGGGGCTTCCAGAATGGGAGTCAGCGGCACGATCAGCACCACACCGAGAATGATAATGACGGTGGTGACGATGCTGGAGGTGGCGATGGCGATGGTGGAGATCAGCTCGCCCTCCTCACTGCTGGCGCTGACTTGATTTTGCTCCAGCGCATTGATGGCGCAGGGCAGCTTCAGATTGGAAATGTTGCCGGTGACAAAGCTTAAGTAGGAGCCGCCGGCACCCAGCATGGGCACAAAGGTGATGGTTTCAATGACACCCACAGCCCAGTACATGGGTGCGGTTGCGATCAGACCCTTCAACAGCGCCATCCAATCTGGGGAGGCGCCGAATATGAAGGCAACGGTGACGGGGAACATCAGCAGCAGGATCATCACGCCGATGTTCCAGATACGGCCGTCTCTGTGAACGGAGTCCATATAGCTCAAATTCTTTTTCACGGTGTTTCCTCCTTAACCCAGCCACGCGGTGAAGGGAATGGCGGATGCCATACCCACCACAAGGCTGATGGGCAGCGCATAGTCGTTGAGCCATTTCCACTTCTTCATGCCAAGGCCGCACAGCACCATGGTCAGTGCCGATACCGCCATAACGCAGACCGGCACCAGACCGGAGGTTCCCGGAAGACGCAGCACCTGCCCCGATTCCTCCACGGTGACCATGCCGCTTTCGTCAGCGAGCCACAGCCGGGAAATGTTGCAGAATACATAGCCAAGGAAAGCGGAGATCATGCCGATGAACATGGCGTTGTTCAGGATCTCTGCCCACTTGCCGTCCTTATGCTCCAGATTGCTCATGCCGCTAAGCAGCTTTTTGCCGATGACAGGCACCAGCCAGATGCCTACCATGATGGAAACGGTCATCACCAGCACGATATTCACATACTGCTGGGCAGTGAGGGCATCGATCTTGCCCAGCGTCAGATCCATGGCGCTGACGGCGTTTTCCGCGGCAATGGTCTCATAGCTCAGAGAGCCCACCACGCTCAGCCGCAGCCAAGGCAGGGGCAGACCCAGACTTTTGCTCAGAGCGATGACGCTGATGACGATGGCTACCGCAGGGGCAACGGTGAAAACGGCGGCTGTTTGGATGGTCTTGCGGATCTTGGTCTGATCCATGCCGATGACCTTGCTGCGGCGCACTGCCTTGACCAAAAAGTACACCGATTGGGCAAGCACCACGGCAACCAGAACACCTGCCAGAATAAACAGCAGGGGATGGTTTACATAAAATTCCATGGAAACACCTCCATTAATGTATACTGGCATTATACCATGGGGCGTGTCTTAAAACAAGCCAAAAACCGCCGGACAAATACAATTTTCCGCTGGCTGCGGATAGAAAAAGAGGCTGCCCCATCATGTCGTGAGACAGCCTCTTTGCAAAGGCTTATTTTCCAATGAGATCTTTGATGACCTCGCCTGCGATGATCAGCCCGGCAACAGAGGGAACAAAGGCGCAGGAGCCGGGGAGGCTGCGGCGGCCTTCGGGCAGCTCCTCGTCGGTGCCGCAGGGAGCAGGGGTGAGGGGTTCTTCCTGTGAATAGACCACCTTTAGAGCATCAATGCCCCGTTTGCGGCATTCCTTGCGCATGATCCGTGCCAGATGGCAGCCGGAGGTGCTGTGGATGTCCGCCACCCGGAAGGCGGTGGGATCCAGCTTGTTGCCGGTGCCCATGGAGCTGATGATGGGAACGCCTGCGTCCTTCGCCTGCCGGATCAGCATCAGCTTGCCGGTGACGGTGTCGATGGCGTCTACAATATAGTCATATTGGGTAAAATCAAAGCTGTCCGCCGTTTCCGGCAGGTAGAATACCTTGTGGGCGGTGACCATCACGGTGGGATCGATGTCCCGTACCCGTGCCGCCGCCACATCTGCCTTATAAAGCCCCACGGTGGAATGGGTGGCAAGGATCTGGCGGTTGATGTTGGTAAGGCTCACGGTGTCGTGGTCGATGAGATCCAGAGCGCCGATGCCGCTGCGTGCCAGCGCTTCCACGGCGTAGCCGCCAACGCCCCCCAGACCGAATACCGCCACACGGGCGTTTTTCAAAATATCCATAGCCTTGTCGCCCAGCAGCAGCCGGGTTCGGGAAAGCTGATCCATAGAAGTTCCTCCATAGGTGATGATTCTCTATACTACCATGAAACCGCCGCCCTGTCAAAGAGGGATCAGCAGCTTTTTTGGTGAATGCCGGAGGGGCGGCACGGTAAAACGGCTGTCCGCTTTCCATATTTGGAAAAAGGGAAAAACGGCAAGAAAGGGCTTGCTATTTCCACCGTTTTCTTATACAATGGTAGAGTATTTTTACTTTCAGAGAAAGAGGCGGAAGTATGAAGCTGGGATTTGACAATGACAAATATCTGCAGACCCAATCCGAGCATATCCGTCAGCGGATCGCCCAATTCGGCGGCAAGCTGTATCTGGAGTTTGGCGGCAAGCTGTATGACGATCATCATGCCGCCCGGGTGCTTCCCGGCTTCCGGCCGGACAGCAAGCTGCGGATGCTGCTGCAGCTGAAGGATCAGGTGGAGATGGTGGTCGCCATCAATGCCGCGGATATTGAGAAAAATAAGGTTCGGGGAGATCTGGGCATCACCTATGACCGGGATGTGATCCGGCTGCTGGATGTGTTCCGGGGCTTCGGGCTGTATGTGTCCAGCGTGGTGCTGACCCGTTATAATGAGCAGGCGGCGGTGAAGGCGTTCCAGTCCCGGCTGGAGGGCTTGGGCGTGAAGGTCTACCACCACTACGCCATCGAGGGCTACCCCTCCGACATCGCCCATGTGGTCAGCGATGAGGGCTACGGCAAAAACGACTATATCGAGACTACCCGCTCTCTGGTGGTGGTCACCGCGCCGGGTCCCGGCAGCGGTAAGCTTGCCACCTGTCTGAGCCAGCTCTACCATGAGCATAAGCGGGGCGTGCAGGCAGGCTACGCCAAGTTTGAGACCTTCCCGGTGTGGAATCTGTCCATCAATCATCCCGTGAACCTTGCCTATGAGGCAGCCACCGCGGACTTGAACGATGTGAATATGATCGACCCCTTCCATCTGGATGCCTACGGAGTCACCACCGTGAACTACAACCGGGATGTGGAAGCGTTTCCTGTGCTGGTGGCGATGTTCGAGAAGATCCTAGGGGAGTGCCCCTACAAATCTCCCACGGACATGGGCGTCAACATGGTGGGAAACTGCATCGTGGACGATGCGCTGATAAGACAGGCAAGCGGACAGGAGATCATCCGCCGCTATTATACCGCCCTGTGTGAGCTAAAAAAAGGTAAGGCCACAGAAGAGCCGGTACGGAAGCTGGAGCTGCTGATGAAAAAAGCAGGGGTAGACCCTGCGCAGCGAGCCGTGGTGGCGGCTGCGCTGGACCGTGCGGAGCAGACCGGTCGACCCGCGGCGGCTATGGAGCTGCCCGATGGCAGCATCATCACCGGAAAGACCTCCGACCTATTGGGCGCTTCCGCGGCGCTGCTGCTGAATGCCTTGAAAAAGCTGGCGGGGCTGGAGGACGACCTGCATCTGATCTCTCCGGCGGTCATCGACCCCATCCAGCATCTGAAGGTGGATCATTTCGGCAACCGCAATCCCCGGCTGCACACCGATGAGATATTGATCGCCCTTTCCATCTGCGCCGCCACCGATCCCAGAGCGGAGCAGGCCATGGAGCAGCTGATCCGGCTGCGGGGCTGCGAGGTACACTCCTCTGTTATTTTGTCGGCGGTGGACGAGAACACCTTTAAGCGCTTGGGCTGCAATCTCACCTGTCAGCCCCGCTATAAGGGCTGATATACTATATATAATAATGTATCAAGGGCGGCGCGGTGCGCTGCCCTTGTTCTCATCCGCCCTTACACCCATCTTTCGATGGCACTGCGTAGGGGACGAAGCCCACTTCGTCCCTTTCCACCGCACCAAAGCCCCCCTTGCCTAAAAGGGGATGGGGGGCTTCTGTTCGGTACATCTATCGTATACTGTCATTCTGAGCGAGCGCAGCGAGTCGAAGGATCTGGGCATGACCAATGCTGCGTAGATCCTTCGGCTCCGGGCACAGCTCTCCGCTCAGGATGACCTGCTGCTTTGACTGTTGTGCTTATGAAATCCGATAACCTAAATCGGGATTTGGCGGAAAGGAGAATTTTCTGCGAAATGACTGAAAATCAAGGAAAAATTTTGTGATTATTTCTAAAATTATGCTTGACAAACGAAGCAGGGCGTGGTATGATTGTCGGGCGCGTGTAGGGGAATACTGCGCGCGCACTGCGATGATGCGGGAGATTGCGTCTAAAAAACGGTAACTTCCGCGGAGTATGTCCGGTCATCGGGCGGCTGAACTGCTTCTGTTTGCGCTGCGTATATCGCTGCGGCAGGGGAAAGGTCGGCCTCGTGTCGGCCATTTTTCTTGGCCCGGAATGATACGCACGGAGGCGTGAACAAAACAGTTCGACCGTACCCAGACACCACGCAAACTGAGTACGATATTCAAGGAGGAAACAAACCATGGCAAATCAGGAAATGATCCGCATCAGACTGAAGGCGTATGACCATCAGCTCATCGACTCCAGCGCTGCGAAGATCGTAGAAACCGCAAAGCGCAACGGCGCCGCCGTCTCCGGCCCCATTCCGCTGCCCACCAAGAAGGAAGTCATCACCATCCTGCGCGCTGTACACAAGTATAAGGACAGCCGTGAGCAGTTCGAGCGCCGCACCCACAAGAGACTGATCGATATCCTCAACCCCAACCAGAAGACCGTTGAGGCTCTGATGAGCCTGGATCTCCCCGCTGGCGTTGAGATAGAGATAAAGCTGTAATTTCTATACATTCTATATAGGAATTACCGCTGCCCGCACTGTCTGGCATCGGGCGGACGGGTCATGTTGGCAGTCAGACCCAATGCTGCTGTCAACCAATAACCTATTAAAAGGAGAAAACAAACCATGCAGAAAGCAATCATCGGCAAAAAAGTGGGTATGACCCAGATCTTCGATGAGAGCGGCAAGGTGATCCCGGTTACCGTTGTGGAAGCCGGTCCCTGCGTCGTTTCCCAGAAGAAGACCACTGAAAACGACGGCTACGAAGCCGTACAGCTTGCCTTTGGCGATGTCAAGGAGTCCAAGCTGACCAAGCCTGAGGCCGGTCACCTGAAGAAGGCCGGCGTTGAGGCAAAGAAGCACCTGAAGGAGTTCCGTCTGGAGAAGGCTGCTGAGATGAACGTCGGCGACGTCGTCAAGGCTGACACCTTTGCCGCCGGCGACTGGATCGATGTCACCGGTATCAGCAAGGGCCACGGCTATCAGGGTGTTGTCAAGCGCCACGGCGCACACCGCACCGACATGACCCACGGCGGCGGTCCTGTCCACCGTCATGCAGGTTCCATGGGTGCATCCTCCCATCAGTCCCGTATCTTCCCCGGTAAGATCGGCGCAGGTCAGATGGGCAACGAGCAGGTCACCATTGAGAACCTGGAGATCGTTAAGGTAGACGCAGAGCTGAACATGATCGTTATCCGCGGCGCCATCCCCGGCCCCAAGGGCGGTCTGGTCTACATCCGCAACACTGTCAAGACTCACAAGGTCAAGCAGTCCGGTGCAGACATCAGCAAGAACCCGCAGAAGGCTTCCGGCAGAAACCCCCAGAAGGCTTCCGCAAGAGGCTAAGGAAAGGAGATCTTAAATCATGCTTAAGACTAACGTTTATGATATGTCCGGCAAGCTGGTTGGCGAGATCGAACTCTCCGAAGCAGTTTTCGGCATTGAACCCAATCAGGCTGTTGTCCATGATGTGGTCAAGAACCATCTGGCCAACAAGCGTCAGGGCACTCAGAGCGCTCTGACCCGCGCTGAGGTTTCCGGCGGTGGCCGTAAGCCCTGGCGTCAGAAGGGTACCGGCCGCGCCCGTCAGGGCAGCACCCGTGCTCCCCAGTGGACCCACGGCGGTATCGTCTTCGCTCCCAAGCCCCGGGATTACAGCTACACTCTGAACAAGAAGTCCCGCCGTCTGGCGATGAAGTCTGTTCTGAGCGCTAAGGCTGCCGAGGCAAACATCATCGTTATCGACTCCATCAAAATGGAAGCTCCCAAGACCAAGGAGTTCGCTGCTTTCCTGAACGCCGTGGGCGCTGAGGGTAAGACTCTGGTGGTCACCGCTGCCGTTGACCAGAATGTGGTCAAGTCCGGCCGCAACATCCCCGGTTGCGAAATCACCTTCGCAAACCTCATCAATGTCTATGACATTCTGAACGCCAAGAAGCTGGTCGTCGATCAGGCTGCTCTGGCCAAGATCGAGGAGGTATTCGCATAATGAACGCTTACGATATTATCAGAAGACCGGTCATCACCGAGCAGTCCATGGAGGCTGTTGCCGACAAGAAGTATGTCTTCATGGTCGATGTCAACGCCAACAAGACCGAGATCAAGGCTGCTGTCGAAGAGATCTTCGGCGTTAAGGTCTCCAAGGTCAACACCGTCCGTATGCAGGGCAAGGTCAAGCGCACCGGCGCTTACCCCGCAGGCAAGCGCTCCGCCTATAAGAAGGCGATCGTGACCCTGACTGCCGATTCCAAGACCATCGAGTTCTTCGAGGGTATGGTCTAAACCAAATCTCAATAAAGGAGAAAAACGCAAATGGCTGTTAAAACTTTCAAGCCTTACACCCCTGCCCGCCGCAACATGACTGTTTCCGGCTTTGAGGGTGTGGATAAGAAGGCAAAACCTGAGCGTAGCCTGGTTGAGACCCTGAAGAAGCATGCCGGTCGCAACAACTACGGTCACATCACCGTCCGCCATCAGGGCGGCGGCAACAAGCGCAAGTACCGCATCATCGACTTCAAGCGCCAGAAGGTAGATATGTTCGCTACCGTCGAGCGTCTGGAGTACGACCCCAACCGCAGCGCGTTCATCGCTCTGATCCGCTACGAGGACGGCACCCTGAGCTACATCGTGGCTCCCAACGGTCTGAAGGCCGGTGACAAGGTCATCTCCTCCGCTTCCGCGGATATCAAGCCCGGCAACTGCCTGCCCATCGCCAACATCCCCGTGGGTACTGTGATCCACAATGTGGAGCTGCAGCCCGGCCACGGCGCTCAGCTGGTCCGCTCCGCCGGCACCGCTGCTCAGCTGATGGCTAAGGAAGGCGACATGGCTCAGGTCCGTCTGCCCTCCGGCGAAGTGCGCTATGTCCGCACCAACTGCACCGCCTGCATCGGTCAGGTGGGCAACCTGGAGCACGAGAACATCCACATCGGTAAGGCCGGCCGTACCCGTCACATGGGTATCCGTCCCACCGTCCGCGGTTCTGTCATGAACCCCAATGACCACCCCCACGGTGGTGGTGAGGGCCGCAGCCCCATCGGCCGCAGCGGTCCTGTTACTCCCTGGGGCAAGCCTGCTCTGGGTTATAAGACTCGCAAGACAAAGAACGCTACCGATAAGTTCATTGTCAAGCGCAGAAACAGCAAGTAAGGAGGAAATGAAATGAGCAGAAGTATCAAAAAGGGCCCTTTCGTAGCTCCTGAGCTGTACAAGCGCGTCGAAGAGCTCAACAACAAGGGTGAAAAGAAGGTCCTGAAGACCTGGTCCAGATCTTCCACCATCTTCCCCTCCTTTGTCGGTCACACCATCGCTGTCCACGACGGCCGCAAGCATGTTCCCGTCTATATCACCGAGGATATGGTCGGCCACAAGCTGGGCGAGTTCGTTCCGACCCGCACTTTCCGCGGTCACTCCGGCAGCAAGACCGCCAATTCCAAGTAAGGAGGTACTGAAATGGAAGCATTTGCACATGTAAAGTACGTCCGTATGTCTCCCCGCAAGGTCAAGCTGGTCTGCGACATGATCCGGGGTAAGGACGTTAAGACCGCCGCTGCATACCTGAGCCAGACCAGCAAGGCCGCTTGCGAGCCTATGGCCAAGCTGCTGAAGAGTGCTGTGGCAAACGCCGAGCACAACAACGGCATGAACGCCGACAACCTGTATGTCTCCACTGTGATCGCCAACCCCGGCCCTGTGCTGAAGCGCGGCAGAATCGCTTCGAGACGCGGTTTCGTTCGTATCATGAAGAGAACCACTCACATCACCATCGGTGTGAGCGAGAAGGCTTAATCAGGAGGTAGCTATGGGACAGAAAGTTAATCCCCATGGACTGCGTGTTGGCGTAATCAAGGACTGGGATTCCCGCTGGTATGCCCGCGAGGACAAGGTCGGCGACCTGGTCGTGGAAGATTACAACATCCGTAAGTATCTGAAGAACAAGCTCTACGCCGCCGGCGTAGCCAAGATCGAGATCGAGCGCTCCAACGGCAAGGTCAAGATCAACATCAACTGCTCCCGTCCCGGCGTGGTCATCGGCAAGGCCGGTGCTGAGATCGAGAATCTGCGCAAGGACATGGAGACCCGTCTGGGCAAGAGCGTGAACCTGAACATCGTTGAGGTTCGCAGCCCCGACCTGAACGCTCAGCTGGTTGCCGAGAACATCGCACAGCAGCTGGAGAAGCGTATTTCCTTCCGCCGCGCTATGAAGAAGGCCATGCAGCAGGCTACCCGTCTGGGTGCCAAGGGCATCAAGGTCACCTGCGGCGGCCGTCTGGGCGGCGCTGAGATCGCCCGCTCCGAAAGCTACCACGAGGGCACCATTCCCCTGCAGACCATCCGTGCCGATATCGAGTACGGCTTCGCTGAGGCTGCCACCACCTATGGCCGCATCGGTGTTAAGGTTTGGATCTACAAGGGCGAGGTGCTGAATACCACCCTGCGTGCCGCTGCTCCCGAGCCCGAAAAGCGCGAGCGCCGCGACCGCCGGGACCGCCGTCAGGGCGACCGCCGTCAGGGCGACCGCCGTCAGGGCGACAGACCCTATAACCGCAGAGAAGGAGGCAACCGCTAATGCTGATGCCCAAGAGAGTTAAGTACCGCAAGGTTCAGCGTGGCCGTATGACCGGCGCTGCCTCCCGCGGCAACAAGGTTGCATACGGTGACTTCGGTATCCAGGCCTGCGAGCCCGGCTGGATCACCGGCAACCAGATCGAAGCAGCCCGTATCGCCATGACCCGTTATACCAAGCGTGGCGGTAAGGTCTGGATCAAGATCTTCCCCGACAAGCCTTATTCCAAGAAGGGCCTTGGCACCCGTATGGGTTCCGGTAAGGGCGCTCCCGAAGGCTGGGTCGCAGTTGTGAAGAATCAGAAGGTGATGTTTGAGATCGGCGGCGTTTCCGAGGAAGTCGCCCGCGAGGCTCTGCGTCTGGCGCAGCACAAGCTGCCCATCAAGACCAAGATCATCACCAAGGAAGTTTCTGAGAACGGTGGTGAATAATGATGAAGGCAAAAGAAATCAAGGAAATCCGTGGCCTGTCCGTTGAAAAGCTGGAAGCGAAGCTTCAGGAGCTGAAGAAGGACCTGTTCATGCTGCGTATGCAGCACGCCACCAATCAGCTGGACAACCCCATGCAGATTGCGGCTGTCAAGAAGGATATTGCCCGCATCAAGACCATTATTCGTGAGAAAGAGACCAACGTCTGAGGAGGTAAGCAACAATGACTGAAAATACCAGAGCTTTCCGCAAAACCAGAATTGGTCAGGTTGTCTCCGACAAGATGGACAAGACCATTGTGGTTGCGATTGAGGATAGCGTTCAGCATCCTCTGTACAAGAAGACCATGAAGCGGACCTACAAGCTGAAGGCACACGACGAAAACAACGAGTGCGGCATCGGCGATACCGTGGAGGTCATGGAGACCCGTCCCCTGTCCAAGGACAAGAGATGGAGACTCGTCAGAATCATCGAAAAGGCGAAGTAAGGAGGTCGGTAAGTTATGATTCAGGGTGAAAGCTATCTGAAGGTTGCCGACAATACCGGCGCTAAAGAAATCCATTGCATCCGCGTCCTGGGTGGCTCCCGCCGCAAGTACGGCAACATCGGTGACATCATCGTTGCTTCCGTCCGCAAGGCAGCTCCCGGCGGCACTGTGAAGAAGGGCGAGGTCATCAAGGCTGTTATCGTCCGTACCAAGCGGGGTGTCCGTCGTGAGGACGGTACCTATGTCCGCTTTGATGAGAACGCTGCCGTTATCATCAAGGAAGACAAGAATCCCCGTGGTACCCGTATCTTTGGACCGGTTGCTCGCGAGCTGCGTGAGAAGGACTTCATGAAGATCCTCTCTCTGGCTCCCGAAGTCATCTAAGGGGGAACCTAAGGTATGAACATTAAGAAGAATGATACCGTTATCGTCCTGTCCGGCAAGGACAAGGGCGTCAAGGGCAAGGTCCTTGTGGCTATGCCCAGCGAAAACAAGGTCATCGTGGAGAAGGTCAACGTCGCTACCTGCCACACCAAGCCCCGCCGTCAGGGCGAGACCGGTGGCATCGTAAAGAAGGAGACCCCCATCCGTACCTGCAAGGTCGCTCTGTACTGCGAGAAGTGCGGCAAGGGCGTCCGCGTTGGTCACAAGATCGACGGTGACAAGAAGATCCGTATCTGCCGCAAGTGCGGCGCCGAAATCTGAGAAAGGAGTAATCGAAAATGGCAAGTAGACTGCAAGAAAGATACATCGCCGAGATCGCTCCTGCTCTGAACAAGAAGTTCGGCTACAAGAGCGTCATGCAGATCCCCAAGCTGGACAAGGTCATCGTGAATGTCCGCTGCGGCGAGAGCAAGAACAATGCCAAGGAGATCGAAGCCATCGTGAAGGATCTGGGCATCATCACCGGCCAGAAGGCTGTTGTGTGCAAGGCCCGCAAGTCCGTTGCGAACTTCAAGCTCCGTGAGGGCGAAAATGTCGGCGTGAAGGTTACCCTCCGCGGCGACAAGATGTATGAATTCCTGGATCGTCTGTTCAGCGTGGCTCTGCCCCGCGTTCGTGACTTCCGTGGCATCAACCCCAACTCCTTTGACGGCCGCGGCAACTATGCCTTCGGTCTGAAGGAGCAGCTGATCTTCCCCGAGATCGAGTACGATAAGGTGGACAAGATCCGTGGTATGGATATCTGCATCTGCACCACCGCTACCACCGATGAAGAAGCAAAAGAGCTGCTGACCCAGATCGGCGCTCCCTTCCACGCTTGATTTAGGAGGATAGAAAATGGCTAAGAAGTCTATGATCCTGAAGCAGCAGGCTGAGCCCAAGTTCTCCAGCCGCCGCTACAACCGCTGCAAGATCTGCGGCAGACCCCATGCTTACCTGCGCGATTACGGCGTTTGCCGTATCTGCTTCCGTGAGCTGGCCTACAAGGGCCAGATCCCCGGTGTCCGTAAGGCCAGCTGGTAATCTGTAACAACAGATCGAAGTATTCAAATGTAAAACAGGTGTGGTTCGTCCCGGGAAGATGGGGCAGGCGAAAGCCTGCTCGCATTCCCCGGATACCCCCACATCTTAACGGGTAAAGCCCGTAACTTCTAAAAGGAGGATATTAACATGCAAATCACCGATCCCGTAGCAGATATGCTGACCCGTATCCGGAACGCGAATTCTGCAAAGCACGACACTGTGGATGTCCCCGCTTCCAACCTGAAGAAGGCGATTGCGCAGATCCTGCTGGACGAGGGCTACATCAAGTCCTTCTCCATTGAGGACAACGGCAACCAGGGTGTCATTCACATCACTCTGAAGTATCTGGCTAAGAAGCAGCAGGTCATTTCCGGCCTGAAGCGTGTTTCCAAGCCCGGTCTTCGCATCTACGCCGGTGCAGACGAGATCCCCCATGTCCTGAAGGGTCTGGGTATCGCCATCGTCTCCACTTCCAAGGGCGTTATGACCGACAAGAAGGCTCGCGAGCTGCACATCGGCGGCGAAGTTCTGGCCTTTGTTTGGTAAGGAGGAAACGGAATGTCTAGAATTGGTAAGAAGCCGGTTATCATTCCGGCAGGTGTTACGGTTGACATTGCCGAGGGCAACGTCGTTACCGTTAAGGGCCCCAAGGGTACCCTGACTTACGGTTTCCATCCCGACATGATTCTGAAGATGGAAGGCAACATCCTGACTGTGGATCGCCCCGATGAGGAGCATCTGCACAAGTCCCTGCACGGCCTGACCCGTACTCTGATCAGCAACATGGTCGAGGGCGTGGACAAGGGCTATGCAAAGGAGCTGGAAGTCAACGGTGTTGGCTACCGTGCCGAGAAGAAGGGCAACCAGCTGGTTATGCGTCTGGGCTACTCCCACGAGATCTTCGTGGACGAGATCGAGGGCATCACCATCGAGGTTCC
The DNA here is from genome assembly GCA_017398625.1 of Oscillospiraceae bacterium. Taxonomy (GTDB): domain Bacteria; phylum Bacillota; class Clostridia; order Oscillospirales; family Oscillospiraceae; genus Faecousia. The sequence goes on from JAFQFP010000014.1 coordinate 33,814, forward strand.
CGCTCCCAACAAGATCATTATCCGCGGTATCGACAAGCAGGTCGTCGGCCAGTTTGCCGCTGAAGTCCGCGGTAAGCGTCCCCCCGAACCCTACAAGGGCAAGGGCATCAAGTATACCACCGAAGTCATCCGCCGTAAGGTTGGTAAGACCGGTGGCAAGAAGTAATGGAGGTGTGCCGAAATGGTCAGCAAGGTTAATAAGAATGCAATGCGCCTGAAGCGGCATGTCCGTGTTCGTGGCAAGGTCTCCGGCACTCCTGAGCGTCCCCGTCTGAATGTGTTCCGCAGCAATGCGAACATCTATGCTCAGATCATCGACGACGTCAATGGCGTTACTTTGGTTTCCGCCAATACGCTGGAGAAGGGCTTTGAGGGTGCTACCGGCAACGCTGAGGCTGCCAAGAAGGTAGGCCAGGCAATCGCAGAGCGCGCTAAGGAAAAGGGCATCGAAGAGGTCGTTTTCGACCGCGGCGGCTATGTTTACCATGGTCGTGTGGCTGCTCTGGCTGAAGGCGCCCGCGAGGCCGGACTCAAGTTCTAAGTGTAGAGGAGGAAGAATTATGGCTTATAATAAGACTTCTAACAATGAAGCTCCTGAGTTCATTGAGAAGGTCGTTTACCTGAACCGCGTCAGCAAGACCGTTAAGGGCGGCCGTGTTATGAAGTTCTCTGCTCTGGTGGTCGTGGGCGACGGTAAGGGTACCGTTGGCTACGGTCTGGGCAAGGCTGCGGAAGTTTCCGAGGCCATTCTGAAGGGCATCGCAGATGCCAAGAAGAACATGGTCAAGGTCTCCCTGGCCGGTTCCACCATTCCTCACGATGTTATCGGCATCTTCGGCGCCGGCACAGTTCTGCTGAAGCCCGCTCCCGAAGGCACCGGCGTTATCGCCGGCGGCGCTGTCCGTGCCGTGATGGAAGCCGTGGGTATTCAGAATATCTGCGCTAAGTGCCTGCGCTCCAACAACCCCCAGAATGTGGTCAAGGCCACCATGGAGGGTCTGAAGTCCCTGCGCAGCCCTGAGCAGGTCGCACAAATCCGCGGCAAGACCGTGGAAGAAATCGTTGGTTAAGGAGGGCAATTAACATGGCAAACCTGAAAATTAAGCTTGTTAAGAGCCTGAACGGCCGTCTGGAAAAGCACATCGCTACTGCTGAGTCCCTGGGTCTGCGTAAGATCGGCCAGGTCACCATCCAGCCGGACAACACCCAGACTCGCGGTAAGATCGCCAAGATCGGCTATCTGCTGCAGGTTACCGAAGTAGAATAAGGAGGAGTAAGATATGAAACTCTCTGAACTGTCTCCTGTCGCTGGCTCCACTCAGGTGGGCAAGCGCAAGGGTCGCGGCGCAGGTTCCGGCAACGGCAAGACCGGCGGCCGCGGTCATAAGGGTCAGCACGCCCGCTCCGGCGGCAAGGTCCGTGCCGGCTTCGAAGGCGGCCAGATGCCTCTGGTTCGCCGCGTCCCCAAGCGTGGCTTCATCAATGTGTATGCCAAGCCTCTGACTGCCATCAATGTGGCTGTTCTGAACCGCTTTGAGGACGGCGCTGTTGTTGACGCAGCAGCTCTGATCGAGAAGGGTATTCTCCATGACTGCCCCTATGGCCTGAAGGTTCTGTCCAACGGCAGCCTGACCAAGAAAATCACCGTAAAGGCAGCGGCTTTCTCTGAGTCTGCAAAGGAAAAGATCGAGCAGGCAGGCGGAAAGGCCGAGGTGGTTTAAGTGTTTACTACACTGAGCAACGCATGGAAGCTTCCCGAACTGCGTAAAAAGATCATGTTCACCATCGTGGTGCTGCTGATCTACCGCGTAGGCAACGTGATCCCCGTTCCCTTTGTGAACGCGGATGCCATGGCGGAGACCTTCAACGCAGTGCTTTCCAACACCATTTTGGGCCTGTACAATGCCATGTCCGGCTCTGCCTTCTCTCAGGCATCCGTTCTGGCACTGGGCATCCAGCCCTACATTAATGCATCCATCATCATCCAGCTGCTCACCGTAGCCATTCCCGCTCTGGAGCGTATGGCTAAGGAAGAGGGCGAGGAAGGCAAGAAGAAGATCAACAAGATCACCCGCTATTCCACTGTCGCTCTGGGTCTGCTGCTGGGCTTCGCCTACTACACCATGATCAAGAGCTACGGCATCTTGACCGAAACCGGCTTCCTGCCCGGTCTGGTCATCGTGCTGGCATTCACCGCCGGTTCTTCCGTGGTGATGTGGATGGGTGAGCAGATCACCGAGCACGGCATCGGCAACGGCATCTCCATGATCCTGTTTGCCAACATCATCTCCGGCATCCCCGGCGGTGTTTCCGTGCTGCTGTCCATGCCTTGGTGGGTGGCTATCATCATTGTTCTGGTGATGGCAGCTCTGGTGGTCTTCATCGTGTTCATCAACGATGCGGAGCGCCGGATCCCCATTCAGTATGCAAAGCGCGTGGTTGGCCGTAAGGTCTACGGCGGTCAGAGCACCAACCTGCCCATCAAGGTGGCAATGTCCGGTGTTATGCCCGTGATCTTCGCCCAGTCCATCTGCTCCATCCCTGCTACCATCTGTGCCTTTGCGGGCATCGGTGAGGGCAGCTGGTGGTTTGACAACCTGTGGAGCCCCAACAGCGCGGCATACGCAATTATGTATTTCCTGATGATCTTCTTCTTCAGCTGGTTCTACGCCCAGATCCAGTACGATCCCGTGGAGATCTCCAACAACCTGAAGAAGAACGGCGGCTTTATCCCCGGCTTCCGTCCCGGCAAGCCCACCGCCGATTTCATCAAGAAGGTCATCGGCAAGATCGTGATCTTCGGTGCTGTTTATCTGGCCATCGTTGCCCTGCTGCCCATCATCGGCGGCGATATCCTGCCCAGTGTTAAGTCTCTGGCCATCGGCGGTACTTCCGTCATCATCGTTGTGGGCGTTGCCCTTGAGACGGTGAAGGCTCTGGAGGCTCAGATGCTGATGCGGCACTATAAGGGCTTCCTGGACTAATCGGAGGCGCAGAATGAATCTGATCCTGTTAGGCGCGCCCGGCGCCGGTAAGGGAACTCAGGCAGAGCTGCTTGTTGAGAAGCTCTCCATTCCCTCCGTTTCTACCGGGAATATGCTCAGAGAGGCTATCGCAAAGGGTACCGATCTGGGCAAGCAAGCAAAGCAATACATGGACGGCGGCCTGCTGGTGCCCGACGAGCTGATCCTCGGTATCGTAGCAGAGCGGGTAGCCCAGAGCGATTGCGCCAACGGATTTATCCTGGACGGGGTGCCCCGCACCCTCGCCCAGGCTGAGGCGCTGGACGCCAAGGGCGTTAAGATCGACCATGTTGTTTCCATTGAATTGAGCGATGATGTGATCGCAGGGCGCATGACCGGCCGCCGTGTCTGCGGCAAGTGCGGCGCCAGCTACCACATCGAAGCCAATCCTCCTAAGACCGAGGGCATCTGCGACCTGTGTGCAGGCGAGCTGGTGATCCGCAAGGATGACGCCCCCGAGACGGTGAATAAGCGTCTTGAGGTGTACCACGCTTCCACTGAGGTGCTGAAGGACTACTATGCCAAGCAGGGCAAGCTTCGCCTTGTGGAAGGCAACCAGTCCATCGAGGGTGCCAACGGCGATATCCTGAAGGCTATAGGAGCGAAGGCATGATCGCAATCAAAAATGAACGAGAGCTGGCGTCTATGCGCAAGGCCTGTAAAATTACCGCGGCAGCCCGTGCTTTGGCAGGGGATATGGTAAGACCGGGCGTATCGACACGGCAGATCGACAAAGCTGTTCGGGAGTTCATCCTGAGTCAGGGCGCAAAACCGTCGTTCCTGAACTACAACGGCTTTCCCGCCAGTACCTGCATCAGCGTCAACAGCACCGTGATCCACGGAATTCCGGGCGGCTATGTCCTGAAGGACGGGGATATCGTGTCTGTGGATGTGGGCGCGTACTTTGAAGGGTTTCATGGCGATTGCGCAGCCACCTTTGCCTGCGGCACTGTCAGTGCCGAAGCCCAAAGGCTGATCGATGTCACAAAGCAGAGCTTCTTTGAGGGCATCCGCTTTGCGAAGCATGGACACAGAGTGTCCGATATCTCCCACGCCATCCAGACGTATGTGGAGTCTAACGGTTTTTCAGTTGTGCGATCTTTCGTGGGTCACGGCGTAGGCGCACGGCTGCATGAGGAGCCTGAGGTACCCAATTACGGTGCCCCCGGCCGGGGTCCGAGACTGCTTCCCGGAATGACCATCGCTGTAGAGCCCATGGTCAATGCCGGCGGTCATGAGGTCCGCGTCCTAAAGGACGGCTGGACCGTGCTGACCGAAGACGGAGCCCTCTCCGCCCACTATGAAAATACTGTACTCATCACCGACGGCGAGCCGGAAATACTCACCGTCACCGAAGGACTTTAACTATGGACCCAGGAATACCGGATATAGAATTCAATATTTCGGATGTGGTGGTTTCCACAGCCGGGCATGATAAGGGAAAGCTGTTCTATGTGATCGGAACGGAAGCGCCTTATCTGCTGCTGGCAAACGGAAAAGACCGCACTCTTGAGAAACCAAAGCGAAAAAAGCGCACACACGCGCGAAAGGTCCTTCGCTCTGAGACCAGAGTTGCCGCAAAATTGATTGCAGGCGACAAAGTGCTCAACAGCGAATTACGAAGAGACCTGGCTTATCTAAGCCGGGATATGCAAGGAACAACCTAGGAGGTTCAAAACTTGGCAAAGGACGACGTAATCGAGATTGAGGGCATCGTAACCGATGCACTGCCGAATGCTATGTTCAATGTTGACATCGGCAACGGACACACCATTCTGGCACACATTTCCGGCAAGCTCAGGATGAATTACATCAGGATCTTGCCTGGTGACAAAGTAACCGTTCAAATGTCTCCCTATGATCTGACCCACGGTCGGATCACATGGAGAAGTAAGTAACACACAAGAGACTATTCTCTAATGGAGGTTCAACAGTATGAAGGTAAGACCGTCCGTTAAACCCATGTGCGAAAAGTGTAAGATCATCAAGCGCAAGGGTCGCGTAATGGTAATTTGCGAAAACCCCAAACACAAGCAGAGACAAGGCTAATAGGAGGTGCTGAGAGAATATGGCACGTATTTCTGGTATTGACCTTCCCCGCGACAAGCGGATCGAAGTTGCACTGACTTATATCTACGGCATCGGACCCACCCGTGCTGCAAAGGTTCTGGAAATGACCCAGATCGATCCCGACATCCGTGTTAAGGATCTGACTGAGGATCAGGAATCCAAGCTGCGTGACGCCATCGAGCATAACTTCACCATCGAGGGTGACCTGCGCCGTGAGACCGCTATGAACATCAAGCGGCTCTCCGAGATCGGCTGCTACCGCGGTCTTCGGCACCGCCGTGGTCTGCCCGTGCACGGTCAGCGCACCAAGACCAATGCCCGTACCCGTAAGGGTCCCAAGAAGACCATCGCAAATAAGAAGAAGTAAGGAGGGATATGTAACATGGCAAAGGCTACTAAGAAGGTTGTTAAGCGCCGCAGAGAGCGCAAGGTAGTTGAAAAAGGCGCGGCACATATCCGTTCCTCTTTCAACAACACCATGGTCACCATCACCGACCTGGAAGGCAACGCCCTGAGCTGGGCTTCCTCCGGCGGTCTGGGCTTCCGTGGTTCCCGTAAGTCCACTCCCTTCGCAGCACAGACCGCGGCTGAGACCGCTGCCAAGGCTGCTATGGAGTATGGCCTGAAGACCGTTGAGGTCTTCGTGAAGGGCCCCGGCCAGGGCCGTGAGGCTGCCATTCGCGCACTGCAGTCCGCAGGCCTGGAAGTCGTAATGATCAAGGACGTCACCCCCATTCCCCACAATGGCTGCCGTCCTCCCAAGAGACGCCGTGTCTAATTTGCAATAGGAGGAATTTTGCGTTATGGCTAAGAATATGCAGCCCGTACTGAAGCGTTGCAGAACGCTGGGCGTTTCTCCTGCCGCAATGGGTTATTCTAAGACTTCCAACAAGAATCCCGGCGGCCAGAGAAGAGCTAAGAAGTCTGAGTATGCTACTCAGCTGACCGAAAAGCAGAAGGTTAAGTTTGTTTACGGCATTCAGGAGAAGCAGTTCCGTAACTACTACGACAAGGCTGCCCGCGCCGGCGGCAACACCGGTGAGGTGCTGCTGACCTATGTGGAGCGCAGACTGGACAATGTAGTTTACCGTCTGGGCTTCGCCAACTCCCGCCGTCAGGCTCGCCAGCTGGTCAACCACGGTCATTTCACCGTTAACGGCAACCGCGTCAACATCCCCAGCTATCTGGTCAAGACCGGTGATGTGGTCGCAGTTTGCGAGAAGAGCGTTTCCAACAACTTCTTCAAGGCTCTGAAGGAGGCTGACGCTTTTGTTGCTGCCCCCAAGTGGCTGGATCGTGATAAGAATACCCTCACCGGTAAGGTCATTGCTATGCCCACCAAGGCAGACATCGACTTCGACATCGCAGTACACCTGATCGTCGAGTTGTACTCCAAGTAATTGACCCCCTGTTTGTTCGCGTATGTGTCATGTGGGGCGCATCAGCCCCACAACTGAAGAAGGAGGGTTTTTATTCATGGTAGAAATTGAAAAGCCTCGCATTACCTGCATGGACTCCGTAGAAGATATTTCCTACGGCAAGTATGTGGTAGAACCGCTGGAGCGCGGCTACGGCATGACGCTGGGTAACTCCCTGCGCCGGATCCTGCTGTCCAGCCTCCCCGGCTACGCCGCCACTTCTGTGAAGATCGCCGGCGTACAGCATGAGTTCTCCACCATCCCCGGTGTCACCGAGGATGTCACCGAGATCGTTCTGAATGTAAAGCGGATGATCGTCAAGCTCCATTGTCAGGGTGTAAAGACTGTGTATATCGACGCTGTGGGTCCCTGTGAGGTCACTGCAGGCGATATCAAGGCAGACGGCGAGGTCGAGATCCTGAACCCCGAGCTGCATATCTGCACTCTGGGCGCAGATGCCACTTTCAATATGGAGATCACCTTGTCTCAGGGTCGGGGCTATGTTCCCTCTGACCGGAACAAGACCGCTCAGACTGTGATCGGCGTGATCCCCATCGACTCCATCTATTCTCCCGTCAAAAAGGTGAATTACACGGTGGAGCCCACTCGAGTCGGCGATAAGACCGATTTCGATAAGCTGACCCTTGAGGTCTGGACCGATTCCACCATCTCTGCCAAGGATGCCGTATCTCTGGGCGCCAAGATCCTTTCCGACCATCTGACGGTGTTTACCAACCTGTCTGACAATGTCAACACCGGTTCCACCGTGGTGGAGAAGGATACCGCCCGTCCCGATACCAAGCTGTCCATGACCATTGATGAGCTGGATCTGTCTGTCCGCAGCTTCAACTGCTTGAAGCGTGCCAACATCAACACCGTTGCCGATCTGATCAACAAGACCGGTGAGGACATGATGAAGGTCCGCAACATGGGCAAGAAGTCTCTGGACGAAGTGCAGAAGAAGCTGGAGATGATGGGTCTGTCCCTTGCCAGCGACGATTCTGGCAGCAACTAAGCTAACCGATTTGTCAACCTTATTATAGGAGGAAACGTTCATGTTCGGAACTCGTAAGCTGGGTAAGACCAGCACACAGAGAAGAGCACTCCTGCGTCAGCAGGTGACCGACCTGCTGGAAAACGGCAAGATCGAGACCACCTTCTACCGTGCCAAGGAAGTTCAGCCCGTGGTTGAGAAGATGATCACCCTGGGCAAGAAGGGCAATCTGGCCGCTTACCGCAGAGCTATGAGCTACATCACCAAGGAAGATGTAGTCCAGAAGCTGTTCAAGGAGATCGCTCCCAACTATGCCGACCGTAACGGCGGCTACACCAGAGTGACCCGTACCGGCGCTCGCCGCGGCGACGCTGCTGAGATGGCTGTTATCGAGCTGGTGTGATCCAAAAAGAAGTAAAGCCTGCTGCGTTTGCGGCAGGCTTTTTCTTTGCAGGAACCTTTTTCGGCTTGGCGCATAGAATAAACCTGTGCGCGAGCAACGGCAAAAGGAAAATACCGGCGATCTGATCGTGAATACATTGGACTTGATGGCATTCTATAAATGTATAATAATTTTTACCGCTGCGAAACGACCGGAATTTGGGGAAAAGAGCAAAAAATACCCAGTATATTCAATGTTTACTACATGGATTCGACGGTAAATACTTGATTTTGTCATAAAAATGCCTTATAATAAACAAACCTATGGGCGAATTATTGGCACAGGGTTATTTCCTGCTGCCATTTTCGGAACAAAACCGACCAGATCGGCGTTTTTTTGCCCGGAATGGAGTTGTTAGCAGATGCAAAGTGTATTGGAAATACAGCAGACGGATGCTGTCGAGGTGCGTGACGACAGAGAGCTTTTGATCACGGAGGAGCAGGTCAGCGATCTGCAGCGGGCGCAGGCACCGAAGGGTGTATACTGCGCGGTAAAAAGAATTCTGGATGTGATCCTGTCCTTCTGTGGACTGGCGGTGCTGCTGCTGCCTCTGGCATTGGTGGCGCTGTGGGTCTACATAGACGATCCGGGCAAGGTGTTTTTTGTCCATGACCGGGTGGGCAAGGGCGGAAGGCTGTTCAAGCTGTATAAATTCCGCACCATGAAGATGGATACCCCCAAGAATATGGCGACCATGGATGTGGAGGATCCCGACCGGTATATCACCCGGGCAGGCCGCATCCTGCGTAAGCTCTCCGTTGATGAGCTGCCTCAGCTTTTCAATGTGCTGCGGGGAGATATGAGCCTTGTGGGTCCCCGCCCGCTGATCCCCCAAGAGGAGGACATCCATACCATGCGCCACCGGTTCGGCGTGTATGCGGTGCGTCCCGGTGTTACCGGTCTTGCCCAGATCAACGGCCGGGATCTGGTGTCCCCTGCGGAAAAGGTGCGCTATGATGTGCGCTATGTGGAGGATTTCGGCTTCAAGCTGGATGCGAAGATCCTGTTTGCTACCGTACCCAAGCTCTTTGGCGGCGAGGGCGTGGTAGAGGGCTATGACAGCCGGGAAGCTGCCGAGGAGGAGGTTGCGGTATGACCCATGTGTTTATCGTTGCCAGCAAGGGCATTCCTGCCCGGTACGGCGGATTTGAGACCTTTGTGGAAAATCTCACCGCAGGCAAGACCTCTGAGGACATTATGTACCATGTTTCCTGCATGGATAATGAGGAAAAGCATTTTACCCACAACGGCGCGGACTGCTTCAATGTCCGTGTGCCCATGCCCGGAGCGCCGGGACGGATCCTGCATGTTTCGCTGGTGCTGGATCAAGTGGAGCAGTGGTGCAAGGAAAATCCCACCGAAAAGGTGATCGTGTATATCCTTGGTTGCCGGATCGGCCCGCTGCTGATCCCCCACGCCAAAAAGCTGCACAAGCTGGGCGCGAAGATCCTGTGCAATCCCGACGGCCTGGAGTGGAAGCGGGATAAATGGAGTGCCGCCGCAAAGAAGTTCCTGCGCTACTGCGAGGGCTGTCTGGTGAAGCATTCCGATATGGCGGTGTGCGACTCCAAAAGCATTGAAAGCTATATCAAAGAGACTTACGGCAGCAAGGTGAAGGCTACCACCTTCATCGCCTACGGCGCGGATGTGAAAAGATCGGAATGCTCCGAGGAAAAGCTGCAAGCCTGGTATGATAAGCACGGCATCGTGAAGGGGCAGTATTATCTGATCATCGGCCGCTTTGTGCCGGAAAACAACTATGCCACCATGCTCCGGGAGTTTATGGCAAGCCGGACGGAGCGGGAGCTGGTCATCATTTCCAATGTGGAAAAGAACGGCTTTTATGAGCAGCTTGCTGCCGAGACCGGCTTTGAAAAGGATCCGAGGATCAAATTCGTAGGCACGGAGTATGACACCGAGCTGGTGAAGAAGATCCGTGAGGAGGCGTGGGGCTATCTCCACGGTCATGAGGTGGGCGGTACCAATCCCAGCCTGCTGGAGGCACTTGCCAGCACAAGGGTCAATCTGCTGCTGGATGTGGGCTTCAACCGGGAGGTGGGCGAGGATGCCGCACTGTACTGGACCAAGGAACCGGGCAGCCTTGCCCGGCTTTTGGAGCGTGCCGACGCGCTGACCGGGGAGCAGATCCGCAGGCTGGACGAGGAAAGCACCCGGCGCATCGTGGATGCCTACGCGTGGAAGGACATCTGCGCCCAATACGAATCGCTTTGGCATAATTGCTGATCGGAGGAAGAAACATGAACATCGTAATGCTGCGCACCAACGGCTGCCAGCCGGACCCCCGGGTGGAAAAGGAGGCAAACAGCCTGCTTTTGCTGCCGGAGGACAAGCTGAAGATCGTGTGCTGGGATCGGGACGGGAGAAAAGGCAGCTTTTTAGAGGAGCTGAAGCTTGCCAACGGCTCCGTGCCCATTCTCCGCTTTGGCATTCCCGCGTCTTGGGGCGGCGGCATGAAAGCGAATTTCTTCCCCATGCTGAAGTTTGAGTGGAAGCTGTTTTGGTGGCTTCTGGGACATCATAAGGAATACGACACCGTTCATGCCTGTGACCTGCTCACCGGTCTGCCTGCGTGGCTGCCTTGTAAGCTGTTTGGCAAGAAAATGGTGTATGACATTTTTGATTATTACGCGGCAACTGCCCACGGCCCCGATTGGCTGCTGAATATCTTCAGCAAGCTGGAAAACGGGATCATTAACGGAGCGGCTGCCACCATCATTTGCAGCGAGCAGCGGAAGGAGCAGATCGCCGGCGCCCGGCCCAAAAAGCTGGAGGTGCTGCATAACGCGCCCAGCCGCAGCCAAATCGGCGGCTCCGATACCGGGATTTCGGTGCAGGGCGATCCGGGAAAAATGAAGATCGTCTATGTGGGCAATCTGGTGGAGGACCGGTTCATTCTGAAAGCTCTTGCCTGTGCCGAAAAAATGCCGGAGGTGGAGTTCCACATCGGCGGCTTCGGTACGCTGGAGGAGCAGATCCGCTCTCTGGCGCAGACCCGTGAGAATATCTTCTTCTACGGCAAGCTGGCGTACAGTGATGTGCTGGCGCTGGAGCGGCAGTGCCATATTATGCTGGCGCTGTATGACCCGGCAGTGCCCAACCACGCCTATGCCGCCCCCAATAAATTCTATGAAGCTTTGGCACTGGGCAAGCCTCTGGTGATGTTCCGCAACACCGGCATGGACGGCATTGTGGAGCGCCATGGCATCGGTGCCGTGTGCGAAGCTACGGAGGAAGGTCTTTACGAGGCGTTTACCCGGCTGCTGCAGCGGCAGGGGGAATGGGAGACCATGGCGCAGACCATGCGCAGCCTGTTTGAAACGGACTACTGCTGGGAGATCATGGAGCAGCGGCTGCTGGCGCTGTACCGGGAACTGAAATAAAGCTGGAGGAATCCATGAATATTAAAACCATTACGCTGCACTGCACCGATAACTGCGGTTCTTCTCTGCAGTCGCTGGCATTGCAGAAATATCTGGAGGATCAGGGGCATGATGCAAGGATCATCGACTATACCCCCGGTTATCTGAAATACAACGGCAGCTTCCTCAAGTCTGTCATCAAGTCCGTGGTCATGTTCCGGGATGTGCAGAGCCAGAATCGGAAGAACCGGGCTTTTTACCGGAATTTTCTGCGGATCACCGGAGAAAACTACAAAAATTATGCTGCTTTGAAAGAAGCGCCTCCCAAAGCGGATGCCTACATCACCGGCAGTGACCAGCTTTGGAATCCCTCTTACCTCTGCGGCAAGGATCCTGCCTATTATCTGGACTTTGTGCCCGCAGGGAAGAAAAAATATGCCTATGCCGCCAGCGTAGGCAAAGCGGAAGTGCCCCAAGAGGAAAAGGATCTGATCGTGTCCTATGTGAAGGACTTTGAGGCGATCTCCGTGCGGGAAAATTGCACCAAGCAGTGGCTTGCGCCGCTGGTGAATTGCCCGGTGGAGCATGTGTGCGATCCTGTTTTCCTGAAGGACGGAGACTACTACCGCTCCATTGCCAAAAAACCCCAAGATCTGGGAAAATACATTCTGGTATATCTGGTGCAGCCCAGCGAAACGCTGGATAAAGTGCTTGCTTATCTGCGCAAGGCGCTGGATGCCAAGGTGGTGCTGATCTACGGTGCCCGAAAGAACTGCGATTGCGATTACCATTTCCGGGATGTGTCCCCGGAGGAATTTTTGGGGTATATCGATGGGGCTGCCCATGTGGTGGCAAGCTCCTTCCATGCCACCGCTTTCTCCTGCATCCTGCGCAAGCAGTTTACGGTGGTGCTGCCCCAGCATAACACCGTGCGGATCGAGGATATCCTTCATACCGCCGGCTTGGAGCAGCGGATCATCCGTCCTGCCGACGAGATCGGCGCGGGGATGCTGGAAACGGTGGACTATGCCGCGGCAGGGGAGAAGCTGGATGCTTTTATAAAGCATTCCAAGGAAGTTTTGAACAGCTATTGCGAGGAATGACCGATGCTGGAAAAAGTGGGAACCGATTGCAGCCGATGCGGCGCCTGTGTGCAGGTGTGTCCCGCCGGGTGTATTTCTATGGATCAGGAGCGGGCGTGGATCGACAGCGAAAAATGCCTGCACTGTGATGCCTGCCGCAAGCACTGCCATTTGCTGGCAAAGGTTTCTTTGAATACCGTACAAAAGGCATACGCGGCTCAGGCGGAGGACGGTTCGGTTCGCAGCCGCAGCGCCTCCGGCGGCGCTTTTGCAGCCATTGCCCGGAGCTTTCTGGAGCAGGGGGGCGTGGTATTCGGCAGTGCATGGCAGGAGGACTGGCGTGCGAAGCACATCGGCGTTGAAAGCGCAGACGCGCTTTTTAAGCTGCAGGGCTCCAAGTACACCGAAAGCGATACCGGCGATACCTACGCCCGGGTAAAGCAGGCGCTGCGGGAGGGAAAGCCGGTGCTGTATTCCGGCACGCCCTGCCAGATCGCGGGGCTTTATGCCTTTTTAGGGAAAAAGCCGGAAAAGCTGTACACCGCAGACATCGTCTGCCACGGCGTGCCCCGTGGGGAGCTGCTGGCAGAATATATCGCCTACTATGAGAAGAAGCACGGCTGCCGTGTGACCGAGTGGAATTTCCGCGTCCACAAAGAGGGAATTCAAGGCTGCTTGGGGAGAATCACCTATGAAAAGGATGGGCGGATCAAAACGGTGCCGATGCTATGGAACTGCGACACCTATTATTACCATTTCATGCATGGGCTTTGCTACCAGAGCCGGTGCTACACCTGCCCCTATGCCCAACGGCAGCGGACAGGGGATGTTACGCTGGCGGATTTCTGGGGTATTGAGCGGCTGTTCCCCCACCGTGTTGGCGGAAATACATCCTTGGTCCTTGTGAATACGGAGGCGGGAGCGGGCTTGCTTGCCCAATGCCGGGGCTTACAGCTCACGGAAGCGGACACAGAAGCTGCCTGCGCCCAAAACGGTCAGTTGAACGCGCCGGTGAAGCGTACAGCGGAGAAAGACCGCTTTGAAGCCCTTTATGTCCAAGGCGGCTGGGGTGCTGTAGAGCGGGACTTTTTGAAAAAGACCCGACTGCAGCGGCTGAAAGCGCAGGCTGTTTACCGGATCCCTGCCGGACTGAAAAAACAACTGCGGAATTTACGGAGAAGATAAGATGAAAATTGGCTGCGTGATCTTAAATTACAACGATGCCGCCCATGTGGCATCGCTGGTGGAGCAGATCCGGGACTATCGGGTGCCGGATGCCATCGTTTTGGTGGATAACTGCTCCACCGACGATAGCTGGGACGCACTGCAGGCTTTGGCAGGGGGTAAGATCCATGCCTGCCGCACGGAGCGCAACGGCGGCTACGGCGCCGGGAATAATTTCGGCGTCCGTTATGCCAAGGAGGTCTGCGGCTGTGATCTTGTATTGATCGCCAACCCCGATGTGCAGTTTTCTGAGGCACTGGTAGAACGGCTGGCGCAGGTGCTGGCAGAGAATGAACGCTATGCGGTGGCTTCTGCCATGCAGTGCGACGGAAAGGGACAGCGGATCACACGCTCGGCGTGGCGGATCCCCACACCGTGGCGGTATATTTTCTGTACCGGCTCTCTTTTGCGAAAGTGGGGAGAGAATTTCTACTATTCCATGGAGGAGCTGGGGGCAAAGGATACCGTTGCCGTAGACTGCGTGGCGGGTTCCCTGCTGATGGTGCGCTCAAAGGTGTTTTTGGATGTGGGCGGCTATGATGAGGAAATGTTCCTCTACTGCGAGGAAACCACCTTGGGCTGCAAGCTGAAGCAGGCAGGCTATACCGGTGTGATCTGCTCGGATATGGAGTACCTGCATCTGCACGGCGTGACCATCAGCAAGAGCATCTCCAGCGCGGTGCGCCGCAAGAAGATATTGCTTGCCAGCCATCACCTGTTTCTAAAGCGGTATCTGCAGGCAACGCCCTTACAGCTTGCCGCGGACCGGGTGGTGGGCTGGGTCGTACTGCTGGAGGAAGCACTGAAGACCCTACTCAAATAATGAAAGGAGGCAGCACATGAAGAAGGTAAAACTGGATCTGGTAGCGTGGACCGTTGGACTGTATGTGCTGCTGCCTATGTTTTTTCGGATCGGCCCGGTATCGGCGTACAGCTTGGTGATCTTGGCGGTATGCGGCTTTACCATGCTGTGGCAGAAGATCCGGATCCCGGCCTATGCCCTGACCAATGTGGGCTGGGATGCCCGATTCCTGCTCATTATGATCCCCATGGTGCATCATAACGAGTATACGGCGATCGTTCTGTATCTGATCGCCCCGGTGCTGCTGTACCTGCTGCTGATCCACGATATCCGGTCGGAGGATCGGCTGAACCGGATACTGGATGTGCTGATCTGGTGCAGCGCCATCAATGCCCTGGTGTGCTTTGTGGAGGTGCTCACCGGCTTCAATCTGTCCTATGCGCTTTGCAACGACGGAACGGCAACCTATGTGCCCCTGTACCGCTACGGCATCCTCCGGGTCTACGGCTGCTTCGTCAATCCCATCAACAACGGCGTTTACGCTATGATGATGTCTGCCGTGGTGCTCTACCGCATTTATTCCGGGAAGCTGCTCCGGCAGAAGCGGCTGGTGCTTTGGGTGATCTGGTTTGCCAATCTGGCGGTGGTCATCCTTACCTCCTCCCGTGCGGCGATGCTGGCAGCGGCGGTGGTGAATGTTGTGCTGCTGTGGCAGGTGGGGGCGTTTCGGCTGTCCGCCAGATTTTTACTCTTTTGCACCACGGCATTGGCAGCGGTGGTGCTCCTGTTGCTGATCCCCAATCCGCTGACGAAGCAGCTACAGGAAATGCTGCTGTCTGTGCTGCAGATCATTGACGACATATTCGGAACGGGCTTTGTAGAGAGCAGCGGAACCGACGAGATCGTGGAGGGCGTGGGAAACCGCTTGGAGCTCTACGATTGGGTGCGGGAGAGCGTGGGCAGTGATACCCTGTTCGGCAAGGGCAGGGCTGCCAAATTCGAGTATGTGATGAATCAGTTCGGACACACCAAAAAGTCCATTGAAAATCAGTATCTTTCCGAGTATTTCCGCTACGGCATGGTGGGCCTTTGCAGCAAGATCTTCCTGTTTGCCACACTGTTGATCTCCAAATTCCTTGGCATGGTCAGAGAGCGGAAGGCAGGGGTGAAGCTGGGCTTCAGCAGTGTGCTGTTTGCTGTGCTGTTGGCGTATTTTCTGTGCCTGTTTACCGTTGCCCAGAATCAGGAGGAAAAGCTGTTTTATCTGCTGGTGGTGCTGGGTGAGATCTACACCCGCAGCCGGTTTTATTTGAAAAAGAAGGAGGTACAGCCATGAAAAACATAAATATTCTGCTCTACGGTCTGACACTGCAATCCGGCAACAAGGGCTGCGAGGCGCTGGCGTACACCTTTTTCTATATGCTCAACGACGCGCTGAAAAGGCTGGATATGACCGCCCGGGTGTCCTCGGTGGTATATGTTCCCCACGGGCAGACCGTCCAGCGGGATCTTTCTGCCTTTGACCGCATTACCCATACCTTCCTCCCCAACCGGAAGAAGGAGCTTTCTGCCCAGCATGCCATTTTTAAGGCGGTGCGGAGCTGCGACCTGTGCGTGGACTTCACCGACGGGGACAGCTTCTCCGATATCTACGGAAAGAGCCGGTTTTACTGGCGTACCGGAGAAAAAGCCTTTGTGCTGCTCAGCGGAAAGCCCATGCTGCTGGGTCCCCAGACCTACGGACCTTACAAGTCTGACGGGGCAAAGAAATTTGCCGCTTGGGTGCTGAAAAAAGCCCGGTATGTATTTTCCCGGGACGAAAATTCCGCTAAACTGGTGAAGGAGCTTACCGGGCGGGAGATCCCGGTGACCACGGATATCGCCTTTAAGCTGCCCAAGGACGAGACCGTCCGGCTGGAGGGGGAGCAGACCAAGGTGGGCATCAATGTTTCCGGGCTACTGTGGAACGGCGGCTATACCGGCGATAACCAGTTCGGTCTGACCGTGGATTACCGCGACTATGTGACCCGGTTGGTGGAGTGGTGCTTAAAGCAGAACATGGCGGTGTATCTGATCCCCCATGTGATCACCCTCCACGATGAAAACAACCCCGAAAACGATCTGGCTGCCTGCCGGGAGCTGGCAAAGCTGTACCCCCGGTGCCGGATCATTGACCGCTACGATACCCCCATGGCCATCAAGGGCTATATTGCCCAGATGGATGTATTTACCGGCGCGCGGATGCACTCCACCATCGGTGCTTTCTCCAGCGGCGTTGCCACCGTTCCCTTTGCCTACAGCAAGAAATTCGGGGATCTGTTCGGCACGGTGAATTATCCCTATCTGGTGGATGGACGCAGTTTGACCACGGAGGAAGCTCTGGAAAAGACCTGCAGCTATATTTCCGACCTGCAGACCCTAAAGGCTGCGGTGGCAGAGTCCGCTTCCCAGGTGATGGCACGGGCGGATGCCTTCGTGGCGGAATTCCAAAAGATCCTTGAGGAGATCGCGAAATGAAACATAACCCCGGCTCTCTGGAAAAAGAATACTGCATCGGCTGCGGTCTGTGCCAAAGCTGCTTCGGCGAAGAAAAGGCATCGGTGAAGCTGAATGATAAAGGCTTCTATGCGCCGGAATTTGCCTTGACCGGGGAAGAATATGCTGCGCTGCAGAGCTTCTGCCCGGTGGATGTGGAGCCCGGCTGCTACTCTAAGCAGGTATGGGGCGAGCGCAGGTCGGTCTGCTTGGGTCACGCCGCCGACGAGACCGTGCGCAATACCGCCTCCTCCGGCGGTGTTTTAACGGCTGTCTGTACCTATCTTTTGGAGCAGGGGCTGGCAGACGGCATTATCCAGTTAGGCGACAGCGAGGTGGCGCTGCAAAAGACTACCCGGATCAGCCGCAGCAAGGAGGAGATCCTTGCCTGCGCCGGTTCCCGGTATATTGCCGCCCTGCCCTTGGAGCAGGTGGTGCAGATGCTGGAGGCAAACCCGGCGGATCGGTTTGTGATCGTGGGCAGACCCTGCGATATCCGGGGCATGAGAGCCTATTTGAAGCTTCATGAGCAGCGGGCTCAGCAGGTGGTATGTTTGCTGTCCTTCTTTTGCGCAGGAACCCCCAGCGTCAATGCCAGCCGCCGGATGATCGAGAAAATGGGAGCGGCAGATGCCAACATCACCCATGTTTCCTACCGGGGCAACGGCTGGCCCGGCTATTCCACGGTGAAGGATGACCGGGGGAATGCCTATACCATGAATTATGAGGATTCTTGGGGCGCCATCTTGGGCCGGGATATTTACCGGGGCTGCCGCTTCTGCTACGACGGCATCGGCGAGGAGGCGGACATCGCCTGCGGCGATGCGTGGTATCTGGATGAACAGGGCAAGGTCACCTTTGATGAGCGTCCCGGCAGAAATGTGATCTTCGCCAGAACGGAATTGGGAGAGCGGCTGCTGCGGCAGGCGGAGGCGGCAGGCTGCATCGTCTGCGAAGCCTTTGACGAGCCGGAGCTGGATAAAATGCAGCCCTACCAGTATGTGCGCAAGGCGCAGCTTCGGTATAAGCTGCTGGCCATGCGTACCGCCCGGCGGCAGATCCCGGCGGTGGATCCCGGAAAGCTGGCTTGGCACAAAAGCCGCATTTCCCCGAAGGACCGGGCAAGGATGTATCTGGGCACCCTGCGCCGGATATGGAAAAAGAAGATTTAGGAGCTTTTTGCCGCATCAGCGAGAAGGCATTCCGGGCGCTGCCTGTTTTTTTGAAAAAAGCAGTGCTGAAGCTGGTGAAAAAGCGGGAAAAGGAATGGCAGTCCCAGCGCCTGCGCAGCCTTTGGAAGATCATGTACGGCGTGGAGGTAGGCATGGGCAGCTACGGCTGTTTTACCGCGGGGAATTTCAGCAAGGGCGATGTGATCGGGAATTATTGCTCCGTGGCAGGAAATGTCTGGCATCTCAACGCCAATCATCCCATGGAAAACGCCACCATGTCGCCGCTGTTTTACCGGAAGGAATTCGGCAACCCCAACGCGGTGGATGTGCCCCGCAGAGCGTTGACGGTGGGACATGATGTGTGGATCGGCAGAGATGTGAAGATCCTTGCCGGTGTAAGCAGGATCGGAAACGGCGCGGTGATCGGTGTCGGCAGCGTGGTGACCAAGGATGTGCCGCCCTACACGGTGGTCGCCGGTGTGCCTGCCAAGCCCATCCGCACGCGCTTTGACGAAGAAACCATCGCCGCGCTGGAAGATTCCCGGTGGTGGACTCTGCCGCCGCAGACACTGATGACCCTGCAGAATGTGGTAAATGATCCCCGCGCTTTTGCGGTGGAAGCAAAAAAGCTGGTGGAAAATTGATAAAAATACTGATTAAAGTTCTATCCTCCAATCTGGTGGTGCTGGCGATGAAGCTGATCAGCGGCTTCGTATTCCCGGCGCTGATGACTACCCAATCCTATGCGGATTACCAGACCTTTTCCCTGTATCTGAGCTATATTACCATTTTACATCTGGGCTTTCCCACCGGTATGTTTGTCAACTACGGCGGTCAGCCCTATGATTCGCTGGAAAAGAGCCGCTACAAAAGTGAGGTCGCGGTGCTGGTGGGGATCCTGTGCTTCTTCACGGTGCTGTTCGCCGGGGCATGGCTGTTTATCCGCAACGAGATGCTGCTGTATATCACACTGTGCATCATTCCGTACTGCGTGGTATCTGCCTATCAATCGCTGTATCAGGCGTGGGGCGAGTTCGGAAGATTTACCCGCACCCATATCTTTACTGCTGCCGTTCCTCTGCTGGGGTCTACGGTGCTGTATTTTATTTTCCGCAGGCTGGAAGCGGCGTATTATATTTATCTGTTCATCGGTATCCATGTGCTCTACACCGTAGCGATCCTGCTGGATGCCTGCAAGCGCACCCGGGGTGTAAAGAGCGCCCCCGTATTTGACGAAAAAAATATGCAGACGCTGAAGCTGGGCTTCTCCATCTGCATTGGCAATTATATCAATGTGCTGTTCCATTCCGTAGGCAAGCAGTTCGTGAAATCCCTGTTTGACACCGAGACCTTTGCGGTGTTTTCCTTCGGATTGTCTTTGCAGACGCTGATGACGGTGTTTATCACCTCCGTTGCCCAGCCGATGTACAACTTCCTTGCCAGCGGCAAGGTCAAGGAGGAGCAGCACGGCCTGTTCAAGCAGGGCCTGCTGCTGTTTGGCGCCTGCTCCGGTCTGGCGTTCCATGCTTGCCGGTTTGTGGTGGCGTGGCTGGTGCCCAAGTATAACGCCAGCATGGAGGTCACCGCCATCTATTTCATGGCGTTCCCTGCCATGGCAGTGATCAACTGTATGTACATTAATTTGTATAAGCTGACCCGACAGTCCAAGGCCTATGTCCGCAGACTGGTCACGGTGCTGCTGCTTTCCGTGGCGCTGAACGCGGTGGGTGTGGTGCTCCATAAGCACATGATCTCCGTAACGGTTGCCACCGTGGCGGTGTACTACATCTGGCTGTTTATGGATGCTAAGCGGTTCCCGTCCCTAAAGATCGGTCTGCGGGACGGTGTGTTCCTGATCGCCTATTTTGGGGCATATCTGCTGAGCATGCAGATCGGCAACGCCATTCTCGCCGCTCTTGCCTATCTGGTGATGCTGGCGCTGATGGGCTGGCTGATCTACCGGGATACGGTCAAAGCAGCAGGCGCAACGGTTCTGAAGAAGCTGAGAAAGTAAGAGAGGAAACGATATGAAGAAAGTGATGCTGGTGTTCGGCACACGGCCGGAAGCCATCAAGATGTGCCCGCTGGTCAACGAATTGAAAACAAGAAAGGGCTTGCAGACCTTGGTTTGCGTCACCGGGCAGCACCGGCAGATGCTGGATCAGGTATTGGATGCCTTCGGCGTGGAGCCGGACTATGATCTGTCCATCATGAAGGATAAGCAGACCCTGTTCGATGTGACCACCAATATCCTGAACCGGATCAAGGAGGTTCTGGAAGCGGAGAAGCCCGATGTGGTGCTGGTTCACGGCGACACCTCCACCACCTTCGTCACCGCCCTTGCCTGCTTCTATCTGCAGATCCCGGTGGGACATGTGGAGGCGGGACTTCGCACCTATAACATCTATTCCCCCTATCCCGAGGAATTTAACCGGCAGGCGGTGGGCATTCTCAGCAGCTACAATTTTGCCCCCACGGAAAAGTCTAAGGACAATCTGCTGCGCGAGGGAAAAGACCCTGCCACCATCTATGTCACCGGCAATACCGCCATAGATGCGCTGAAGACCACGGTTCGGGAGAATTACACCCATCCCCAGTTGGAATGGGCAGCGGACAGCCGTTTGATCCTCATTACCGCCCACCGGCGGGAAAATCTGGGTCAGCCCATGCACAATATGTTCCGTGCCATCCGCCGTGTTATGGATGAGCACCCGGATGTGAAGGCGATCTACCCCATCCACATGAATCCTGTGGTGCGTGAGGCTGCCAATGCCGTTTTGGGCGACGAGGAGCGCATCCGCATCATTGAGCCGCTGGAGGTTCTGGATTTCCACAACTTCCTTGCCCGCAGCTACATGATCCTCACCGACTCCGGCGGCATCCAAGAGGAAGCTCCCAGCCTTGGAAAGCCGGTGCTGGTCATGCGTGACACCACCGAGCGCCCGGAAGGCATCGCCGCCGGCACGCTGAAGCTGGTGGGCACGGAAGAAGATACGATCTACCGGGAGTTTACCCGGCTTTTGACGGATGCCGACGCCTACAATGCCATGAGCCACGCCTCCAATCCCTATGGAGACGGTCATGCCTGTGAGCGTATTGCAGATATTTTGGAACAAAGCTGAGAAAGGAAGACGGCAATATGAAAGGTATTATTCTCGCCGGTGGTACCGGCACACGGCTCTACCCGCTGACCAAGGTCACCTCTAAGCAGCTTCTTCCCATTTACGACAAGCCCATGATCTATTACCCCCTGTCCGTGCTGATGAGTGCGGGGATCCGGGATATTCTGATCATTTCCACCCCTCAGGATCTGCCCCGGTTCCGGGAGCTGCTTGGCTCCGGCAGCCAGTTTGGCGTGACCCTTTCCTATGCGGAGCAGCCCAGCCCCGACGGCTTGGCCCAGGCGTTCATCATCGGTGAGGAATTCATCGGTGACGATTGCGTCGCCATGGTCTTGGGCGACAACATTTTTGCCGGTCACGGGCTGAAAAACCGGCTGAAGGCAGCGGTGGAGAATGCCCAGTCCGGCAAGGGCGCCACCATTTTCGGCTACTATGTGGACGATCCCGAGCGCTTTGGCATCGTGGAATTTGATGCCGAGGGCAAGGCTGTATCCATCGAGGAAAAGCCTGCCAAGCCCAAGAGCAATTACTGCGTCACCGGCCTGTACTTCTACGACAACCGGGTGGTGGAGTTTGCCAAGGGTCTGAAGCCCTCCAAGCGGGGCGAGCTGGAGATCACCGATCTGAACCGGATCTATCTGGAGATGAATGAACTGAATGTGGAGCTGCTGGGACAGGGCTTTACATGGCTGGATACCGGCACCCACGAGAGCTTGGTGGAGGCCACCAACTTTGTGAAGACCATCGAGACCCACCAGCACCGGAAGCTGGCGTGTCTGGAGGATATCGCCTATGTCAACGGCTGGATCACCGCCGATCAGCTCCGTGCTGTGGCGGAAGCCATGAAAAATAACCAATACGGACAGTACCTGTTCGATGTGCTTGCGGGCAAGTATATCGATGCACGGCATTAATACTGTTTCTTAATAAAATGATCAAACATCATTTTATTGTACCATTGCATGGTACGCCGCTTACAGCGGCAAGAAACCGTATTGACTTCGTTTTTTGCGGCTGCGCCGCAAGCCGCTTCTCAGCGGCTCAATAAAACACTATGGAAGCGTTTTATTAAAAAACTCGTATAAGGAGAATACCATGACCATTATCGTTACCGGCGGCGCCGGATTCATCGGAGCCAACTTTGTATTTCATATGCTGGATAAGCATCCGGACTACCGCATCGTGTGTCTGGATAAGCTGACCTACGCAGGCAACCTTTCCACACTGAAAAATGTGATGGACAACCCCAATTTCCGCTTTGTTAAGGGGGATATCTGCGACCGTGAGGCGGTTTATGGGCTGTTTGAAGAAGAGCACCCCGATGTGGTGGTGAACTTTGCGGCAGAGAGCCATGTGGACCGCTCCATTGAGAATCCCGAGGTGTTCCTGCAGACCAATATTCTGGGCACGCAGGTGTTGATGGATGCCTGCCGCAAGTACGGCATCAAGCGCTACCATCAGGTCTCCACCGACGAGGTCTACGGCGATCTGCCGCTGGACCGTCCCGACCTGTTCTTCACCGAGGAGACCCCCATCCACACCAGCTCCCCCTATTCCTCCTCCAAGGCAGGCGCGGATCTGCTGGTGATGGCTTATCACCGCACCTATGGTCTGCCGGTGACCGTCTCCCGCTGCTCCAATAACTACGGTCCTTACCATTTCCCCGAAAAGCTGATCCCGCTGATGATCGCCAATGCCCTGAACGACAAGCCCCTGCCGGTTTACGGCAAGGGAGAGAATGTCCGGGACTGGCTGTATGTGGAGGATCACTGCAAGGCCATCGATCTGATCATTCATAACGGAAAGGTGGGCGAGGTCTATAACATCGGCGGTCACAACGAGATGCGCAACATCGACATCGTGAAGCTGATCTGCAAGGAGCTGGGCAAGCCCGAGAGCCTCATCACCTATGTTGCCGACCGGAAGGGTCACGATATGCGCTATGCCATCGACCCCACCAAGATCCACACCCAGCTTGGCTGGCTGCCGGAGACCAAGTTCGCCGACGGCATCCAAAAGACCATCCGCTGGTATCTGGACAACAAGAGCTGGTGGGAGGAGATCATCTCCGGCGAATACCAGAATTACTACGAGAAGATGTACGCCAACCGGTAAGGAGTTTGCTATGAAGTTTTTTGTCACCGGCGTTGCCGGCCAGCTTGGCCACGATGTGATGAATGAGCTGGCGGCACGGGGCTTTGAAGGCGTGGGCAGCGACCTTGCGCCGGAATACGCAGGCATACAGGACGGCTCTGCGGTGTGTACCATGCCCTATGTGCCGCTGGATATCACCGATGCCGCCGCGGTGGCGGCAGCCATTTCCGCTGCAGCTCCGGATGCGGTGGTGCACTGCGCCGCATGGACGGCGGTGGATCTGGCGGAGGACAACGAGGAGAAGGTGCGCGCCATCAATGCGGGAGGCAGCCGCAATATTGCAGCCGCCTGCGCCGCCTTGGGCTGTAAAATGATCTACATCTCCACGGACTATGTGTTCGACGGACAGGGCGAGGAGCCTTGGCAGCCGGACTGCAAGGACTATAAGCCCTTGAATGTCTACGGTCAGACCAAGCTGGAGGGTGAGCTGGCGGTGGCGGAGCTGCTGGAAAAGTATTTCATTGTCCGCATCGCTTGGGTGTTCGGCAGAAACGGAAAAAACTTTATCAAGACCATGCTCTCCGTGGGCAAAAAGTATGATACCGTCCGTGTGGTCTGTGATCAGATCGGTACCCCCACCTATACGCTGGATCTTTCCCGGCTGCTTGTGGACATGGCGTTGACGGAAAAATACGGCTATTACCACGCCACCAATGAGGGCGGCTATATCTCTTGGTACGATTTTACCCGGGAGATCTTCCGGCAGGCGGGCTATGAGACCGAGGTTGTGCCGGTGACCACTGCCGAGTACGGTCTGAGCAAGGCGGCACGGCCCTTTAACAGCCGTCTGGATAAGAAAAAATTGGTGGAAGCGGGCTTTGCGCCCCTGCCCACATGGCAGGATGCGCTCAGCCGCTATCTGAAGGAGATCGAGGAATAATATGGGACAGATCAAGGTTACCAAGTGCCCCATTGAGGGGCTGTATATCATCGAGCCCGCAGTTCATGGGGACAACCGGGGCTATTTCATGGAGACCTACAACCAAAACGACATGAAGGAAGCCGGGCTGGACATGGTGTTCGTGCAGGACAACCAGAGTATGTCCGTAAAGGGTGTGCTTCGCGGTCTGCATTTCCAGAAGGAGTACCCTCAGGGTAAGCTGGTGCGCGCCATCAAGGGCAGGGTATTCGATGTGGCGGTGGATCTGCGGAAGAACAGCGCCACCTACGGCAAGTGGTACGGCGTGGAGCTGACAGAGGAGAACAAAAAGCAGTTTTACATCTCCGAGGGCTTTGCCCACGGCTTTTTGGTGCTGTCCGATACCGCGGAATTCTGCTACAAGGTCACGGATTTCTACCATCCCGGTGATGAAGGCGGTCTGGCATGGAACGACCCTGCCATCGGCATCCAGTGGCCGGAGCTGACGGGAGAATACGGTGGAAATGCCTCCGCCGAGGGCTATGCGCTCTCTGACGGCACACCGCTGAACCTTTCCGATAAGGATCAGAAGTGGCTGTGTCTGGCGGATACCTTCCAATTTTGATCGTGCCGGCGGGAGAACCTCCCGCCGCGGCTTTTTCCAAGGAGGTGAAAGGGTATGACAAAGGAACAGGCGCTGATCGCCCTTGTGGGAAGTGAAGTCTGCGGCCGTCCGGCGGCAGATGCAAGTGTGTTGGCAGCCGTGGACAGGAACAGTCTGTATGAATTTGCCAAGGAGCAGGATCTTGCCCATCTGGCGGGCGCTGCCTTGGAAAAGCTGGGGCTGCTGGGAACAGAGGAAGCAAGTCAAAAGCTCCGTAAGCAGGCGTTTGGGGCGCTGTACCGCTGTCAGCGGATGGAACGGGAGCTGACAAAGATCTGTGATACCCTTTCCGCCGTCTCCGTTCCCCATATTCCGCTGAAGGGCTCGGTGCTTCGCGGCAGCTATCCGGAGAGCTGGATGCGCACAAGCTGCGATATCGATGTTCTGGTAAAACAGGAGGATCTGCAGACCGCGGTTTCGGCGCTGGAAAAGGCGCTGGAATACACAAAGGCCGGTGCGGATGCCCATGAGATATCCCTGTTTTCCAAGAACGGTGTGCATCTGGAGCTGCATCATGATCTGATCGAGGAAAATTGGCGGTCCGGCGGTGAGGAAGTCCTGCAGACCGTATGGCAGCACGCCCGGCCGGCTTGTGCGGGTGGCTGTACAAAGCAGATGCCGGATGACCTGTTCTATTTCTACCACATCGCCCACATGGCGAAGCATTTTGTCCTTGGGGGCTGCGGTATTCGTCCGTTTTTAGACATCTGGGTGCTGAATCACCGGGTGGAGCATGACCGGCAGGCGCGTCTGGCGTTGCTGGAGCAGGGGAAGCTGCTGGACTTTGCCCTTGCGGCGGAAAAACTCAGTCAGGTCTGGTTTGGGGATGCCAAGCCGGAGGAAGAGACGGAAAAAATGGAGGATTACCTGTTCCGGGGAGGCCTGTACGGCGGCAGCGAGACCGTCACCGCTCTGCGGCATACCAAAACAAAGGGGAAGCTGGGCTATGTGCTGTCCCGGATCTTCCTGCCCCGGCAGGAGCTGCAGATGGAGTATCGCGTTTTGGGGAAAAAGAAGTGGCTGTACCCCTTCTGCCAGATCGCCCGGTGGTTTCGGCTGCTGTTTGGCGGCAAGGCGGGGCATTGGCTGGGCAGACTTCGGAAAAATGCCGCTGTTACTTCGGAGCAGGGGCAGGAGGATGCCGGTCTGCTCCGGGAGCTGGGGCTCTGGGAAAAAGAATAGAAACTGGGGCTGTTGCGCTGCAACAGCCCCTAAAATTATGGATTTATCCGGGCAGGCGGATCGGGACGATATGGGTATCGACCAAAAGGGGTTATTGCTTCTTCTTGCGCAGCAGGAAGAAGCCTGCGCCGCCAAGGGCGGCAACCGCAGCGGCAATGATGGCGGCGGTGGCGACAGGGTTGCCGTCGTTGACACCGGGCACGATCTCGCCGTAATACAGGTCAAGGACAGGCCCTTGATAGCCGCAGACAGAGCACTGCTGGTGCTTTTTGCCGGACTCGTCTTCCGTGGCTTCCTTATCGATGATCCATTCCAAGGTGTGCTTGCCAAAATCGCCCCGGTCGCCGCATTCACACTCGTGCCAGTGGAACATGAGATCCTTGGTGTACCAGCTTTCGTTGTAGGTGTGCTCCAGATCCGCTTCCAGTGCGGTGTTGACAGCGGAGGCAGTACCGCCGGGGACAGCGCCTGCGTCGGCAGGGGCAGTGGCAGCCTTCTCCAAGAAGCCCTGCAGATCCGGTGTGCCGTCGGCATTGCGGAGGACACCCTTAAACTCCAGACTTACGAACATATCCGCCGTAAGCCGGGCGCCGGAGGCATTGACGGACTGCTCGCCGTTCCAGTAGTAGGTAGTGTCGTTCTGATAGGCGGCGGTGTTCTGGCTGCCCTTGGGCTTGAGGTTTTCGCCCTGTGCCAGTGAATCGGTGATGACAGCGGTGCTGTCCTTCCAAGAGAGGATGCCGCTGGCGGAGAAGTCGGTGTTGGCGGCGTTGTTGGTGTACAGCGCCACATTGTAGGTGCCGTTGTTATAGGCGGTGCAGTTCTTTACGATAATGTCCGGGCAGGAGTTGGAGTCGATGCCCTTGGACTTGTTGCCGAAGGCATAGGAGTTCTCCAGAATATGCTTGCCGCTGAGGCTCTCGCCGCCCAGCTTGAAGCCGTTGCCGTTGCCTGCCTCCACCAATGCGCCGTTTTCCAGCACATAGCCGTTCTGGTAGGCGATGCAGTTGCGGACGGTGACAGCGCCGATGGAGCCGGTCTCCACCTTGGCGTACATATCCCAGCCGTCGTCGGCATTGTTATACGCCACGCAGCCGTCAAACACATTGCCCTCGCCGGCGGTCAGCTTGCAGGCGAAGCCATCGGCATCCTCGTAGCCGGGGTCGGCGTTGTTGTAGCTGGTGCAGTTGAGGATCCGGTTGTGGGCAGGCCAATCGGGGAACAGGTCGGTGCCGGAATAGCGGCTGATCTGGATACCGGTATTGCCGTTGTCGTAGGCATTGATCTGATCCAAGGTGTTATAGTTGCCGGAGACTTGGAAGCCCTTCTGACCGTCCTGAGAGTTGGTCACATCGAAGCCGTAGAAGTACCAGTAGTCGCCGCCGTGGACGATGCCCGCGCACTCGCCCTTGAAGTCCAACACAGGACGAGAAGCGGCTTCGGGGTCGGCGATCATACGGATGGGCGCATCGGCGGTGCCGTCCATGCCGCGCTGGATCCGTACGGTATCCTTCAGGCTGTAGGTGCCCTCCATCAGCACGATGCACTGACCGGCAACGGCGTTGTTGACGGCGGTGTAGATGTCCAGCGGATGCTCCTTCGTGCCTGCGCCGTTGGGCAAACCCTCGGGGGCAACATAGATGGTCTTACGGTGGTAGAAGCCCTTGTTGCAGGTCACATAGGCATCGGCAAACTGCTTGTTGGTGCTTGCCAGAACCGTGTCCTCACCCAGCTCCTGTTCGGGGTCGGGGATAAATTCCACATGGATGTGGTTCTCGCCGTATTCCTTCAGAGGAATGTCTGCATGGTAGCGCTCACCGCCGGTGATGCTTACATTTTCCAGAACGGCTTCCCGCTCCACGGATACGGTGACGGTGCCGCTGACATTGGCATCCAAGGTCAGAGGATAGGTCAGCTTGGTGGTGACGGTGGGGGAGCTGATGAGCACGGAGGGCTCGAGCTTGATGACAGGCTTTTCCTCAGCGGGGGCATCCTCGGAGGCGAGGATGGAGGTGAAGCGGACATCGGAGACGGTGATACGGGCGTTTCGGGCGGCAAAGAAGCCGGCGTATACATAGTCAGCATCCAGCATGCTCAGGCTGTCAGCGCCGTAGTACTTCCGCTGGGTCACGATCTCGCCGTTTTCACCGTAGTAGGTGATGAAGTAGCCAGTGTTGTTCTTCTGGATCTCCAGATCAAAGCTGGTCAGCAGCTTGCTTTCGATGGAACCGGTGACCTCGTTGGTGTAGTTGCCGACGATGTTGTAGGTTCCCTTTTCCTTGCCCCAGTAGCCGGCGGCGGTTTCTAAGGTGTGGATCTGGGAGACGAACTGCTCGTTGACGGCGGCGGTGTCGTTGGCTTCCAGCAGGGGCAGATTCTCCTTGGTAACGCCGGTCTTGGCGATGACGCCCAGACCCAGCTTCATGGAGTACTTGGTGCCGGTGCCGTTCAGATCGTAAGCGGTTTCGGTGGCAGAGTCATACATATACTCGATCTTGGTGGCGGCAGCCATGAATTGGTTGTTCCAGAAATTGGCAGAATCTCCGGCGGGACCCAGACGGTCGGTGACCATCAAGCCGAAGCCCTCCTGTCCGTTGGAGTATGCCCAAGAATCCACGGTGACCTTTGCCCGAAGGGTGAAGTTATATTCGGTGGGCACAGCGGTGTAGTAGAAGGCAACGCCGTCTACAGAGGCGGGCACTACCTTGCCTCTGCCGTTCTCGGAGTAGACGGTGACCTTGCCGTCCTCGTTCACATCCCCCACATAGCCGTTGCTTTCGGCATTGATGGAGGGACCGTAGTAGGTGAAGCCCCATGCCTGCTTGGCATCGGCAAAGGCGGTGGCGGCAATGGCAGCAGAGCTGACAGCCTCCTTGCCCCGAATGGCTTCTACGGTGAAGCTGTACTTTTGACCCACGGTCAGACCCTCAACCGTGAATTGGGTGGCGGTGGAGGTGCCTGCCTCCTTGCCGTCGCAGAGGATGCGGTAGCTCTCGGCTTCCTTCACGCCCTCCCAGACCACGGTGACCTTGCCGTTACCGGCGCTGGTGGCGCTGATGAGGATGGGGCTGGCAAGGGGATAGAGGAAATCGGCGGTTTTGGTCTTTTTGGCAGGCTTGTTTTCCTCAGCGTAGCGCTTCAGCACTGCCTCGAAGATGTACTCGCCGGAGTATTCCGGCTCAAAGGTGATGATATGCTCGTCCTTTTCCAGCACGGAGCTGCGGCTGGCGATGGGCTTGGCATCGGCGGCGTACATGGTGACCACCACCTCGTCGCCGCCCGCAGCGCCCACAACGGCATCCACGGTGACAGACAGGGTGCCGTCGCCGTTGTCCTTGACCTTGGAGATCACAGGAGCGGCTACCTTGCTCCATTCCTTCCGGGGCACGGCAGGGGCAGCCTCGGTCTCGGTGACCTCGATCTTATAGTGGTAGTTATTGCCCACTACATTGCCGATGAAGTAGGTGCCGGCAGCCGCGATGGACAGCTCGGAGATGCACAGGGCGTTTTTGCCCAGCTTTTCCTCGGTCTGGGTCAGAACGGTGCCGTTTTCATCGAAAATGGCGACCTGCCGGCCCACATCGCCGCAGCCCCACCAGACCTTGACGGTGGCAGCGCCGGAGGTCTTGATGCGGATGGCATTTTTGACGGTGTCCCCGAATTCCGAAGGGGCGCTGTAGTGGATCCGTTTGGTGGAGCTGTAGCCGTCGGTAAAGTCCTTACCGTTGCCCTGCACTTGGGCGGTGGCACTGAAGAAAACGGTGAAATAGCCGTCGGTACCGGCTCTCACAGTTTCACCGTCGGCCTTGGCGCCCTTGGAGAAGTTCTCCAGCTCGCCGGGGTCAAGGGTGTAGACGATGGTGTCGGCGCTTGCGGTGGGGAATGCGGCGCCCAGCAGGGTCAGCAGCAGCACCAGCGCCAGCGCGGCAGACAAAAAACGGCAGGATGTTTTCGCTTTCATGGCAATGTCCTCCTTGTTGCGGTTTGATAGGAATATTATAGCAAAATAGGGGATAAAATGCAATAAAAAGGGAAGAGATGGGGGCAGTGTATTTCATAAATCCCGCAATGGGTTTATTTCGTGAAAAAAGCACGCCGAAGCGTGCTTTTTTCTGAAATTAGTGACCAATTTTAATACAAGCTGCACACCCCTACCGACCTTTCATTAAAAGGTACGGAGAATCGTTAAATGGTATACCAGAGAACACAGAGAACCATCCTCTGTGCCATACTTCCGAATGAAATATAGTTATAAAAAATTATTAAATAGTTACTATATATTGTATAAAAGTTGTTGACTTTTCATTTTAACCACAACATATTGTGGTCTTATCTTGACAACGAGGAATTATTATAGTACAATACCGGAGAATTCCCCTCAATGTGGAATTACAAACTTTGAAAGAGGTGATGTGATTTGATTGTTTCAGAAAATGAAAACACCCCATAAGTTGTTTCCCCCAACTTATGAGATGTTTTCTCGCCTTAGGATATGTTATACAAATCCCAAGATCACATAGCTAAGTATAACACATTCAAACAAGATTTGTCCATTAGAAAAAATAACAAATGAAAGGATGTGATTATATGCCTGTACATCATGGCGGTAAGGTCGGCAATGCAGCCGCGGTGCTCGCTAGACGCAAATCGCCAAAGAAGAAAAAGCAAGAAGCATCTAAAATACTAAATGAGCATAAAAAGAAAGAGCATTAATCAATAACATTGGATAGCGGAGCGATTTTGCTCCGCTATTTCTTCTGCTTTACACATATAAGCAAAACTCTTCATTATATTTCAAAAGTTCGTTTCTTATTTCTGCTTGAGTCTTCTACAAATAGGGCATCCATTTCCGTTATTTCTGTTGTTTATTTTGGCTTCCCATTCGTGCCCGTTACTGCATATCCACCATGCTTTTTTATTGCTATTCGGTGTTACATCTATTGGTCTTACTCCAGTATTCTTTTCATAATTCCACTCGTTAGCTAATGCTGGATTAACTGTTTGCAGATCGTTATAACATGGCAAAACTTTTTTGCCGGAGCAATATGGACACCCACGACCTTTATTTCTGTTTGCTATCGATGCTTGCCACTCGTGCCCTATTTGACATTTCCACCATACTTTTCTATGGCTGTTTGGTGCAAAATGTTCCGGTTTCAGAACGCCATTCTTTTCATAATGCCATTCTCCTGTTGTTTCTGGATTAGAAAAGAAAAGGGAATTTTCCTTTTCTGTGAGCACCCGCAAATTTTCTATGGCAACGGCATCTGTTTCCATATCTACTGAAATACAATCACCAATGATTTCACTTAATATTGCTTCAAGTACTTTTGACAAGTTTTTTTGATTCTCTTGAACAATGTAGTCTATTGAGCTGTCCTTTAGCGGAGGAAGTCCCTCTCTTAATCGATATAACTTAATCCCATCTTTTTTGCACTTGTAGTTTTTCTCTATATCCTTTCTCATTCTATTCTTGTGCCAATAATACCCATCGTATTCAATAGCAATTTTTAAAGATGGAATATAAATATCTAGTTCGTACCCTTTTGCTCTATATAAGTGCACTACATCCAAACCAGATCTTTTAAGATAATACGCGAGCGCATATTCAGGGAAAGAGGTTTTTCTCTCGGAATTACAAACAGGGCATCCGTTTCCTTTATTTCTATTTGCTATCGATGCATGCCATTCATGTCCTTTTGAACATTTCCACCATACATCTTTATTACTATTTGCGGTAAATTCTTCTGGTTTTAAATCGTCGTTTTTTTCATAATTCCATTCTTTTGCTAATGCTGGGTTAACCGTTTGTAAATCGTTTTCGCCCTTTACCGCATATTTCCCCAAGCAATAAGGGCACCCGTTTCCGTTATTTCTATTTGCTACCGTCGATTGCCATTCGTGTCCTTTGCTGCATTTCCACCATACTTTTTTATTACTATTGGGCAACACATCCATGGGCGTTAATCCACTGTTTCTCTCATAGTTCCACTCTGTTGCTAATGCTGGGTTAACCGTTTGTAAATCGTTTATACCGCTAACTGCGTGTCGACTTGAGCAATATGGACATCCCCGGCCATCGCTTCTGCTACGTATCATCGCTTGCCACTCATGACCTTTACTACATTTCCACCATACTTTCTTATTGCTGCTAGGCAATACATCCGTAGGTGTTAATCCGTTATTTTTATCATAATTCCACTCTTTTGCTAGAGCTGGATTAACGGTTTGTAAATCATTTTCGCCTTTAATCGCATTTCGTCCAGAACAATACGGGCATCCTTTTCCATGGCTTCTACGGTCTATCGTCGCTTGCCATTCATGCCCTTTGCTACACTTCCACCAAACTTTTTTTCCACTACCAACAGTTAATAATTTAGGGTCAAAACCTAATTCATTATTCTTTTCCCAATTCCATTCAGCCATCAGTTCGGCATTGTCGATTATATATTTCTTTTCCGCCATAACCTTGGCACCTCTCTTTGTGTATTTTTATTTGATTATAGCATATATCCACTCAATAGTAAATGCATATTGCACACCCCTTTGAAGGTAAAATGCACACCCCCTTACCCAAAATGCACACAGTAGCGACCTTTCGTTAAATTTTGTAAAGAAAAAGGCTCTGTAGAAGCTGAGTATCAGCGACCACAGAGCCTTAATTCTAACTATTTACAATAAAATATGCAGAAATACATAAAAAATAATTGGAAACCAGAACAAATACACATTGTATCAATACTGGTTTCCAATTATGGCAGGGGCACTAGGACTTGAACCCAGAGCCTACGGTTTTGGAGACCGCCGCTCTACCAATTGAGCTATACCCCTATATATGAAAGGCTGATGCCTTGATTTGTGTGGTGGGCCTTCAGGGATTCGAACCCGGGACTATCCGGTTATGAGCCGGAGGCTCTAACCAACTGAGCTAAAGGCCCATAATGTCACAGGTGCTTCCTTGCACCATCACGAAAAGGATTTTACCATCTTTTGCGCTTCCTGTCAAGGATTTTCTTTGGGAAAGTAGGCAGGCTTCTTTTTTCAAAGCCTCTGCCGCTTGTACCGTCAGATTCCGATTTATTGGGGTGTTGGTGGTTGCTGAGCACCAAAGCCCCCCTTGCCTAAAGGGGTAAGCGAAGCGCAGTCGCGGTAGTGAATGACAGTCCGGTGGACTGTCAGAGCCGCGACCGGA
>JAFQFP010000049.1 GCA_017398625.1 Oscillospiraceae bacterium
CAGCTACAGCGAGAGCATCCCTGCCACCGGTCACAGCCATGAAGCGGTGGTTACCGCTCCTTCCTGCACCGAGCAGGGCTACACCACCTACACCTGTGCCTGCGGCGACAGCTATGTTGCTGACTATGTTGCAGCCACCGGCCACAGCCATGTAAAGACCTCTACCGTAGAGCCCAGCTGCACCGAGGACGGCTACGACCTGTACGAATGTGCCTGCGGCGACTACTACATGGATCCCATCTCTGCCACCGGTCACAGCTATGAAGCGGTGGTTACCGCTCCCGATTGCGTCAACGGCGGCTACACCACCTACACCTGTGCCTGCGGCGACAGCTATGTTGCCGATGAGGTCGATGCTCTGGGTCACACCGACGGCGAGGCAGTTATTGAGAACGAAGTGGCAGCAAGCTGCACCGAGGCTGGCAGCTACGACACCGTTACCTACTGCACCGTCTGCGGCGTAGAGACCGGCAGAGTGACCACCGTTGTGGAAGCACTGGGTCACAGCTATGAAGCAGTAGTTACCGCTCCCGGCTGCGAGACACAGGGCTACACCACCCATAAGTGCGCCTGCGGCGACAGCTATGTGGATTCCTACACCGATGCCATCGGTCACAGCTTCAGCGCCGAGGGTATCTGCACCAACTGCGGCATGGCAGACCCCAACGCCACACCGCCTCTGTTCCTGTTCTCCATTGCCGGCGCGAATATGTCTCTGGGCAACGATCTGACCATCTACTTCTATGTGAACGCTTCCGATGTGGAAAGCGGCGAGTACTACATGCAGATCACCAAGACCTATGCCGACGGCAGAGCCGATGTGGTGCGCACTGTGGACTTTGCGGATTGGACACCCTACGGCACTATGTACCGTGTGGGCTTTGACGGCATCGCCGCCAAGGAAATGGCGGATAACATGCATGTTTCCGTGTACAACAGCGACGGCACCTTGGCAAGCTACACCAAGGTGACCACCATTGCGGAGTACGCGGTGAGCGTGCTGAACAACGCGTCTCTCAGCAGCAGCCACACGCTGATGGCGGATATGCTGAACTACGGCGCGGCGGCACAGGCCCATTTTGGCTACAATACAGAAGCTCCCGCCAATGCCATTATGACAGATACCCACCAGGGCTACGCCACCGCGGAGCTGGACATGAGCCAGTTTACCAACAATACCGTCCGTGGCACCGGATATCTGGGCAGCAGCTTGACTCTGGAGAGCAAGATCGTGCTGAACTACTACTTTGATCCCAGCATCGTGGACAACACCATGACGGCAAAGGTCAGCTACACCGACCACTACGGCAGAGCCAAGAGCTACACCATTCCCGGCAGTGAATTCTTCCTGCTGCAGGGCGCGGGGTATGTGGGTGTCCGTGTGGATACTCTGGTGGCAGCGGATGTCTACAGTGTAGTCAGTATTGAGATCTGCGACAGCGGCAACAATGTGGTGGCTACTGCGGGCAGCAGCGTGGAGACCATGGCTGTGCTCAACTACAAGACCTACCCCCTGTTTGTGGAGCTGATGAAATTCTGCGTCAGCGCCTATGATTCCTTCCACTAAGCCATTGATACAGCAGCGCCCCGCCGATTTCGGCGGGGCACTCAGTCTGTCAAAAAAAGAAGTTTTTGACAGGCTGGCAGAGGTCAAGAAAGCCCCAAAGACAAACAAACCGCCCTCGTCGGCGTACTGGCGGTACGGTAGAGGGCGGTTTGTGCAGTAAGTCAAAATGGCTTGCGAAGCAAGGGTTTTTCAGCACCAAAGAAGGCGTATCATGAGAATTGTTCCGATATCCTTAGTAGATCATCTATTTCGTTTTAATATCTTCATTTTGACGGTTTGGGAGTTTATTGACACTCTGAGCGCCCCGCCGATTTCGGCGGGGCACTTTGTTTTTGCTATTAAGAAACCTTATTTTCGTAGGTAGTCACATCGCCCAGCTCGCCCACTTCAAAGTAAACATCCAGAATGTACTTTG
The DNA here is from genome assembly GCA_017398625.1 of Oscillospiraceae bacterium. Lineage (GTDB taxonomy): Bacteria > Bacillota > Clostridia > Oscillospirales > Oscillospiraceae > Faecousia. The sequence continues at coordinate 1,983 of JAFQFP010000049.1, forward strand.
CAACGGTTGCCATGGCACTGCCTCGGCCTGCCTGCTCGCCGTAAATGGCTACCGCGATCTTGGGATCGTTTGCAGGAGCAAAGCAGATAAACATACCGTTATCGGAGCCGCCGGAGTCTGTTTCTGCAGTACCGGTCTTGGCACAGATGGGGATGGGATAATTCTCAAACACCTTGAAGCCGGTGCCCTCCGGATGGCTGGCGACCATCTGCATACCTTCCATATAGGCGAGGTAGGCATCATTGGGAATGTTCAGCGTGCTGATGATCTCCGGCTCGTTTTCCTCGATCAAGCTGCGGTAGTCCGTGGAAACGATACGGTTCAAGAAAGTTGCCGAGTAGCGCGTTCCCTTGTTTGCCAAGGTAGAGGCGTACACGCAAAGCTGCAGCGGCGTAAACCGGTGCTCCGACTGGCCGATGCCTGCCAGCACCTGATCCGCTGCGTACCAGCGGGCATCGGTACCCTTATAGGCAGCAGCCTTACTGGCTTCATTGGCGCGGTGGCCGATGTTTTCCGGCAGCTCCACGCCGGTGGGCTCACCTAATCCCAGCGCCGCACCGGTAGAATCCATGATCTCTAGAGGAATATTGTCCGCGACCTCATAGAAAAAATAGTTACAGGAAACACACAGCGCCTTGGCGGCATTGATATATCCGTGGGTCATTGTATTAAAGCTCTGGCGGTAAAGCAAGCACTTGGGCTTAAAATCGCCTTGACCTGCCTCCGCGTACTTCATGTACACACCCAGATCCTCGATCTCCGTCTCCATGTTGATATAGTTGGCACGGACACCGGCAATGACCATACAGGGCTTGTAGGTAGAGCCCGGCGGATAAGCACCGGACAGCGCCCGGTTGTACAGCGGGTCATTTTCCGCCTCCAGCACCTGCTGATAAGCTTCCTTGTCGGTAAAGATATCAGGGGAGTAGGTAGGATTGCTGGCGCAGGCAAGGATCTGCCCGGTCTTGACCTCCATCACCACCACAGCGCCGCCCTCGGCATCACCGCCGTCGGCATCCTCGCCTTGGGCACGAAGCTCATCCAGACGCAGCTCCAGCTGATCCTCCGCGGTCATCTGCAGGCTGATATCGATGGTGGTCTCCACATTATTGCCCGCCTTGGGGGCAGGGTCATACTCGGAGCTGATCAGTGTTCCGTCCGGTGCCACCGTATCCCAGCGCCAGCCGTCGCTGCCCTTCAGTTCCTCCTCGAAGGCAAGCTCGAAGCCGGTCTTGCCCACCACCGCGTCCATGGAGTAGCCCAATTCCTTGTAATGCTCCCATTCCTTGGAATCCATGGCACCGGTATAGCCGATGATATGGATGGCATAATCGGTATAATACTCACGAACCGTAGTCGCCTCCACATTCATGCCGGGGATATTCAGTTCCAGAATGGCAAAACGGTCCTCGTCCGTTGCGTCGGACAGGAATACGAACTGGGACAGGCTGTAAACATAGCCGCGCAGGGAAAGCTCATAGCGAATGCCGATAACCAGACGGGCATCCTCATCGGACCATTCCTCAGGAATGTTGTAGCTCTTGCGCAGGGTCTGGATCAGCAGGGGAGCGGTGATATCCGAGTCGTAGCTGCCGCGCTCCTGCAAAAAGGTCTGGAAATGGCTCTGCCATGTGGTGTTATACTGATCCAAGGTGTAGGTAAAGGGCCGCTCCTTGGTCACCGGGAAATTGTCGTTATACCGGATGCCCAGCTCCTGACACAGCTTTACCAGCCGATAGATGGACTCGTTGGGGTTTTCCGAGCTGGTAAGCACGTAATGGTTGATCACAAGGTCATAGCTGGCACGGTTGCCCACCAGCTTGTTGCCGTTGCGGTCCAGAATGTCGCCCCGGGCGGCCTTCACACGGGTCTTTGTCACATAGTAGGTGGAGTTATCCACCGGGGCGCCGCCTGTTGCAATGACCTGCAGGTCATACAGCCGGTAGCCGAAGAAGCACAGCAGCAATCCGAACAGCACCAGCAGCAGCCGGCCCCGGACTTGGCTCATTCTTTCCATGATTCGCCTCCGATCTTTGCGATAGCCCTGCCTGCGGGATACAGCACGGGCACCGTCAGCACTGTCAGCAGTGCTGTCAGCAGAAAGCCCGGTATCCGATCCCAACCTGCCAGAGACAGCACGATGCCGGTAAACGCCAGCACCAGCTCATACACCGTAATGGCAACCACAAGGCACAGCAATGTGGTGGAAAAGCCGTTGCTGAGATAGCTCTGCCGAAACAGGGTCACGCCCACGGCAATAACGGTAACATAGGGCAGGCAATAGTTGCCCGGCGCACCGGAAAACAGGTAAAAGCAGGCTGCCAGCAGGGTAAAGATGCAGCCACGCTCCGTCCCCTCCAAAAGGCAGATCAGTATAATGCCAAAGGGCACCAGATCCGTAGTCACGCCCAGAAAGGTAAACTGGCTCAGCACCACATCCTGCGTAACCGAAAGCACCAGAACCAGCAGGGAATACAGCAGCCACTTTAGAAAGGTCTGCCGTTGACTTTTCGTTAAATACAGCTTATTCAGCAGCCCGGAAGAGGATCTGTCCGGGCGAAATTCATTTTTTCTTGCCATAGGTCATCCCACATTGAATTCCGTCAGAATAAATACCTGCTCCAGCGTGTCGATGTCCGCGGCAGGCTTCAGAACGGCAAATTTAGCAACGCCGGTATCGTCAAAGCCCGCGTCCACCACATAGCCCATGATCAGGTCACGGGGGTACACAGTAGAACCGGAGGTCACCACCTGGTCATTGTTTCGGATCACCGCGTTGGTGGGCAGATAGTCCATCCGCAGCATACCGTCCAAGCCGGTAAAATAGCCGCCGGAGACCATGCCGTTATAGCCGGAGGCAGCGATGGTGGCACTGATCTCCAAGGAGGAGTCCAACACGGTCTTGATCACCGCATAGTTGCTGCCCGCTTCAATGACCAGACCCACCACCTCGCCGTTGGCGGTAATGGCGCACATGCCGGTCTCGATGCCGGCGTTCTGCCCCTTGCTGACGGTGATGGTGCTGGTATAGTCCACAGAGCTCCAAGAATAGATGTAAGCATCCACCAGCTTATAGTCCTCATTGGTGGAGGTCAGCTCCAGAAGATCCCGCAGACGGTCATTTTCCCGGGACACAGAGTCCGCCACACGGGCATCGTCCTGCATTTGGGATATCTGCTCCTTCAGCGCTTCGTTTTCCGCCGCCAGCGCCTCGTAGCGGAACATATAGCTGTAGATCTGCTCCGCCTGATCGGTGAGCTTACTGGCGCCGGTGCGAATGGGGGACAGCACACCCTTAACAAACATATCCGGCAGGCTCATGCCTGTCAGACCGCTGATCACCGCCAAAACCACGGCGATGAGCACCGATGCCACCAGCACCACCCTTACACGGGTGGAAAAGAAATGTCTCATTGCGTATCCTCCAAAAGACCGGGTGCGACCTCCCGCAGGATCTGCCACAGGCGGCAGACGGGAAGTCCCATAACATTATAATAATCGCCCACCATTTTCTCCGCGAACAATGCCGCGCCGCCTTGGATCCCATAGGCGCCTGCCTTATCCATAGGCTCGCCGGATGCCACATAGCGGCGGATCTCCCTTTCGGAAAGGGGTCGGAAATGGATATCCGTCACCTCGGTAACGGTTCGGGCGGTATCTCCCCGCAGCACCGTCATGCCGGTCATCACCTGATGGTCTCTGCTGGAAAGCAGCCGCAGCATAGCTGCCGCTTCTTCCTCAGACCGGGGCTTGCCCAGTACCGTGCCTTCACAGACCACGATGGTATCTGCGGCGACCACCACATCCTCCCCCTTCCGGGGCACAGCCTCCGCTTTGGCGCGGCTGACCCGTGCCACCTCGGAAAAAGCAGGCTTTGCGGGATCCATCGTCTCATCAATATCCGCCACACAGACGGAAAAGGGTATTTGAAACAGCCCAAGCAGCTCCCTTCTGCGGGGAGATTGGGATGCCAAGATCAGTTGCATAGGGTCTCCTCTTTCGATCAGATATTACTCCAAGCCACGCAGGTACAGACCTCTGGTGCAGGCACCGGGGTCAAAAGCATCCGGCTCCCGATAGCTGTTCAGCACCTGATCCACCTCTCTGGGATTCTCCGTGGTGAAATACAGCCGGGTCGCCCACAGGCCAAGCCGGGACAGATCCTCCTGCCGATCCAGCCAGTTCAGCTTTCTGCCGTTGAGCAGCACGCTGCGGCAGGTGTTTCCGTCCCGGATCACCGGAAATTCCGCGCCGGTCTTGTCCACCAGCTTTCCGTTTGCCATGTGGCAGGAGCATTCGCCTGTTCTGCCCCGGATCAAGCAGTTTTCCGTCACCATCAGCGGCAGACGGCCATAGGCAAGGATCTCACAGGGCACCGCCTTGCTTACATCCCGGATCTGGGGCAGGGTCATCTCAAAGCTCAGCGTCGCGCTGCGCAGCTCCAGCTCCCGTGCGGCGTTGGTAGCATAGGAATTATAGATATTTAAGCCAAAATCGCCCCGCATGGTCATGCCGCATTCCCGCAGCACCAGAAGCAAGCCCAGATTTCCGGTCAGCGCTTCCGTCACGCCCAGCCCCCGGACAGTGCTGAGGGCTTGCCGCAGACGGGGCAGCTCCCCGTCATGGGCGATCCGGGGCAGTACCGCGCAGACCCGCTGCTGACGGCAAAGCTCCCGACACCACACCGGATCCTCCGCCAGCAGATGCAGCGGCACATACAGCACCGCAGGTGCCAGCTTCAGCAGCCGTCCGGTGATCTGCTCACGGGTAGTGACCTGCACGGTCAGCTCCGGCTCCCGACGGTTTCCGGGATAAGCCTCCGCCTTTTGCTGTCTGCCCAGCCGGGGACTCTCCCGACGGGCACGCAGGGCGGTAAGCTGATTCAGCGCATCTCTGCGCATTCCGTTGATCACGGCGGCAGACAAGGTCAGACCGGGCTCGATATGGCTCTGGATCTGTACACAGTGATAAGGCGTGCCCCCGGTCTTTTCCAAACGGGCGGCAAGCGCCTCTTGGGAAAGCTCCACCGCCCGGGCAAGCTCCGGCATGGCACCGCTGACGGTGCAGCTTCTGCCTTCCGGATCAGTAACCGTAAGCGAGCTTCCGTGGCGGGTCACCACTGCCTGCATGGTAATGGGCACCACCGGATTTTCCGTAGATTCATAGGACAGCCGGGCTTCCTTCAGCCACGCGGCATCCTCGCCCTTTTCCTCCCGGATACCGAACATCCCATCGCCGATATTTCCGGTATAGTAGCCGTCGGTAAAACCCTGCCGGTTAAAGGCTGTGTGCAGTGCGCGCATCATAGAGCGGTCCACATGGCCGGTCTGCAGTGCCTGCCGGTAAACGGCAGTCACCGTCGCTACATATTCCGGCCGCTTCATTCTGCCCTCCAGCTTAATGGAGGCAACCCCCATTTCCTCCAGCTCCTTCAGGTACTGCACCAAGCAGTTGTCCTTCAGGCTCAGAGGATATTCGTTCTCCCAACGGCCGTGGCCGTAGCTCTGGCGGCAGGGCTGGGCGCAGCGGCCCCGGTTTCCGGAACGGCCGCCGATGGCAGCGGACAGATAGCACTGTCCGGAATAGCACATACACAGAGCGCCGTGGGCAAACACCTCGATCTCGATAGGGGAATTGCGGCAGATATAACGGATCTCCTCCCGGCTCAGCTCCCGGCTCAGCACCACACGGCTCAGACCCCAAGCAGCGCACAGCAGCACACCGGGCAGGGAATGAACGGTCATCTGGGTGGAGCCGTGAATGGGGATCTGTGGTGCGATCTGCTTACAAAGACGGATCACGCCCAGATCCTGCACGATAAAGGCATCCACGCCGCTGACCGCAGCACTGCGGATCAGCTCACAGGCATCGGCGGTCTCCCGGTCGGAAACCAGCGTATTCAAAGTCAAATGTACGGCAACGCCCCGGATATGGCAGTATTTCACCGCCTCCGTCAGCGCTTGGGGAGTAAAGTTTTTTGCGCTTTGGCGGGCATTGAAGGTGCCGCAGCCCAAATACACCGCATTTGCGCCGTTCTGCACCGCAGCCTTCAGCGCTTCCATAGAGCCCGCAGGGGCTAAAAGTTCCAGCATGATACTATCTCTCCGTATGGTATACTTATGCCCATTATAGCACACAAAGAAAAAGACTTCTACCCCGGAAAGCAATTTTTCAAAAAAATTAATAATCCTTTGTCTTTATCCTTCCGATATGCTATAATGCTATCATAAAAAACCGACAGGAGCTTTGCCATGGAAACCGTCAAGCTATTTTATGAGGATTGCCACTGCAGGGAGTTTTCCGCCACCGTCACCGGCTGCCAAGAAACCCCCAAGGGCTATGCCGTCACCCTTTCCGCCACCGCCTTTTACCCGGAGGGCGGCGGACAATTCTGTGATATAGGCACTTTGGGAGATGCTGCCGTCACCGATGTCCGGGAGGAAAAGGGGCAGCTCTTCCATTATTGTGACAGGCCCCTTGCCCTCGGCAGCACCGTCCGGGGCAGCATCGATTGGCAGCGCCGCTTTGACCTGATGCAGCAGCACACCGGTGAGCACATCGTTTCCGGCATCCTCCACCAGATGTTCGGCTACCACAATGTGGGTTTCCATGTGGGCAAGGATGTGATGGAGGTGGACTTTGACGGTCCTGTTTCCCCCGAAGCGCTGGCGCAGGTAGAAGAAAAAGCAAACCGGGCAGTTTGGGAGAATCTGCAGGTGCGCTGCTGGTATCCCGGCGAAGCAGAGCTGCCCAATGTAGGTTACCGCACCAAGCGGCCTCTGCCTTGGCCTGTGCGGATCGTGGAGGTCCCCGGCTATGACAAATGTGCCTGCTGCGGTGTCCATGTGGCATACACCGGTGAGGTGGGCATGATCAAGATCCTCTCCTGCGTGAAATTCCACCAAGGTGTGCGCATGGAAATGGTCTGCGGCGGCAGAGCCCTTTCCTATCTCAACCGGATCTACGAGCAGAACCGGCTGGTATCGCAGACCTTCTCCGCCAAGCCCTTGGAGACCGGAGACGCCGCCCGGCGGATCAGCGAAGCCCTTGCATCGGAAAAGCTTCGCTGCGCTGCCCTTGAGCGGGAGCTTTTTGACCGGATCGCCGCCTCCTATGCCTCCCAGCCCTACGCCCTGCGGTTTGAAGACGGCATGGCACCGGGCTCTGTGCGGCTGCTGGCAGAGCGGATCAGCCAGCATGTCCCTCTGGCAGCGGTGTTTTCCCAAACGGAGGGAGGCTTCGATGTGTGCCTTGCCGGACAGCCGGAGCAGGTGCGGACTTTAGGCGCTGCCATGGCAAAAGCCCTTTCCGGCAGAGGTGGCGGCAAGCCGGGTTTTTTCCAAGGGCGTGTACAGGCGAAAAAAGAGGAAATCTGCCAATTTTTTGGGGAACAATTGGGCATTTTCTAAATAAAAAACACAGAAAAACCCCGTTATTCCATAGCCGATTTGTGCAAAAAATATACTTTACAACCTGAAAGGGGTATTGTATAATAAATCCGTGCGGAAATATCGATTTCGCACATCGTTATGTATAGATACCGCGCTGCGGTAGTATTGAAATGGAGGAAATATAAAATGTCTGTTAAAGTTGCTATTAACGGTTTCGGTCGTATCGGCCGTCTGGCTTTCCGTCAGATGTTCGGTGCTGAGGGTTACGAAGTTGTTGCTATCAACGACTTGACCTCTCCCAAGATGCTGGCTCACCTGCTGAAGTACGACTCCACTCAGGGCAATTACGCTGCTCAGGGTCATGTCGTCGAGGCCGGCGAGGACTACATCGTTGTGGACGGTCAGAAGATCACCATCTACGCTAAGGCAAACGCTGCCGAGCTGCCCTGGGGCGAGCTGGATGTGGATGTGGTTCTGGAGTGCACCGGCTTCTACACCTCTAAGGCCAAGGCTCAGGCTCACATCGACGCCGGCGCCAAGAAGGTCGTTATCTCTGCTCCCGCAGGCAACGATCTGCCCACCATCGTGTACAATGTCAACCACGAGACTCTGAAGGCTGAGGATACCATCATCTCCGCCGCTTCCTGCACCACCAACTGTCTGGCTCCCATGGCTAAGGCTCTGAACGATCTGGCTCCCATCGAAGCCGGCATCATGTGCACCATCCATGCTTACACCGGCGACCAGATGACTCTGGACGGCCCCCAGAGAAAGGGCGACCTGCGCCGCTCCCGCGCTGCTGCAGTGAACATCGTTCCCAACTCCACCGGCGCTGCCAAGGCGATCGGTCTGGTCATCCCCGAGCTGTCCGGCAAGCTGATCGGCGCTGCTCAGCGTGTTCCCACCCCCACCGGCTCCACCACCATGCTGAACGCTGTTGTGGCTAAGGAAGTCACCAAGGAAGAGATCAACGCTGCTATGAAGGCTGCTGCCAACGAGTCCTACGGCTACAATGAGGACGAGATCGTCTCCTCCGACATCATCGGCATGCGTTTCGGCTCTCTGTTCGATGCCACCCAGACCATGGTTTGCCCCCTGCCCGGCGGCAAGACTCAGGTTCAGGTCGTTTCTTGGTACGACAACGAGAACTCCTACACCAGCCAGATGGTCCGCACCATCAAGCACTTCGCCAAGCTGCTGTAATTCTCAGTCAAACTGAATCTCGAGGCCGCTCCCGTAAGGGGGCGGCCTTTTTTGCGGATTCAGCATAACCGCCCAGGGGCGACCGCAAGGGCAATACCAATAATTTCAGGATGATTCGTAGGGGACGGCCTCCATGCCGTCCCCTCTGCGTGTTGAAAAACCTCTTGCCTCCCCCTATTTATGGGGGAGCCGCCGGGTCGGAGGGGGTCCACCCGTTTTTCATAAAAAACGGGGTTTTCCGAAAATGCCTATCGGTTTTACTCAGCATGAACA
>JAFQFP010000050.1 GCA_017398625.1 Oscillospiraceae bacterium
ACTTCATCAAGTCTCCACAGCTCCCTAGGATATACCGCCAAAAAGACCCTGAAAATCAAGGGATTGTTCCGTATCGAAACCTTACAATCCCCCAGTCAAAAATCAAATAGATTTTTGACAGCCCCCTTTACACAAGGGGGCTTTTGGGTGCGGTGCAAACATGTCGATAAATCGGAATTTGATTTTCAAAATAGCACCTCCCCAACTGCCGAAGCGGTTGGGGAGTGCTTGTTATATGAGTGCAAGGACACAGGAGGCAAGGCACAGCAGGATGAATACCACCATGCCCACATTGAGATAAACGGTCTTGAACCGCTGCTCCTTGGGTAGGGGCTGTGGAGCTTCCTGCCAGCGGGCGTTTTGCCGCTTCACCAGCAGAAGAACAAGACCGGCCACGGAAAGACCCATCAGCGCGAAGGCATACAGCAGGTAAACCAGCAGCCCCGGCAGAATGGTAAGCAGCAGCTCCGGATCCATGGCGGCATCCATATTCATCAGCGCGTCCAGATCCAGCGCCGACAGGATAAAGGGCGCTACCACGCCGCCGAGGAGGTTGATGAAGCCGTGGAGGAGCACGGTGTAGTGCAGCCTGCCTGTGCGCAGGTAGATGTAGGCGAACAGGTAGCCCAGACCGAAGGCGTAGAAGAACTGGAACAGATTCTGGTGCATCAGCGCGAACAGCAGCGCCGACAGGAACACCGCGGATCGTTCTCCGTGCTGCCGGGTGCGGTCGATGACCATTTTGCGGCAGACCAGCTCCTCAAACAGCGGGGCGAGGATCACCATGACCACCACCTTGATGGGGTTGTTGTCCATGGCATAGCCCATTACCGGGTTTTCGGCGTTTCCGCCGGAAAACAGCATGGACAGCAGGTTGCCCAGCAGATTGCCGGCATACATCATAAATAAGCAGATGGGAATGATGGTGAAGAACGCCTTGCCGGGCAGCTTTTGCTGGGCGGGGGCATCTCCCGGGATCCGCTTCAGGATCAGCAGCGCCAGCGGCATGGCGACGAGGTACTGGGGCAGGAAAGAGCCCAGCCAGTAGCCCCAAGAGGTGCTGACCATCCAGCTGTTTTCACCGGGAATGGAAAACCAAAGCAGCTGCAGCACCGTGGTGACCACCGACAGCACCGTCAAAGCGATGCCGATGGTGGAATAGGTTTTTCTCGCGGTTTTCAGATCAACGGTATCCGGTTCCATAGAATGGCCTCCCCTAAATTACTTTACTGCCTGCTTTTTGGACAAGAGCAAACCGGTGATGAGCATGGCTGCCAAAACGGCGGCGCCCACGGCATACCATGCAGAAAGGGGAACGCCGAGAACAAAGCGGATCAGCATTTGGTTGTCCAGAATGTGGGAAATATTGAAGCTCAGCAGCAGAAATCCGAAGTAGATCACCAGCCATGCCACTTTTCCGAACCGGGCGATCAGCGAGCCGAAAAACAGTGGCATGATCAGGGACACAGCGAACATGGGGATCAGCAGCCGCAGGTCGCAGAACAGCTCCAGCGGCGTGAAGCCGGCTTCCTTGACGATGCCGGGGAACATCAGCGGGTAGAGCAAGGATTCCAACTGTCCCAGAGCGAAGACCAAGCCGTAGGTCAGCAGCAGAAGCACCGCCTGCCGCAGCAGATAGCCGGTGATGAACTCCCGCCGGGTAGAGCCGAGGGACAGCGCCAGATTGAACTCTTGGGAATAGGAAAGGGCGAAAAAGAAGGGGCTGGCAAACAGCGGAACGATCCCTGCCATCAGCGTCCCCATGGCAAACCATGTCGTCTCCTCACCTGTGGTGATTATCACCGATGCCATAATAAAGCCAAAAACAAACATCACCAGTGTCATGATGGGCATAAACAGCAGGGCAGCGGGGCTGCGGGTCCAGCGTATGAGCATTTTTGCAAACATAGGCAGATCCTCCTTACACCTTCACGGTGTAATTGTACACCGTCATTTTATCGAAGGGCAGCATCAGAAGCACCGAGACGATGCCTGCTGCCAGAACGGCATAGGAAACGGTGAAGCTGCCAAGCAGACCGGAGGGATCTGCCGTGCCGATGACCACGGTCATAACTACGATCACAACCACCATAGAGGCGGCGGACAGCAGGCCGTAGCCGATGCCGTTGCCCCAGCGAAGGCAGGCTTTGCCCAGCAATCCGCTAAAGGTCCCTGCCAGCAGGTACGCCCCAAGAGCAAGGGGCAGCAGCTTGGCGGCGGGGAGCAGGGCAGCACTGCCCGAAAGAAGATCGAGGATCACTGCTGTGGCGGCGCACAGCACCGCGGAAGCAATCCGGGATATCAGCAGCCCGATGAGGGCTTCCTTCCGGGTAGAGCCAAAGCTGATGGATAAGGGCAGGGTGGCAGAATAAGTAAGAGATGCGGGAAGAATGAGCTGAAGGGCAAATGCTACAGCGAGGAAGTAGCCTCTTTGTATGATGGGATCTCCGCCCGTGTATTTCAGCAGACCGAAAATAAGGCTGGCTAAAAGGGCTGCTGCCCATGGGATCAGGGCGGTCTTTAGCCAAGGAACAAGCCTCATAGCGAAACCTCCTCCCCGCACAGCGCCAAGAAGATGTTCTGCAGGGAAACACTCTGCACGGTTATATCCGGGTTTTCCGGAATTTGCTCACCCTCCCGAAGCAAAACGGTGACGCTCTTGCTTCTGCCCGTCTTTCGGGGGTGGTGGGTCTGCAATCCCGCGGTGGCATCCTCCACTGCCTCACAAAGACCGGTGACATACCGGGCGCGGTCGATCAGATCCTGTGTATTCTCCATTAGGGCAATAGCACCGTCCTTGAGGATAATGACCTCCTCCATCACATCGGCGGCTTCCTCGATGATGTGGGTGGAGATCACGAAGGTGCGGCCGGTTTCGGTGTATTCCTGCAGCAGCAGGCTGTAAAACTGCTCTCTTGCCACCACATCCAGACCTGCCACCGGCTCGTCAAGGAAGGTATAGTCGGCTTTGCTTGCCAGCGCCACGGTAATGGTGACCATGGAGAGCATGCCCTTGCTCAGCTTGCTCAGCTTTTTCTTCACATCCAGACCGAACAGCTTTACAAGACGCTCTGCCAGCTCCTTGTCCCAGTGTGCAAAGAAGGCGCCGGCGGCGGCTAAGTACCGCTTGACGGTGTATTGGGCGAGACCGCTTTCCGCGGTGATGTTCAGCTCCCGGGAGAAGCAGATCCGGTCCAGCGCCTTGCGGTTTTCCCAAATGTTTTCTCCGTCCAGTGTAACGCTGCCGCCGCTGGCGGGATTCTGGTTGGACATAATGGACAGCAGGGTGGTCTTGCCTGCGCCGTTTCTGCCGATAAGACCGTAGATCTTACCCTTTTCCAAGGTCAGATTCAGATTGTGCAGAACTTCCTTTTTTCCGTAGGCTTTGCAGAGTTGATTACATACCATTGCCATAATTATTTTTCCTCCCTTTCGATCTGGGCGATCAATTCTTCTTTCGTAATGCCAAGGCTTTTTGCCTCGCTGAGCAGTTCGGCGAGGCGAACCTCATAAAATGCCTGCTTGCGGCTGCTGCGGATCTTCTCTGTGGCGCCTGTAGCGACGAACATACCAATTCCTCTCTTCTTATAGAGTATGCCTGCATCCACCAGCAGATTGATGCCCTTTGCAGCGGTGGCGGGGTTGATGGTGTAGAGCTTTGCAAGCTCATTGGTGCTGGGGACGCGTTCTTCTTCCAGCAGGATGCCCCTTAAGATGTCTGTTTCGATCATCTGGCTGATCTGCAGGTAGATGGAAGTGTTATCGGTCAGATGCTGCATGTAACCCCTCCTTTGGTTAAGTGGTTAATTACTTGTGTAACTAACCATATAACATAACAGGCGGTTTGTCAAGTGTTTTTTGAAAAAAAGGAAATATTTCGATTTGTTGGGGTGTTGGTGGTTGCTGAGCACCAAAGCCCCCCTTGCCTAAAGGGGTAAGCGAAGCGCAGTCGCGGTAGTGAATGACAGTCCGGTGGACTGTCAGAGCCGCGACCGGAATCGCCGCAGCGATTAGTCAGCGAAGCTGAC
>JAFQFP010000015.1 GCA_017398625.1 Oscillospiraceae bacterium
CTAAAGGGGTAAGCGAAGCGCAGTCGCGGTAGTGAATGACAGTCCGGTGGACTGTCAGAGCCGCGACCGGAATCGCCGCAGCGATTTGTCAGCGAAGCTGACAGGGGGGATACTTCATCAAGTCTCCACAGCTCCCTAGGATATACCGCCAAAAAGACCCTGAAAATCAAGGGGTTGTTCCGTATCGAAACCTTACAATCCCCCAGTCAAAAATCAAATAGATTTTTGACAGCCCCCTTTACACAAGGGGGTCTTTGGGTGCGGTGCAAACATGTCGATAAATCGGGATTTGGTGAGAAAAGAGATCGGTGGGGAGAGGGGGAGTAAGCCGTGGCAGTGGAATATGGGCAAAGGAGAGAGGACTTTGCTGCTTTTTGGGAGAAAAATCGGGGAAAATGTTCCCTAAAAATAAAAAAGCCCATTGACAAACGGATGTCAATGGTGTAAAATAGAACTCCATACTATGGATACTATGCCCTGTTGCCGATTCTTTCCAACATGAGCATTGTAGCACATATCGTGGCGGCTGTCAAGTATGAAAAAGCACATATTTATCAACTGACCCAAGCGTATCAATTTTGTAAGCAACACATCATTCCGGCGCGAGCCGAAAGAAAGGCTGTGATGATCTTTATGGCAAATGCAATGGTCAAGGACCAAGTGTTTGGCAAAACCCTGCGTAAGTCCTACGCAAAGTACCAGGAGATCCTGGAAATGCCTAACATGCTGAAGATCCAGAAGGACTCCTATGAGTGGTTCCTGAAGGAAGGTCTGCGTGAGGTATTCAAGGATGTTGGTGTGATCACCGACTTCTCCGGCAAACTGGAGCTGAGCTTTTTGGATTTCTCCATGGAGGACAAGCCCAAGTACACCATCGAGGAGTGCAAGGAGCGGGATGCTACCTATGCCCGTCCCATCAAGGTGCGGGTGCGTCTGCGCAACACCGAGACCGATGAGATCAAGGAGCAGGAGATCTTCATGGGCGAGCTGCCTGTGATGACCAACGGCGGTACCTTCGTGATCAACGGTGCGGAGCGCGTGATCGTGTCCCAGATCGTCCGCAGCCCCGGAATGTACTACGGCCATGAGGTGGACAAGGCTGACCAGCACACCTATACCGCTACGGTGATCCCTTACCGCGGCGCATGGCTGGAATATGAGACCGACAATTCCAATGTGTTCTGGGTCCGTATCGACAAGAACCGTAAGCTGCCCATCACCTGCCTGATCCGCGCCATGGGTGTGGACACCGATGAGAAGATCAAGGTCATGTTCGGTGAGGACGAGCGGATCCTTGCCACTCTGGAAAAGGATACCTGCAAGACCCGTGAGGAGGGCCTGCTGGAGATCTACCGCCGTCTGCGTCCCGGCGAGCCTCCCACGGTGGAGACTGCCGCCGCCCATCTTGAGGGTCTGCTGTTTGATGCCCACCGCTACGATGTGAGCAAGGTCGGCCGCTATAAGTTCAACAAGAAGATGGATATCTGGAGCCGCCTGTCCGGTCAGGAGGCTGCCGAGCCCATCGCCGATCCCATGACCGGCGAGATCCTTGTGATGCCCGGTGAGATCATCTCCCGCGCACAGGCCCACGAGCTCAGCGACCGTGGTGTCAACGAGGCTGTGGTGAAGGTTGGCGACCAGAAGGTCAAGGTGTTCTCCAACAACATGGTGGACATGAGCCGCTTCGTCTCCTTCGACCCCAAGCAGTACGGCGTTACCGAGAAGGTTCGCTTCTCCGTGCTGAAGGAGATGCTGGAGACCGTTGCCGAGGGTGAGTGGGAAGACGCCATTGCCGAGCGTATTGACGATCTGATCCCCAAGCACATCATCGTTGACGACATCATGGCATCCATCAACTACCTCAACTGCGTTGCTATGCGCATCGGCACCGCTGACGATATCGACCATCTGGGCAACCGCCGCCTGCGCTGCGTAGGCGAGCTGCTGCAGAACCAGTTCCGCATCGGCTTCTCCCGTCTGGACCGTGTGATCCGGGAGCGCATGACCGTGCAGGATCTGGAGGCAGTTACCCCCCAGAGTCTGATCAATATCCGTCCTGTCACCGCCGTGATCAAGGAGTTCTTTGGCTCCAGCCCCCTGTCTCAGTTCATGGATCAGAACAACCCTCTGGCTGAGCTGACCCACAAGCGCCGTCTGTCCGCTCTGGGCCCCGGCGGTCTGAGCAGAGAGCGCGCCTCCTTCGATGTGCGTGACGTTCACTATACCCACTATGGCCGTATGTGCCCCATCGAGACCCCCGAAGGTCCCAACATCGGTCTGATCAACTATCTGGCAAGCTTTGCCAAGATCAATGAGTACGGCTTCGTAGAAGCTCCCTACCGCAAGGTGGACAAGGCTACCGGCTTTGTCACCGAGGAAGTGGAGTATATGACCGCGGATGTGGAAGACGATTACTACATCGGACAGGCAAACGAGCCTCTGGATGAAAACGGCTGCCTGCAGCGCGAGCGTATTTCCTGCCGTCACCGCAACGAGATCATTGAAGTAGACCGCCATCTCATCGACTATCTGGATGTTTCTCCCAGAATGATGGTCTCCGTGGCGACCTCCTTCATTCCCTTCCTGCAGAACGACGACGCAAACCGCGCACTGATGGGCGCGAACATGCAGCGTCAGGCAGTGCCCCTGCTGACCACCGAGGCGCCCATCGTCGCCACCGGCGTGGAGCATAAGTCCGCTGTGGACTCCGAGGTCTGTCTGAAGGCAAAGGGACCCGGCACGGTCCACTCCGTTTCCGCTACCGACATCGTTGTCCGCTATGACGACGGTGAGATGTATACCCACCAGCTGACCAAGTTTGCCCGCAGCAACGCCGGCACCTGTGTCAACCAGCGTCCCATCGTTACCGTTGGTGAGCGGGTGGACACCGAGCAGATCATTGCCGACGGTCCTTCCTGCTCCGGCGGTGAGATCGCTCTGGGCAAGAATGTGCTCATCGGTTTCGTCACTTGGGAAGGCTACAACTACGAGGACGCCATTCTGCTGAACGAGCGTCTGGTTCGTGAAGATGTCTTTACCTCCATCCACATCGAGGAGCACGAGACCGAGGCTCGGGATACCAAGCTGGGACCCGAGGAGATCACCCGTGACATCCCCAATGTGGGCGAGGATACCTTGAAGGATCTGGACGAGAACGGTATTATCCGCATCGGTGCCGAGGTCCATTCCGGCGATTATCTGGTCGGTAAGGTCACCCCCAAGGGTGAGACCGAGCTGACCCCCGAGGAGCGGCTGCTGCGCGCCATCTTCGGCGAAAAGGCAAGAGAAGTCCGTGACACCTCTCTGAAGGTGCCTCATGGCGAAAGCGGCATTGTTGTGGATGTGAAGGTGTTCACCAAGGAGAACTCCGACGAGCTGGCTCCCGGCGTCACCAAGTCCGTCCGGGTCTACATCGCCCAGAAGCGTAAGATCTCTGTGGGCGATAAGATGGCAGGCCGCCACGGCAACAAGGGCGTTGTTTCCCGTGTTCTGCCGGAGGAGGATATGCCCTTCCTGCCCGACGGCACTCCTCTGGATGTGGTTCTGAACCCTCTGGGCGTGCCTTCCCGTATGAACATCGGTCAGGTTCTGGAGGTCCATCTGGGCTACGCCGCAAAGGCGCTGGGCTGGAAGGTCGCCACCCCCGTGTTCGACGGTGCCAACGAGAAGGATATCCGCGAGACGCTGAAGCTGGCGGGTCTCCGGGAGGACGGCAAGACCGTTCTGTATGACGGCCGTACCGGCGAGCCCTTCGACAATCTGGTCACCGTTGGCTATCCCTACTATCTGAAGCTGCACCATCTGGTCGACGATAAGATCCACGCCCGTTCCACCGGTCCCTACGCACTGGTCACCCAGCAGCCTCTGGGCGGCAAGGCCCAGTTCGGCGGCCAGCGCTTCGGCGAAATGGAAGTTTGGGCGCTGGAAGCTTACGGCGCTGCTTATACCCTGCAGGAGATCCTCACCGTCAAGTCCGACGATGTTACCGGCCGTGTCAAGACCTACGAGGCCATCGTCAAGGGCAGCAACATTCCCAAGCCCGGCGTGCCCGAATCCTTCAAGGTTCTGGTCAAGGAGCTGCAGGCTCTGTGTCTGGATGTCCGTGTTCTGGATGAAATGGGCAACGAGATCGAGCTGAAGGATGAGGAAGAGGACGATGAGATCGTCTACACCGCTGACCGCAGCGAGCTGGTGGTTGGCGAGACCAATGAAGTCCTGGAAGCCGGCTTCGTCATCGACGAGGACAGCCCCGAGGGAATTATGCTGGATGATGTGTTTGGCGACGCTGACGGCGACGCCGACATCTACGAAGATTAAGGAGGCGAAAGTATGGCAGAAGCCACATTTGACGCCATTAAGATTGGCATTGCTTCGCCGGAAATGATCCGGCAGTGGTCCTTCGGCGAGGTCAAGAAGCCGGAGACCATCAACTACCGTACCCTGAAGCCCGAACGGGACGGCCTGTACTGCGAAAAGATCTTCGGACCTACCAAGGACTGGGAGTGCCACTGCGGCAAGTACAAGAAGATCAAGTACAAGGGCAAGGTCTGTGACCGCTGCGGCGTAGAGGTCACCCGCGCCAAGGTACGCCGTGAGCGCATGGGTCACATTGAGCTGGCTGCTCCTTGCAGCCACATCTGGTACTTCAAGGGCATCCCCTCCCGGATGGGTCTGATCCTGGATATCAGCCCCAAGGTGCTGGAAAAGGTTCTGTATTTTGCTTCCTATATCGTCACCGATCCCGGTGACGCACCTCTGGCATTGAATCAGGTGCTTTCCGAGAAGGAATACCGGGATATGCGTGAAAAGTATGAGGACGATTTCAAGGCAGGCATGGGTGCCGAGGCTGTGAAAGAGCTGCTGGAGCAGATCGATCTGGAAGCCCTTTCCGTCCAGCTCCGTGAGGAGCTGAAGACAGCTTCCTCCCAGAAGAAGCTGCGTCTTGTAAAGCGTCTGGAGGTAGTGGAGGCATTCCGTGAGTCCGGCAACAAGCCTAGCTGGATGATCATGGATGTGCTGCCCGTGATTCCTCCGGATATCCGCCCCATGATCCAGTTGGACGGCGGCCGTTTCGCTACCTCCGACCTGAATGACCTGTACCGCCGGGTGATCAACCGCAACAACCGTCTGAAGCGGCTGATCCAGCTCCATGCCCCCGACATCATCATCCGCAACGAGAAGCGGATGCTGCAGGAGGCTGTGGACGCGCTGATCGACAATGGCCGCCGTGGCCGTGCGGTCACCGGCGCCAACAACCGTGCGCTGAAGTCTCTGTCCGATATGCTCAAGGGCAAGCAGGGCCGCTTCCGTCAGAATCTGCTGGGTAAGCGTGTTGACTACTCCGGCCGTAGCGTTATCGTTGTCGGTCCCGAGCTGAAGCTGTACCAGTGCGGCGTGCCCAAGGAAATGGCCATCGAGCTGTTCCGTCCCTTCGTAATGAAGAAGCTGGTGGCTGACGGTCTGGCAAACAACATCAAGTCCGCAAAGAAGATGATCGACAAGGGCAAGACCGAGGTTTGGGATGCTCTGGACGAGATCATCAAGGATCGCCCTGTTATGCTCAACCGTGCGCCTACGCTGCACCGTCTGGGTATTCAGGCATTTGAGCCCATTCTGGTGGAGGGCCGCGCTCTGAAGCTGCACCCCCTGTGCTGTACCGCGTTTAACGCCGACTTCGACGGCGACCAGATGGCAATTCATGTGCCCCTGTCCGCAGAGGCACAGGCGGAAGCCAGAATGCTGATGCTCTCCGCCAACAACCTGCTCCGTCCGCAGGACGGCAAGCCCGTTACCGTTCCCACTCAGGACATGATCCTCGGTGCTTACTATCTGACCTATACCCGTCTGGGCAAGGCAGAAAAGGGCGCTGAGACCGTGTTCGTCACCAATGCCGGCGACACCGGCCTGCCTGTGGGCGAGGTCGTGGATGCCGACGAGTTCGTGGCAGCCAACAACAAGGCAAAGGAGGAGGGCAAGGCTCCTGCCACCTTCCGTCCTGTCCACAACTATTCCAGCGTGGACGAGGCCATTGCCGCCTATGCTTCCGGTGATGTGGGTCTGCATGCCCCCATCCGTGTCCGCTACGGCAAGGAAGTGAGTGGCGTTATGGAGCACCGCATCATCGATGCCACCGTGGGCCGTCTGATCTACAACGAGCCCATTCCGCAGGATCTGGGCTTTGTGGATCGCACCGATCCGGAGCACGCCTTCGATCTGGAAGTGGGCTTCTTGGTGGGCAAGAAGCAGCTGGGCAAGATCATCGACAAGTGCATCCGCAAGCACGGCTTCACCGTTGCCGCGGAGATGCTGGATAAGGTCAAGGCTCTGGGCTACAAGTTCTCCACCAAGGGCGCTATCTCCGTGTCCATCGCGGACATGAAGGTGCCTGAGAAGAAGTACACTCTGGTTCACGAAGCAGAGGACAAGGTGGTGGAGATCGAGCAGTACTACCGTCAAGGCTTCATCACCGATGAGGAGCGCTACCGTCTGGTGGTTCAGCAGTGGGAAAAGACCACCGATGATGTGACCAATGCGCTGAAGGGCAATCTGGACGAGTTCAACCCCATCTACATGATGGCAGACTCCGGCGCCCGTGGCTCCATGGCACAGATCCGTCAGCTGGCAGGTATGCGTGGTCTGATGGCAGATACCACCGGCCGTACCATCGAGATCCCTGTTAAGGCAAACTTCCGTGAAGGTCTTTCCGTTCTGGAATACTTCATCTCCACCAGAGGTGCCCGTAAGGGCATGGCGGATACCGCTCTGCGTACCGCCGACTCCGGTTATCTGACCCGCCGTATGGTGGATGTTTCTCAGGAAGTCATCATCCGTCAGCACGATTGCAAGACCACCAACGGTATTTGGGTGGGCGCTGTGGAGAAGAACGGCGATGTGATCGACAGCTTCGGCAACCGTATCCGTGGCCGTTACCCCGTGGAGGATGTGATCAGCCCCGTCACCGGCGAGCTGCTCCACCCCAAGGAGAAGCTGATGATGCCCGAGGATGCCGAGAAGTTCGAGAAGCACGGCATTTTCAAGATCTATATCCGTACCATTCTGGGCTGCCGCGCAAGAAGCGGTGTCTGCGCCCGTTGCTACGGCATGAACCTTGCCACCTCCAAGGAAGTGGATCTGGGCGAAGCCGTCGGTATCATTGCGGCACAGTCCATCGGTGAGCCCGGTACGCAGCTGACCATGCGTACCTTCCACTCCGGCGGCGTTGCGGGTGACGATATCACCCAGGGTCTGCCCAGAGTTGAAGAGCTGTTTGAGGCACGCCGTCCCAAGAAGATGGCGCAGATCTCCGAGATCACCGGTACCGTCTCCGTTGACGATACCCACCGCACTGCCCTGCGTAACATCACTGTTACCGCAGAGGACGGCGAGGTCAAGGTATATCAGGTGCCTTACTCCATCGGCTTGAAGGTGGTTCACGGCAAGACCGTTCAGAAGGGTGAGCCCATCACCGACGGCGCGCTGTATCCTCAGGATGTTCTGCGTATTTCCGGTGCAGAGGCCGTGCAGGATTACATGGTGCAGTCCGTACAGGCGGTGTACCGTCAGCAGGGCGTTGAGATCAACGATAAGCATATCGAGGTCATTGTCCGTCAGATGATGCGCAAGGTTCGGGTGGAAGATCCCGGCGACAGCACCCTGCTGGTTGGCACTGTCATCGATGTGTTCGAGTACGAGGATGCCAATGCCGCCGTGCAGGCACGGATCGACGCAGGCGAGACCGAGCTGAAGCTGGCAGTTGCCTCCCCGGTGCTGCTGGGTATCACCAAGGCCTCTCTGGCGACAGATTCCTTCCTGTCCGCCGCATCCTTCCAGGAGACCACTAAGGTTCTTACCGATGCCGCCATCAAGGGCAAGGTAGACCGTCTGGTGGGTCTGAAGGAGAATGTCATTATCGGTAAGCTGATCCCCGCAGGCTCCGGTCTGATGGCATACCGGGATTTCCAGCCCGGCGTGACCCCCGAGAGCAAACTGCCCACCGATGTGGCAGAAGAAACCGCTGAATAATAAAAATGAGGGCGTTCCCAAAAGGGAACGCCCGATTTTTATTTTTCTTCCAGCAGGCAGACCGCATGGCAGGACATACCCTGTCCGCTGCCGGTGAAGCCCAAATGCTCCTCCGTGGTTGCCTTTACATTCACCTGATCTGCCCGTAGCTGCAGATCCGCGGCAATATTTTCCGCCATTTGGGGAATATAGGGCTTCAGCTTGGGCTTTTGGGCGATCATAGTCACATCGATGTTGCCCACCCGGTAGCCGGCAGCGTCAATCTTCTCCTTTACCGCCCGGAGAAGCGCCCGGGAGTCCGCACCCTTGTAGCGCATATCCGTGTCGGGGAAGTGGTAGCCGATATCCCGCAGGGCAGCAGCCCCCAAAAGAGCATCCATCACCGCGTGAAGCAGTACATCCGCGTCGGAGTGACCCTCCAGACCCAGCTCATAAGGGATGGTAACGCCTCCAAGGACCAGCAGCCGGTTTTCTACCAGCCGGTGCACATCATAGCCGTGTCCGATCCTCATAGGGTGTCCTCCAGCAGCAGCTCCCCGATCTTCAGATCCATGGGGGTGGTGATCTTGATGTTTTTCTCGTCGCCCTCCACGATCTTCACCGACATTCCCAGCCGTTCCACGGCGGAGCAATCGTCGGTGACCTCCGCGCCGTCCTCTTTTGCCTTTTTCAGCGCTCCGCGGAGCAGGTCGAAGTCAAAGACTTGGGGGGTCTGTACCGCCTGCAGGGTCTTGCGCTCCGGGGTGCTGCTGACCATGCCGCCGCTGACCACCTTGATGGTGTCCTTTACGGGAATGGCGGGAGCGGCTGCACCGTAGGTGTTGGCGGCACGGACCACACGGTCGATGAGCTGCCAAGTGACAAAGGGACGGGCACCGTCCTGCACCGCTGCCAGCTTCACCTTTTTGGACAGGGCGTTCAGCCCCAGATTTACGGATTCCTGACGGCTGCTGCCTCCGGCGACCACGGCGGTGACCTTTTCCATGTCCCGGCACAGGGTCTGGATTTCGCTGATCAGATCCGGACGGGTGACGATGACGATCTCCTTGATGGCATCGCATTGGCAGAAGGTGCGCACGGTGCGGGCGATCATAGGCTCGCCGCCCAGCAGTGCCATCACCTTGTCGATGCCGCCCATACGGGAGGCAGTTCCCGCAGCCACGATCACCGCGCCGCAGTATTTCAGCTTCAGCGCCTTACGGCCGGTGCGGGTGATATTGGAAATGTCCATAGCTTACAGCTCCTTCACAAGTCGTTTGTAGAAGTCGCCCCGAACCATGAAATTCTTAAACTGGTCAAAGGCGGCACTGGCGGGGCTCATCAGCACCACATCCCCCGGCTCTGCTGCGGCAGCAGAGGCACGGACGGCACTTTCAAAGTTACCGCAGTCCGTGATCTCGGGCTGATCCTCGCCGCAACTTTCCACAGCGGCACGGATCTGACCGGCAGTAGCGCCGTTGAGGAACAGCTTTTTCACATGGCGGCAGATCTCAGGACCCAGTACATCATAGGGAATGTGCTTATCATAGCCGCCGGCAATGAGGATCACCTTTTCCGGGAAGCTTCGCAGACCGGCTACGGTGCGGCTGGGAGAGGAGGCGATGGAGTCGTTGTAGAAGCGCACACCGTCCTTGACGCGCACCAGCTCGATGCGGTGCTCCACGCCGCCGAAGGTCTTTGCCACGGTGCGGATGGTCTCGTCCTCCACAAGACCCTGCACCGCCGCGATGGCAGCCATGTAGTTTTCAATGTTGTGCACACCGGGCAGCAGGATATCCCCGGTCTGCAATACCGCTCTGCCACCGCAGAATACGGTGCCGTCTTTCGTATAGACATCTGCCTTTCCCTGCCGGGAGAAGAACAGAGTCTGTCCGGGGCCGGAAAGGGAAGCGGTGAGGGCGTTGTCGGCGTTGAGGATCAGCTTGCCCTGCCGGCTTTGGAAGGCGTAGATGTTTTTCTTCGCTTGCACATATTCGTCCATGTCCTTGTGGACATCCAGATGGTTGGGGGCAAGATTGGTGATCACCGCGATATCGCCGCTGCGGCGCATATCCATGAGCTGGAAGGAGCTGAGCTCCACCACAGCCAGATCCCCGGCGGACATCCTGTCGATCCGGGGCAGCAGGGGAGTGCCGATGTTGCCGCCCAGCCATACGGTCTTGCCCGCGGCTTCCAGCATTTTGGCGATGAGCGTGGTGGTAGTGGTTTTTCCGTCAGAGCCGGTGACGGCAAGGATCCGGCAGGGGCAGCACTCGAAGAATACCTCCATTTCCGAGGTGACCTCTGCGCCCTGCTGCCGCAGTGCCTTCAGCGCCGGGATATCCGGGTGCATGCCCGGTGTACGGAATACCACATCCGCCTCCAGACCCTCCAGATAACCCTCGCCTACGCGCAGCTCACAGCCCATTTGCTCCAGCTCCAGCACTTCCGTGTCCAGCTTTTCCCGATCCGTCCGGTCACAGCCGGTAACGGTGCAGCCGCCGGCAAGCAGAAGCCGCACCAGCGGACGGTTGCTGACGCCCAGACCCAATACGGCAATGCGCTTGCCCTGCCAGCCGGAGAGCATGGCACGAAGCTTTTCGTTGTTCATAGCGATCCCTCATTCCCATGAAAGCTTTTTATATAGTATATCCTGTCCGAAAAGATTTTGCAAGATGTTTGACAATCGGCTTTCCATAGGGTACAATATTTCCGCGACCGGGTTGGACAGCCGCGGCTGCAAGCCGAAAGGCTGCAGGTGAGGAAAGTCCGGGCTTCACAGGGCAGGGATAACGGGTAATTCCCGCCGGGGGCGACCCTAGGACAAGTGCAACAGAGAGATACCGCTGACCTGCGGGTCAGTAAGGGTGAAAAGGTGCGGTAAGAGCGCACCCGGCCCATGGAGACATGGGTTCTACGATGTAAACTCTATCCCGAAGCAACGCCGTGGAGGAACACGCGGTCTGCCCGACCGTTCCGAGGAGGCGGCTGGATCCCGTGAGCGATCGCGGGACTAGATAGATGGCTGTTAAAACAGAACCCGGCTTATAGACCCGATCGCAGCAAAAAAGCACCGCTTAGGCGGTGCTTTTTTGCATACAGTGCTTTCTAAGAGCCGATTTACCGGGGTGTTTGGCGGTGGCGCTTGCTGGGGCGGATGAGACCATCCGCCCGAGCAGGAAATGTACAGAAGAGGGTCGGTGTGCGCAATCGACCTCTACATGGTCTGCCCGATCAATCGAAGATTGATAGACGGAAAAATGTCCCGGCTGGGAGCAGCCGGGACATGGGGGTGTTTTGGAAAACGGACGCGAAGCTATTTATTCTTAGCGGCTACGGTGCAGGCGGCGGTGGGGATGCCGTAGATCAGCCATGCACCTACAAAGAAGATCCACCACGGGAACTGCAGCACAAAGGACTTGGCGTTTTCTGCGCCGTCTACAAAATACATGGCGGCAAAGCTGCCCAGTGCCACAAGCCCTACCAGCACCAGCGCGAACAGACCTGCCATGGCAAAGGACTTCATAAAGGCGCCGAAGCCTGCCTTGTTCTTTTGCCCGATGGCTTTCTTTTCCTTGCCGGACAGGGGACGCAGCGCCGCCTTTTTCACCGCTGCCTTGATATGCTGCGCTAAGGCGGCATCCGGCGCGTCCTCCGACAGAGGTAACGGATAGGTGGTAGAGCTGCTGAACCGGCGGCCCTTGGCATTGAACAGACAGGCGAAAATGTCCTTTGCGGATTGCCTGCCCTTCAGCAAGGCTGTTCCGGTGACAAAGCGGATCACGGGGACATTGTTTTCCACCGTTTCAAAGCATTGGATGCGGAAGCGGGTCTTTCGCTTCATGCCTGCCCAGTAAAGCAGACCGTAGGATTCCTCCAGATGCAGCCCCGGCAGGAATTTCTTCCGGCGGAAAGCGGGATAGCTACCGCCGTAGCCGTACTGCTCCATCCGCTGCCAGATCTGGCTGCGGGTGGCTTCCAGCAGCGCCGGGGGACATACCACCTCTGCCTTTCCGGGATATTCCTCTTGAGACTCCAGCAATCTGCCGTAGACATTCCGCCAAATGGGTTCCTGCCGTAGCTTATTCAGCCGCGCGGTGAGTTTCTCTGCCAAAGAGCGGAAGCGCTTGCCGGGAAGGGCCTGCTTTTCCAGCTTTTCCAACCGCTTGACCACCGTTTTGCAGCCTGCCTTGCCGGCGATCTCCTTGAGGCAGGGAAATGCTGCCGCTCCGGTGGCGGCGGATGCGTTATAGGGCGGCAGGTAGGTAAGCTCCGTCAGCAGGGGCAAAAGCGCCTGCTCCTGCGCGTTGCAGCGCTCCGGGAACAAAACGATCTTGGGACGCAGGGCAGCAGCGGTGCTGACAAGATATTCCCATGGGGTCTGCCATTGGGCTGCGCCGCCCATGGCATTAAAATGGAGAAATTCCGTATCAAACCCGGTACAGGAAAGGGCTACGGCAGCATCGGAATCCTGTGTGCGGAAGCAGAGCTGGTAGCGCTGATCCTCATGGGTCAAGGAAAAGTCCCGGATCACCGTGTTTTCAGGCAGGGAAGGGCACTGCTCAATGTTTTTCAGGATCAGTGTATGGCGGTAGGCGGCATTGTCCGCCATGACCAGCAGCAGATCCTGCCCGGAGGGGAGCAGGCGGGTGATGAGGGCGTTGTTTTCCAGCTCTGCCAGAAGCAGCTGCACATCTTCGCTGAGGCTATTCAGTTCCTGCAGATCCATGCCGGTCTCAGCGTTCATGGAACATCAACTCCTTATGCAAACTGGGGGTAGTAGGGGGCCAAGTATTCCTTGGTGTTTTCGCACATGGCGTCAAACAGCTTTTTGCCGTCCTCAAAGGTCAGGCTGCTGCACAGGGGCTGGTTCATAAAGGCCGCGAACAGCTTATCAAGATCCCGCTCCCGGATGCCCTCGCAGGTCAGATCGATGTTGGCGCAGTTGCGCTGCACCAGAGCCAGCACGGCGGCAGGCAGAGGCTTGGCGGTGACGGGCTTCACGAAGCCGTTGGTGAACACACAGTTGGTCTCCACGATGGAGCCCTCGGGCATACCGGGCATCTGACCGCGGTTGGGCATATTCACATTGGAGACGATGACCTCCAGACCCAGCAGCGCCCGGAGCAGATGCACCAGCTCTTCACCGGAAGCCAGCGGCAGCAGCTCCTTTTCACCCTTCGCCATGGCGATGGAATCCTCGATCTGCTTAGCTTGGTTTGCTTCCCGCAGATCCACGGTGGTCAGACCGTAGTGCCACTTTTTCACCATCTCCGGGTCAGCCAGATACCAGTTGTTGTTCAAAAATTCCACCAGATGCCGGTCGCCGGCAGCACCCAGCGCGCCAAAGCGGCGGTACAGATCCATTTTCACCTTGTTGGCATAGGAGAAGGGGTCGGTCTCCCATGCGTCATGGGGACCGCGCTCGTAGTAGCCGCTTTCAAAGAACTTGTCCATGAACTCAGGCAGCAGCGCCAGCAGGTCGATATTCTGATAGTTTGCCTCGGTGATCCATGTGAAGTGGTTCACGCCGGAGGCATCGGTATAGATATCCCGGCGGTCTACCTCGATGCCCTTCATTTCCTTCAGCACACAGGTCAAAAACTGCTGGGCGTGGAACACCTCGTGGCAGCAGCCAAAGGCCTTGATCTCGGGGAAGTTGTCATACAGCGCCTTGACGCAGGCACTCATGGGGTTGGTCAGATTCAGCACCCACGCATCGGGGCAGCACTGCTTGATGGCCTTGGCGAAGCCCTCGTAAATGGGCACGGTACGCATGGCGCGGAGAATGCCGCCGGGACCTACGGTGTCGCCCACGGCCTGATAGATGCCGTACTTTTCCGGCTCATGGACATCGGAGCGCATCTCCTTGAAGGTGCCGGGGAGAATGGAGATCAGCACGAAATCCGCGCCGGTGAGGCTTTCCTCAAGGGTATCTGCCACGGTGTAAACAAAGGGGGAAACCGCCTCCGGTCGGGCATGGATACGGGTGCCGATCTGTTGGTTGCGCAGGGCGGCTTCCTTGTCAATATCGTACAGGGAGACCTCGCCGCCGATGCCCTCGGCAAGACAAAGATCCTGCATGAACCGATGTGCCCACAGCTTGGAGCCGCCGCCGATGTAGGCGATCTTGATGGTTTTCATATCATTTTTCCTCCTGATTCCAGTGCCGTGCCGACAGGGCATATTCCCGTGGGGCGGCGCCGTATTCTGCTTTGAATGCTCTGTAAAAGCCTGCGTAGTCGCCGAAGCCGCAGATGCCGTACACCTCGTTGGGCTTTTTGCCCTGTGCCAGCAGCTGCCGGGCGATGAGCAGACGCTTTTTCTGGATGTAGCGGTAGAGGCTGGTGCCTACCTGCCGGTTGAACTCGTGGCTCAAATGGTATTTGCTCACATAGAACTGCTCCGCCAGCATATCCAGCGACAGGGGCTCGCCGTAATGCAGGTTTACATAATCTATCACCTTTGCCACGGCAAGGTTGGATTTGCCTGCGCTCTCCGGCTGTGTGCCTCCTTGATCCACCAGCCGGTTCACGGTGACCAGAAGCTGGATCAGCAGGCTTTCCCGGAGCAGATCCGAGCCGAAGCCCTCGGATTGGGACTCCCGGTGCAGCGCCTCCAGCAGACCGCGGATCCGGCTGCGATCCTCGCTTTTCAGCCGCAGCAGATTGCCGTAGCCGGGACGGGAGGGGTCGAAGCAGGCACCCAGATCGGTAAGCTGGGAAGAAAGCCGGGATAAAAGCTGGGGATCCACCCACAGCACATACCGCTCATAGCTGGACATTTCCGGACGGATCACAAGCTGGTGCAGCTCCCGGGGGGAGATCATCAGCATATCTCCGGGCATCACATGATAGATCCGGCTTTCGATGATATAGGTCACATCGCCGGACATGAGGAAGTACAGCTCAAAGAAATCGTGGTGGTGCAGCTCCACATCCTTTAAGTAGGAATCCCGCTTGTATTGCAGCTCAAAATCCGGTCTGCCCATTTCCTGCCGGGGGTCAAAGACCTGAGGCTGAAGCGCCATAAACCCCACCTCCGTTTCTTTTTTGCGTTAATTCTATGATAATTCAGAACCGGCGGCTTGTCAACGGCAAAAACCGCAATTTTCACAATGTATAACCGCAAATAACACTATTTTCACAAAAAAACTTTGCGCTTATAATATATCTGTAAAAAAACGGACAAAAGTCCGCATGGAGGTAAAGATCACATGGAAAAACTCAACTATGAAGTCCTGAAAAAGTCCGGCTACACCGGCTACATTCTGGAAAATGCCCCCGAAAAGGTTCTGCAGTTCGGTGAAGGCAATTTCCTGCGCGCCTTCGTAAACTACTGGTTTGATGTCTCCAACGAAAAGGCAAACTGGAACGGTAAGTGCTGCTTGGTGCAGCCCATCGCCCCCGGCCTTGCCAAGCTGATCAACGAGCAGGAGGGTCTGTACACCCTGTACCTGCGCGGTATGGAAAACGGCGTTAAGGTCGACCGCAAGCGTGTGATCTCCTCTGTGTCCCGC
This sequence comes from Oscillospiraceae bacterium, assembly GCA_017398625.1. Lineage (GTDB taxonomy): Bacteria > Bacillota > Clostridia > Oscillospirales > Oscillospiraceae > Faecousia. Next base: position 15,521 of record JAFQFP010000015.1, read on the forward strand.
TGCCTGAATCCCTATGAGAAGGCAGATTTCGATGCCATGATGGAAGTGGCTGTCTCCGACGATCTGGAGTATGTGGTCTCCAACACCACCGAGGCAGGCATCGTTTACGATCCCGCCTGCCAGCTCGCCGACGAGCCTGCCAGCTCCTTCCCCGGCAAGCTGACTCAGGTGCTGTACAAGCGCTATCAGGCAGGCAAGGGCGGTCTGGTGATCCTCTCCTGCGAGCTCATCGACAACAACGGCAAGGAGCTGCTGAAGTGCGTCAACCAGTACATCGACCAGTGGGGTCTGGAAGCAGGCTTTGCCGCTTATGTCAATGAAAAGTGCACCTTCTGCTCCACACTGGTGGACCGCATCGTTCCCGGCCGCATCCGTGATGCCGCTGAGGTCGCCCGTCTGGATGCCGAGAACGGCTACACCGATCCTCTGACCGATGTGGGCGAGGTGTTCGGCGTTTGGAACATTGAAGGCCCCGCATGGCTGGAGGAGCAGCTGCCCTTCAAGCGCGCCGGCGTCAACTGCCCCGTGGTGCCCGATGTCACTCCCTACAAGAAGCGCAAGGTCCGCATCCTCAACGGCGCGCACACCGGCTTCGTGCTGGGCGCTTATCTGGGCGGCTTTGATATCGTCCGGGAGTGCATGGAGGACGACTCCGTCCGCGGCTTCATGAACAAGATGCTCTATGAGGAAGTGGTTCCTGTGCTGCCTCTGGCTAAGGAGGACGCCGAGGGCTTCGCTGCTGCTGTGCAGGACCGCTTCAACAACCCCTTCGTCAACCATGAGCTGATGAGCATTTCTCTGAACTCCACCTCCAAGTGGCGCGCCAGAAACATGCCCAGCTTCCTGGAGTACATCGAAAAGTACGGCTGTCTGCCCGCCTGCCTGACCATGAGCTTCGCTGCCTACATCGCCTTCTTCTCCAACGATATTCAGGAGCTGAACGATGCAGGCTTGGTCTGCCGCCGTCCCAAGGGCAACTGCTACACCTGCTCCGATGACCGCTGGGCTCTGGAGTTCTACTATAATCACCGCAACGACTCCGTGGAGGAGCTGGTGCATGCCGTCATGACCAACGAGCAGATGTGGGGTCAGGATCTGACTCTGGTTCCCGGCTTCGAGGCTGCCACCGTTGCAAATCTGACCAAGATCCGCACCGAGGGCGCTGTGGCTGCTTACGCATCCTGCCTGTAATTTAGATTCCGCTGCAGGAGCCGGTGCAGCAGCATCGGCTCCACGGCGGATGGAACCATCCGCCGTGAATTTTTATATAGGAGGGCAAGCTAATGCCTGATTTTATTCACATTCATCCCGATGACAATGTTGTTGTAGCGCTTCACGCCATCGCCAAGGGCACGGTCTACGCCGCCGACGGTATCTCCGTCACTGCCAATATGGACATCCCGCAGGGTCACAAAATGGCGCTGATTCCCATGATCGAGAACACCCATGTGATGAAGTACGGCTTCTCCATCGGTCATACCACCGCACCCATCGCCGCCGGCGATTGGGTACATACCCACAATATGGTTACCAATCTGGAAGGGGAGATGGAGTATACCTACAATCCCAACATCACCTTCCCCCAGCCTCTCCAGCCCGGCAGCTTCATGGGCTACCGCCGCAAGGACGGTAAGGTGGGTATCCGCAACGAGATCTGGATCATTCCCACTGTCGGCTGCGTCAACGATGTTGCCAAGGCGCTGGTAAAGGAGAATCAGGATCTGGTCTGCGGCTCCATCGACGGCCTGTATACCTTCCCCCATCCCTTCGGCTGCTCCCAGACCGGTCATGACCATGCCCAGACCCGCAAGCTGCTGGCTGCGCTGACCCGCCACCCCAACGCCGGTGCCGTTCTGGTGCTGAGCCTTGGCTGCGAGAATCTGACTCATGAGCAGTTTTTGGCTGAGCTGGGCGAATTTGATGCCGACCGGGTCAAGTTCCTCACCTGTCAGCATGTGTCCGACGAAATGACCGCCGGCCGTGAGCTGTTGGAGCAGTGCGCTGCCTTTGCTGCCCAGTTCCGGAGAGAGAGCGTCCCTGCCTCCGAGCTGGTCATCGGCATGAAGTGCGGCGGCTCCGACGGTCTGTCCGGCATCACTGCCAACCCCACCGTTGGCCGCTTCTCCGATATGCTGGTGGCACAGGGCGGCTCCACCGTTCTGACTGAGGTTCCCGAAATGTTCGGCGCCGAGGGCTTCTTGATGGACCGCTGCGTCAATGAGGAAGTGTTCCACAAGGCTGTGAACATGATCAACGGCTTCAAGGCATACTTTATCCGCCACAACGAGGTGGTTTACGACAATCCCAGCCCCGGCAACAAGCAGGGCGGTATCACCACTCTGGAGGACAAGTCCTGCGGCTGTGTCCAGAAGGGCGGCTCCGCTCCCATTATGGATGTGATCGGCTACGGCGATGCCGTTACCACCAAGGGTCTGAATATGCTCTACGGTCCCGGCAACGATCTGGTCTCCGCTACGGCGCTGACCGCCGCCGGTGCCCATATGGTGCTGTTCACCACCGGCCGCGGCACGCCCTTCGGCGCTCCCGCCCCCACTATGAAGCTGGCGACCAACACCCCTCTGGCAACCAACAAGCCCACTTGGATCGACTTCAATGCCGGTGTGGTGGCTGACGGTAAGCGCACTCTGGACGAAGCTGCACAGGATCTGATGGCGCTGGTGCTGGAGACTGCCTCCGGTAAGCAGACATGGGCAGAGAAGAAGGGCTACCGGGAGATTTCCATTTTCAAGGACGGCGTGGTCCTGTAAGGAGCATCAGTTTATCTCATGGCATCTTTTGTTTCTAAAAAGGATGAGGCATTCCGCCAGTACGCGCTGAATGCCCCTCCCTTAAAAGTAATTCTTTCCACCTGTGTGCCGCTGGCGCTGTTTCAGGCGCTGCAGAGCATCTTCAAGGTGCTGGACGCTATGATGGCGTCCCATATCGGCGCGGAAGCGGTTTCCGCGGTGGCTTGCTTAAATCAGATCACCTTGATGATCACGGCGCTGGGCAGCGGTCTTGCCATCGGCGGCTGCATCAAGATCTCCGAAGCCTACGGCAGAGGCGACTATGAGCTGGTTCGTACCCGTGTGGCGACCGTGTATACCATGGCGGTGATCGTGGGTCTGGCGATCGTGGTGGTGATGATCCCCTTTGCAGAGCCCTTTCTGCGGCTGCTGAACACCCCGCAAGCGCTCATCGACACCGGTATCGGCTACTTCCGTGTAGAGATACTGACCTTGGTGGTCACCTTCTTCAACACGGTGTATATCGCCATCGAGCGCAGCCGGGGTCATGCCAAGAAGATCCTGTGGCTGAACATGGGCATCATCGCGGTGAAGCTGAGTCTGACGGCGCTGTTTGTCTATGTGCTGGAGCAGGGCGTTATCATGATCGCCGTTGCCACCTTGATCGGCCAGTGTGTCACCTTGGTCTACGCGCTGATCACCATGCCCCGGGACGACGGCGCGTTCCGCTTCAATCCTGCCTGCATCAGCTTGAAGTGGAAGACCATGGCACCCATTTTGAATCTTTCCTACCCGGTTTCCGCCGAAAAGGTGCTGTTTGCCGCAGGTAAGGTCACCATCAATTCCATGTCCGAGCAGTATGGACCGCTGACCGTTGGCGCGCTGGGCGTATCCAATAACATCGGCGGACTGACTACCTCTTGGCACGCCGGCTTTACCGACGGTGCCGCACCGCTGATCAGCCAGAACCGGGGCGCGGGAAAGTACAAGCGCACCCTGCAGATCTATTTCCGGCTGCTGGTGATCGATGTGATCATCGGCGTTGTGGGAATCCTGCTGGTCTCCAATACATTGCCTTGGCTGGCAGAGGTGTTCGCCAAATCCAAGGATAACTACGATCCTGCCTTCCGGGATATGATCGTTTCCATTCATCAGTGGGAAATGCTGGGCTACATCACTCTGGGCATCAATTCCGCCACACTGGCACTGCTGCTGGGCTACGGCTACACCAAGCTGACCCTGCTGCTGAATGTGGTGCGTGTGTTTGCCTACCGGGTGCCGGTACTGTGGGCATTCCAGCAGTTCACCAATGTGGGTGTGGAAGCCGTGGGCATGACCATGATGATCAGCAATGTCTGCGTGGGCGTTACCGCCATCGCGGTGGCGATCCCCATTGTTTTGAAGGTCCGTAAGAAAATCAAAGAAGAAACTTTGTAATTTATTATAGGAGGAAAACGTATGACACCCTTTATGAATCAGGATTTCCTGCTGAAGTCCGAAACCGCGAAGATCCTTTACCATGAGCATGCGGAGAAGATGCCCATCATCGACTACCACTGCCACATCAACCCCATGGAGATCTATGAGGACAAGCGCTACAACTCCATCACCGAGGTGTGGCTGGGCGGTGACCACTATAAGTGGCGTGCCATGCGTTCCTGCGGCGTTCCCGAGTACTACATCACCGGCGACGCCACCCCTGCCGAGAAGTTCCAGAAGTGGGCTGAGACCATTCCCAACCTCATCGGCAACCCCCTGTACCACTGGACCCATCTGGAGCTGCAGCGTTACTTCGGCATCACCGAGCCGCTGAACGGCGACAATGCCATGGAGATCTATGAGAAGTGCAACGCCATTCTGGCGCAGCCCGATATGTCTGTCCGCGGCATCATCCGCAAGTCCAATGTCAAGCTGATCTGCACCACCGACGACCCTGTGGACGATCTGAAGGCACATGAGCTGCTGGCTGCCGATCCCGAGGCTCCCGCTGTGGTTCTGCCTGCTTTCCGTCCCGACAAGGCTATGCGTGCCGACAAGCCCACCTTCCCCGCCTATGTTGCCAAGTTGGAAAAGGTCTGCGGCTATGAGATCAACACCGTTGCCGATATGCGTAAGGCTTTGAATGACCGGATCGCTTACTTTGCCGACCATGGCTGCCGTGTCAGCGACCATGCGCTGGACTACTGCTTCTGCGTGGAAGCCTCCGAGGAAGAGCTGGATGCTATCTTTGCCAAGGCAAAGGCAGGCAACGCCATCACTTGGGACGAGCAGCTTGCTTACCACACCGCGCTGCTGATCTCCGTGGGCAAGGAATACTACAAGCGTGACTGGGTCAACCAGCTCCACTTCGGCTGCCTCCGGGACAACTCCATCAAGATGTTCAAGAAGCTGGGCCCCGATACCGGCTTTGACTCCATGAACGACGCTGCCAACGCGGTGGGTCTGGCAAAGCTGCTGGGCAAGCTGGAGAACGAAGGCGCTCTGGGCAAGGTGATCCTGTACTCTCTGAACCCTGCCGACAACGGTGTCATCGGCACCATCATGGGCGGCTTCCAGACCGACAGCGGCATCCCCGGCAAGATCCAGCAGGGCTCTGCATGGTGGTTCAATGACCACAAGCCCGGCATGGAGGCACAGATGGTCTCTCTGATGAGTCTGGGTGCCATGGGCAGCTTCAACGGCATGCTCACCGACTCCCGCTCCTTCCTGAGCTACACCCGTCATGAGTACTTCCGCCGCATACTGTGCAACCTGTTCGGCCAGATGGTGGAGGACGGCGAGTATCCTGCCGACATGAAGGCTCTGGGCAAGATGGTGGAGAACATTTCTTATAACAACACTCTGAACTACTTCCGTTTCTACGAAAACATTCAGGGCTGATCCTAAAAATGACCAAGGGCGCGTACCGCGGGGTGCGCGCCCTTTCCGCTGCTATCTAGATCTTGATTTGTCTGTGAGTAGGTACGCAGGCACAGGAAAAATTTTAGTGAAAACATAGAAATTTTGAGCAAAATTTTGTTGACTTTTTCGGGAAACCGGCTATAATATAAAGCTGTATGGACACTCAGAATTATGCGAAAAATGCGGAAAGCGCTATATTGGCAGGTCTGCCCCGGCAAAAGATCGTTGTGGGGGCTAAACAGCTGCGCAAAGCTCTGGATTCCGGGCGTGTGCGGCAGGTATATCTGGCAAGAAACGCCGATCCCGCGATCACAGAGCCTATTGAGGCGCTGTGCCGCCAAAGCCGTGTGGAGTATTTCTGGATCCGCAGTATGCAGGATCTTGGAAAAGCCTGCGGTATCGAGGTGGGTGCCGCGGCGGCAGCCGTGGTCAACTGATTTGTTTCTTTCGGGATATCCCGTGAGAATAGATTTCCGCCGAAAGGCGAGAACCAAAGAAAGGAGAAAATTGAATGCCTACTTTTAATCAGCTCGTGAGACATGGCCGTCAGCAGGTCGCTTACAAGTCCACCGCTCCTGCTCTGCAGAGAGGTCTGAACACTCTGGAGAACAAGGCTACCAGCCTGCCTTCCCCTCAGAAGCGTGGTGTTTGCACCGCTGTCCGTACCACCAGCCCCAAGAAGCCCAACTCCGCACTGCGTAAGATCGCCCGTGTGCGTCTGACCAACGGTATGGAAGTTTCCGCTTATATCCCCGGTGTTGGCCATAACCTGCAGGAGCACTCTGTGGTGCTGATCCGCGGCGGTCGTGTTAAGGACCTTCCCGGTGTGCGTTACCACATCATCCG
>JAFQFP010000016.1 GCA_017398625.1 Oscillospiraceae bacterium
AGTACCGTAGTAGTTCTCCCAATCCGCTGCGGCAACGGTCTTGGTGACCTCTCTGCCGTCGGCATAGCTCTTGGTGATCTCCATGGTATAGCTTGCGTCGTAGTTTTCCGCCATCAGGTACAGGTACAGGGTGATGTCGTTATTCAGCGCCAGATTCACACCGGCGACACTGAAGGGCTCTGCTTCGGGTCCCGATGCAGGCTCTTCAAAGGTGTAGTAGATATAGACGGCTTTGCTGCTTGCGTATACCGCATCCCAATCAAACCGCTCGGTCACTTTTTCGCCGTTGATGTAGGCGCTTGCGGAGCTGGCAAAGGTGCAGGCATCCTCACCGCCGAGCTTTGTGGGGATCAGCTTGATCTCTACCTTGTACTGCTCGCCGGGGACAAAGGTATCGGTGGGGGCAAGAACGGCACCTTCGCTGTCATACCAGTACATTCCGTTGAAGCCATAGCCGGTATCCACGGTATAAAGGTTGGGATGCTCCGGGACGATATCATAATCCGGTGTTTTGCCGCCCTGAGGAGCATCCAGATCGCAGAGCGTCACTGTTGTGACCTCCTCCTTTGCGCAGGTAAAGGTGTAGGTCACTTCCTGCTCCCACATCAGGTTGGAGGCAGAACGAAAGGTGAGCTGGGCAGAGTTGCCGTTCATGGTGGCAGTGGGCCATGTTTCGGGATCGGTGTACAGATCCATTACAAACTCATAGCCGTCATCGGTGCAGACTTTCACATCGCACCGATACTGATGACCGGGCAGGAACACATCATTCTCGTAGACATAATCGTATCCGCCATCGGTCACATCCCACCAAGAGATACCGTTTTTGAGGTAATACCACTTTTCGGGGGGATTCTTCCAATAGATATCCTCATAGGCGTTTTTAGTGGTGTCCACATGATAGCCGGTGGCGAATACTTTTGCGGTGTAGCTGGGGTACTGGCCTGCCACGGGGGCGACCACATCCACGATGGTGATCTCCTCGATGATGAAGTCATTACACTTGCCGAAATCGAAGTAGACGGTGATGACCGTCTCTGGGTCTTGGTCATAGGCCTTTTCGGTGACGGCACGGGTACCGTTGACATAGGAAACCACATCGGGCTGGACGGAGCCGCTGGCAGTGGTGACGGGGAATTTGTAATCCTTGCCCGCCAGATTCACATCCATAAACACACGGTAGTACTTGCCGCCTACGAACTTCTCGCCGGTCGCCATGGAATAGTAGTTGATGCCGTCGGTGGACACCGACCAGCGCACATTGCGGCTGTATACGCCGTATTCGGAGCTGGGGTCGGTGACGGAGGTGGAGGGCGTATTGCCCTCTACAGGGGCGGTGATGGTCAACTCCACCGTGCTCACTGCTTTGGGACACTCGCCCATATCGGCGGTGAGGTACATGAGCTTCTTCTCTTTCGTACCTGTGGAGACGGACTCGTCATTGACCTTACCCATCACGCCCTCGACGAAATGGTAAACGCCATCGGCGGATATGGTTATTTCTACGGTGTATTCTCTGCCGGCGATGAACTTGGCATCCCGGGACATTTCCACGCCGTCCTCGTACCAGACGATGTCCTCTACGGTGCAGCGCTGATCCAAGAAGTAGATGCCTGAGGCTTTCCATGTGGGGAGTTTGCCCTCTCGGGGACCGTCGATATACAGGGACACCTCGGAGATGGCGGAATACATCTCCAGCTCCAGCGCAGGAGAGTCGCCTGCGCCGAAGATATCGTTGCCGTTGACATGACCGTAGGTGGGCTTGACGATCTCCAAAGTGCTGTCAAGGGTCAGCTTGCCTCCGGTTTTGACCGCCTGAGCGTTACCCTCGGGACCGTTGACCGTGTAGTAACCCTCACGGAAAGTGATGTCGGAGGCAGAATTGATACCGTACCAGCCGCCCGTCTCGATGGTGACCTTACCTTCCAGATCCACATAGCCGTTTTCGCACCAGATACCGCTGTTGCGCTCGCCGAATGCGGTGATCTGAATATCCTCGCCGCTGAGCTCCACGCCGCTGGCTGCGTAGATGCCGGTGTCGCCGTCTACCCGCAGGCTGTCGCCGTTAAAATAAACATTGTCGGCGTAAATACCGTGGCTCTCGCCTACCGAAACAATAGGCCCGCCATAGCCTTCGGCAACACCTTGAGGAACATACATACCTGCTCCGGTCTTGCTGACCACGGTAAGACTGCCGTTTACATATATGTAATGGGGAGCTAATTGCTCTTGTTCATCGTAAACATGGAGGGCATCGTCATAGGCGGTGACGGTGCCTCCTGTTATGGTCAATGCCAATTGGTATGTAGCACTGATGCCGTGCTGATCCGCCCAATCGGAATCGGCCTTGGTGGACTTATTCTCTGCCCACAGATAGTCGGCGGTCACATAGACTTCATCGCCGCTGAGGGCAGTACCAACATCGGTAGTAATGACAACGCTGTCGGCAGCAATATCAGTCTCGCCGCCCCAAATACCGGCATAGCCGTCGGCAGTGAGGGTGGTGCCATCAAAAACAAATTTTTCCGCAGACAAGCAATGGCTTTTGCCGTCTGTCGATAGGGAGAGTCTGCCTCTTGCGTCAACACAGCCTTCTGAATAAATGGTATTTCCGATCAAGCCCTTTGCCACAACATTGCCGTCCAGTGTAACATCGCCGTCTGCCCGGATGCCGTAGTTGCCGATCAGGCGGGCTTCTTCGGAATGGAGGGTGACAGAGCCGGCAGCATCAATACTGCCAGCATTAGGATCATCGCCTTGTAGGTTCAGCAGATCCAGATAATCGCTTTCGATATAAACATTACCACCGACTCCGTCTCCATCCGCATCGGCAGCCTTAATGGCACAGGTATCACTAGTCTCTATCTTGGTACTGTCGGCAACAATGCTGATATCGCCTTCAGATACATAAATACCTTGAGTAGCTTCTATATCCAGCGTCGTGCCCTTGAAAGAGAAGCCTTCTTTCGCCTGTATGCCGCAGATATCTTCGCTGCGTACCATAAGGGTGCCGATGGCTTCTATTTTGCCGCCGGCTTCCAGAACCGAATATGCCTCACTATCTGTGTCTGCAGCAACTGCGAAGGTGCCGTTTAAGGTAAGATTTCTTCCGGCATAAACGCAGTATTCACCCACAATTCCTCCGCTTTCGGAATATAAGGTTGCGTCTTCCTGCGCAAGAACCGATGTAAAGTCGTAGACTACATTTTCGTCTTCTTCGATGCCTTGATTCTCCAGCCACAGCTCGTCACTGTCCACATAGATATTATCGCCGTACAATGCAAAATAGCGATCTGTGATGATGGAGACAGATTCGGCAGTGATGGAAAGATCGGAATAATAGACATTGCTTCCCGCTAATATGCCGCCTAGGCCTTCGACCTCCAGAGTGGAGCCGTAGAAGTTAAAGCCACCTTTGGCACCGATACTGAAATGATCTCTATTAGCAGAAGAAACATTGGGGTCAAACTTTGCCCCACTGGTACTCTTCAGAGAGCCCTCGATGGTAACGGCACCCTGATAGGCATCGATGGTACGGCCATCATTGGAGTTCACCGTGAAAGCGCCCGTCATATTGATATTACCGGTTTCGGCAAATACCGCAACACCGTTGGCGCCGATGTCGAATGTGCTGCCGCCCAAGGTGATATTGCCGCCCGTGCTGGAAATGGCATTACCATTGCCTGCAATGGTGGCGTTATTGCTTTGGATCTCAATGCTGCCATCGGCATAAATACCGCCGTTAATAAAGGTGTAGGCGTTTTGAATATACAGCGAATCGGTCACTTCAATGGCATGCCAGCCGGTCTGGATATACAGATCACTGGAACAGTTCAGGCTCTTCACATCGATGCCTGTGCCGCTGCCGTTGACCGTCAGCTTGCCGCTGCCCTGAATGACCAGGTTATAATCACCTTCGATAGAGGGCACCGTTAGGTCGGTGTCCATAATCAGGGTGGTGTCTCCGTACAGGACAACGCCTTCTCCTTCTCTTACGCCGCTTGCGGACATCAAGCCTAGGATGTTTTGCGCGGCTACCCGTGTGGAAGTGACCGGGAGCAAGCCGATTACCAGCACAAACGCGAGTATCACGCGTAATATTTCTTTTGGAAACCGATGTTTCATTGTTTTTCCTCCTTTGGAAGTTTTTAATAGCCCACCGCATTTTTTGCGGAACACTGCTTTGGCTTCGACGGGAGCACACCCGACACATTCCGGGACACCGGCACTGGTCAAAGCCGGGTTATTTCATGATTCCTTCCTCTCCTGTTGTAATTTTTCTGCACATTTTTTGCAACAGACTCCGCCGCCAAGCTCTTCGGCATATACGGAGCAATCCTCACAGACCATATCCGTGCACAGCTCACAGCGATTCAGATTCAGCCGCACCTCGTTGTTGGCACGCTCATAGGCTTTGCCGTGTTCGCTGGCATAGATGATGGATCTGGCCTCCTTTTCGTCGTTGGACAGAAAAGTTTTCTTTTGAAAGCCGTTACGATAAGCGTAGGCTTGTGTTGGAACTGCTTTGCCGCAGCAGTCGCAGTAGAAGGTAAACTTGAACTGCTTCATGGACGATTCATCTGTATATTTTTTGGTAATAGGCTCAAGCATATCAGCACCTCCTTATGCCCTCGGTTCTATTTTACTGCTATTTTCGGCGAATCCTATTGCCCTTGGGGCTACTTTTCCCAATTCCGGGGGTACCCCTAGGGCTACCGTACCGAAATCCGCAAAAAAACGCCGCCCATTTTACCATGGACGGCGTTGCTGATCAGATGTATTGCTTTAATTTGGCATAGAGCTCAAAGCGGCTCGTAACATCCAGCTTGTTGAAGATGGATTTTGTGTGCTTTTTGATGGTGCTTTCGGTCACAAACAGCGCGTCGGCAATTTCTTTGCGCTGCCTGTTTATAAGTAGCTGCCGCAGCACCTGAAGCTCCCTTTCCGTAAACAGGGCAAGCACATCAGCATTGGTGCAGATACGATCGATCTGTACCTCGGAGAACAGGGATATGCCGTCTGTTTCGCCGGAGTGGAGGGCGCCCGGCAGAGTGGGTTCTGCCGGACCGGCGGCATGGGCGATCACAAGACCGCCGTTTTCTGTGACGATCCCGTATTCCTGCAGGATGCCGTACAGAAGAAGGATAAACAGCTCAGACATGATGTAGGAAACGGTCAGAAATTCAAAGCCCCGGGGCAAGAGCTGTTCCGTGAACCAAATCACGATGTTGCACAAAACAGCGCACAGCAAAAAGGATACATGCAAGGTGGAGGTAATCCTCTTTTTAACCGCGGCATAAATAATGACCGCAAGCATCAGTGTAAAATAGGCGAACAGATAGAAATAATACAGCAGATGAAGGGGACCGTAGTCCCGGATAAGACTTGTGACACCGTCCACGGTCTCAATGGAAACATGGTTATAATACCATGTGCATAGACCCGGTGTCAGCGTGACCAGCAGAACCGCGCCACTGACCGCGCACAGCACAAGGAAGGTTCTCTTTTTATATTTTAGATTGCAAAGATCGGATACCATTTTTAGCAGCAGCAGGGGCAGAAAGACCTGACCCAAATACGCAAGCCTGTTCGCGTTGAGCGCAAAGCTTAGGCTCGGCGCGACGGAGAGCAGAAAATGCCCGAGATTGCACACAAACACCGAGATAAACATGAGCAGAAGGAAGATGTCCTTTTTTCTGTCTACCGCCAAGCATATCCCCACCATAAGCAGGGAGACGGCGCATACGATCCCATAAGTTACAACCATTTATCCCCCTCCTTTCAAGTGCCTGTTCAGTCGTTCTCAATCCTGTTTCCCCAGTAGGATTGGCTGCCGCTTTATCCCTCATAAGCCGACAGCAGGTCGGCGATGGTGATGCCTTCGAAGAAATCGTCGATCATTTTGTCCAGCTTATCCCACATGGGCTTTGCTTGGCAGCACTGGGTCCGGGAGCAGGCGGCAGGACCCTGCGAGGAGCAGGATACCGCAGCCAGAGAGCCCTCCGTCAGCTTAAGGATGCTGCCAACGGTGTATTCCTCCGGCTTTCGGTTCAGCCGGTAGCCGCCGCCCTTGCCGTGGACCGCGTCTACAAAGCCTGCCTTGGAAAGCACAGCCATGATGGATTCCAGATATTTCTGGGAGATCTCCTCGGACTCGGCGATCTCCTTCAGCGGAACATACTCCGCAGAGTCGCGCTGGGCAAAATTTACCATCACCCGCAGCGCGTAGCGCCCTTTCGTGGATACAATCATGGCTTAGTGGCAGTGGGCGCAGTTGGCGCAGTCGGGGAACAGCTTTTTGTCGTAGGGAAGGTTATTGCGGTCAAAATAGTCCTTCAGAGCGTTCTTGATGGCCTCCTCCGCCAGCACGGAGCAGTGCATCTTCACTGCGGGCAGACCGTCCAGCGCCTCGGCAACTGCCTTGTTGGTCAGCGCCATGGCATCGTGGATGGACTTGCCCTTGATCATTTCCGTTGCCATAGAGGAGGAAGCGATGGCGGAGCCGCAGCCAAAGGTCTCAAACTTTACATCCACGATGATGTCGTTTTCGATCTTCAGATAGATCTTCATAATATCGCCGCACTTGGCGTTGCCTACCTCGCCTACACCGTCGGCATCCTCAATGATGCCCACATTCCGGGGGTTGGTAAAATGGTCCATAACCTTTTCGCTATACAGTGCCATAATGCATTCTCCTTATAAAATAAATTCCCGTTTGCCGGTCTGCAGGTCACGCCACACCGGGCTCATATTCCGAAGCTGCTGCACCACTTGGGGCACAACGGTGAGGATGTGATCCATTTCCTCGTCGGTATTGTATTCGCTGATGGAAAGCCGCAGGCTGCCGTGGGCAACATCGTGGACTCTGCCAATGGCAAGCAACACATGGCTGGGATCCAGGCTGCCGGAGGTGCAGGCAGAGCCGGAGGAGGCGCACACGCCCTTCATATCCAGCAGAAGCAGCAGGCTTTCTCCCTCGATACCCTCAAAGCAGAAGCTGACATTGCCGGGGAGACGGTTTTCCCGGTCGCCGTTCAGATCGCAGTGGGGGATCCGGGAAAGCCCGGCGATCAGCTTATCCCGCATGGCGCGGACACGGCCCATGTTTTCTTCCATATTGGCACATGCGTCCTCCAGCGCCGCCGCCATGCCACGAATGGCAGGCAGATTCTCCGTGCCGGCACGCTTGCCCCGTTCCTGTGCGCCGCCGTCGATCACATTGACCAGCGGGAAGCCCCGGCGGGCATACAGCGCACCCACGCCCTTGGGACCGTGGAACTTGTGGGCAGACAGGCTCAGCAGGTCGATGTTTTGCGCCTTTACATCGATATGCAGGTGTCCGGCTGCCTGCACAGCATCGGTGTGGAAGGGAACGCCTGCATCTTTGCACACTTCACCGATCTGGGCGATGGGCAAAATGGAGCCGATCTCGTTGTTGGCGTACATACAGGTCACCAGACAGGTATCCTCCCGAATGGCATCGTGAACCTGCTGGGCGGTGATGTTGTGACCCTGCCGCACATCCAGCAGCGTCACCTCAAAGCCTTCCTTTTCCAGCTTTTGCAGCGTGTGCAGCACTGCATGATGCTCAAAAGCAGTGGAGATAATGTGCTTTTTGCCCCGCCGCGCACCGTAGCGGGCAGCGGAAAGGATGGCTTGATTATCGGCTTCGCTGCCGCCGGAGGTAAAATAGATCTCTCTGGCTTCACAGCCCAAGCAGGCGGCGACCCGCTGGCGGGCATCCTCCAGCAGCTCCTTTGCCTCCTGCCCGATGGAGTGGAGGCTGGAGGGGTTGCCGTAATAGGTCTCAAAACAGGGCATCATAGCCTCCAGTGCCACCCGGCTGATCTGGGTGGTGGCGGCATTATCGGCATAAACTTGCATGAAAAAATCCTCCAAATGGTTTACCTAGTAAGTCTGTAGGTAATATAACACCGCAAGGGGCAAATGTCAATCCCGGCATACCGGAAATCACGCGTCTGCGGTAAAAAATGGCAAATTATCCGCTTGTGCCCTGTTTTTTCGACTTTTGCATCGGTTACGAGACCGCTGTGTGCGGCATATTAACCTCGCGGCAAAAAATCAGCGGAGGGCAGAAGATATGAAAAAGGGAATTTTTCGCATTTGCTTCTTTTTTATAATAGTATGGGCGCTGCCCGTGGGGGCGTGTGCCCGGGTTCTGATTCCTGTGGGACAGATTATCGGCTTGGAGCTGGGCAACAACACCGTCACCGTTGCCGCTCTGGAAGAAAACAGTACCGCCGGTACAGGCGGCCTACAGGTGGGTGATAGGATCGTGAAAATCGATGGGTGTGCGGTAAGCTCCGCGCAGGATGTGCGCCGTGCATTGGAGAGCTCCGACGGGGCTGTGGATGTGGTGGTGCAGCGCAGCGGCAAAGCGGTGAGCATGCATTTGCAGCCTGCCATCACGGAGCAGGGGCCAAGGCTGGGTGTGTATCTGCGCAACGGCATCACCGGCATCGGCACGGTCACCTTTTATGACCCCCAGACCGGACTGTTTGGTACCTTAGGTCACGGGGTCAACGACGACACCGGGGCACTTTTACGGCTCACCGGGGGAAAGGCATACCGGGCGAGCATCCTGTCTGTGCGCCGGGGCAGGGCAGGAGAGCCGGGACAGCTTATGGGCGCGCTGTCCGACGGCGAGCCGGTGGGCACGCTGGATGCCAATACGGACAGGGGCGTATTCGGCCGGCTGAACATGCCGGTATCCGGGGAAGCCATGGAGGTGGGAAATGCCGAGGATGTGAAGGTCGGGCCTGCAACCATCCGCTCCACCGTCAATGACAGCGCTGTTCGGGAATATTCTGTGGAAATATTGAAAATCTATCCCAAAGGACGCGCCGGGAACCGCAATATGCTCCTCAAGGTCACCGACCCGGCGCTGCTGGAAGCCACCGGCGGCATCGTGCAGGGGATGAGCGGCAGCCCAATCATCCAAGACGGCAAACTGGTGGGTGCCGTGACGCATGTGCTGGTGAATGACCCCACAACGGGATATGGTATCTTCATTGAAAATATGTTAGATGCTGCTGCCTAAAGCCTTCTCCTCGAGGAGAAGGTGGCAAAAATCCATGATTTTTAACGGATGAGGTGTAGAATGCGGATTATTTTTGGTGGAGAAAGACACTGCTGCGCAGCTACACCTCATCAGTCACCTGCGGTGACAGATTCTCGTTCCCGGAGAAGCCTTGGCATAAGCCATCGGCGCGGTGACACACGATCTCGTAAACGACCCCACCACGGGGTATGGAATATTTATCGAAAACATGCTGGATGCATCAAAAAGCTCCCCTTGGGTGACCAAGAGGAGCTTTTTGCAGGTGTAAAATGGTGGACATCATTCGCTTGTGCCGGCTACCGGGTCCAAACCCAGCCTTGACCAATCGAACAGCTCGCCGGGATCGGTCTTTTGGGCGGAATATTCCTGATGTCCAATGATGTGCCGGCGATCCATGGGAATGCCGTTGCGTTGGCAGATATCCGCCACCAGTGCTTTCAGCGCGGCGTACTGGGCATCCGTATAGCCGATCAGATCGGAATCCAGAGCATTGTATTCGTCCTCGGTCAAAAACACAGCCATATCGCTTTGGGAGCCGATGGCAAGAATCTCAATGCCGATGGCGTAGTCATTGAGCCGGTTGGTATACTTGGGGTCGTTCTTCCAGACACCTGCCCCGGCGTGCCACGCCACTAAATTTTCGGGAACATAGCAGTATACCGTGCCGTCTCGGTCAATAATATAATGGATGCTGACCCCGTAATCGGCGAAGATCGACCTTACAGCAGCCATATTATAAGGATCGTCCTTGGACAAGGTGACGGCGCTGGTGAAGTGGAGCATCACATATTCCGGCGCATACTTGCGCTCCCAAGAGAAGTTCTCCAGCGGGAGCAGGTAATCCTGCACCGCTTCGTCGGACACCCTGTGGGGAAGGGGCTCGGTAGGTGCCTGCGATGGCAGGGCGGTGGGGGCGGTTTGTACGGTGCTGGGTACTGTGGCGGCGTTGCTGGGCGCCAGATCCCGTATGCAGCCGGTAAGGGTGAGCATGGCTGCCAGCAAAAGACAGACTCGTAATTTCTGATATCTCATGTGTGACCTCCCCGGTGCGTGATCAGAAGCGGAACTTCTGTATAAATTATACGGTCTTGGACTTTGGCAGTCAAGAATATCCAAGAATTAGCCGGCAATTTCTCCGGGAAGCCGCCTGCTTTTTCTTGCAATTTCTCTTATCTGTGGTAAGATAAAAGAAAAAGGAGGCGTTTTACTATGGCAAAAGAGCAGCTTTCTCAGGAGCTGGCTGCGCGTATGGAGCAGGAAAAGGCTGACCGCAGCTACACCGATCTTTCCTTCCACGATCAAGAAGCCCTTCGCCGGTTCAGCAGCAATAGAACTGTTCCGGTGTGGCGGCCGAAATTCGCCAAGGATATCGACCGGATCCTGTACAGCCCTTACTACAACCGCTACACCGATAAAACCCAGGTGTTCTCTCTGGTCAAGAACGATGATATCACCCGACGCAGCCTCCATGTTCAGCTGGTTTCCCGGATCGCCCGCACCATCGGCAGGGCGCTGAATCTGAATCTGGATCTCATCGAGGCCATCGCGCTGGGTCACGATATCGGTCATGCGCCCTTTGCCCACTGCGGCGAGGTATATCTCAATGAGCTCTACAACAGCCACACCGGCAGGTTCTTCAGCCACAACATCCATTCTGCCCGGGTGCTGGATCAGATCTTCCCCCTGAATCTGACACTGCAGACCCTGTCGGGTATCGCCGGTCACAACGGCGAGATCGAGCTCTCCGAGTATCATCCCGTGCCTATGAGCAGCTTTGAGGAGTTTGACAGGGAGCTGGAAAAGTGCTACACCATCCCCGGCTATTCCAACAAGCTCCAGCCCTCTACCTTAGAGGGAAATGTGGTGCGCATTTCCGATATCATTGCCTATCTGGGCAAGGATCGGCAGGATGCCCAAAGCATTCAGCTGCTGGAGGGGGATGCCTTTTCCTCCACCATCATCGGCACGGTCAATGCGGAGATCATCAACAATCTGGTGGTCAACATCATCGAAAACAGCTACGGACACCCCTATATCAAGCTGGATGAGAGCCACTTCCAAGCGGTACAGTCCTACAAAAAGGAAAACTATGCCATGATCTATGCCAACGAGCCGGGCAGAGTCATCCTCAACCGGGTGGTGCGGCCCATGATGCAGGAGATCTATGAGCAGCTTTTGGAGGACTTGCTGCAGGAAAAGACGGATTCGCCCATCTTCTGCCACCATATAGATTATGTAAACCAGAGCAGATACACCCGGACGGTTCCCTATGAAAAGACCGAGCCCAACCAGATCATTGTGGACTATATCGCCAGCATGACCGACGATTATCTCATCGACCTGCACCATTATCTGTTCCCCAACAGCGGCTACTATGTGGAGTACACCGGCTATTTTAACGACCTTTATGCCAAGCGCAACCGGCTGCAGGGGCAGCTTTCGCTGGAGGACGATCAGTAATTTCGCAAAAAAACGATCCCGGAAGCTGCGGCTTCCGGGATCGTGGTTTATTATTCTACACGGGTGAGCTGCACGGGATCGGGGTTTTCCTCGGCTTGGAAGGCATCGATGGTCAGAACGCCATCCTCCAGTGTGTAGGCGGAGGACTTAAAGCTGTTGAGCCAGCTAAGGGCATAATAAAACTGGCCGTCTTCCACATAGTACACATAGTCAACGCCGGTTCCCAGCATTTCCTCCAGATCGATCTCGCTGATAATCTGATCCAGCAGATGATCCAGATCCATGCCGTACTGCGCTTTGAGTGCACTGTTCAGCTCCTCTTGGGAGAGTTCTTCTCCCAGCAAGGAGGTAAAGGTATCCTTGTACATCGCCTTGACCGCATCCCAAAAGGCAAACTGGTCGTGAAGCTCAACAGAGAGGATCAGCCTGCCGTCGTTGCAAAACTCGTAGAACATGGTATAGGTAATTTCGTCGAAATATTTTTGCATTTGCGCATCCTCGCCATGGACGGTCATCTCCGTTTTCCATTTGCCATGGAGCTGCTGGGTGGCGGCGGTGGTGAAGCGCTTGTCGGTAACGATGCGCTTACCCTCAGTGGCACCGCAGGCGGTGCAGGTCTTAGGGAGCTCGGTGGTGGCAGATGCCCAGCTATGGTCTGTGGGAGATCCCTCAGTGACATGGCACCGGGCGCATTTTTTGGCACTCTGGCAGTTGGCGTCGGCCCAATCGTGTCCCAAGGCATCGCCGGAGGTCTCACCGCAGTTTTCGCAGGTTTTCGGTGCGGTGCAGCTGGCGGCAAGCCAGCTATGGCCGATGGGCGCGCCCTCGGTGTCGCCGCAGAGGGAGCAGGTCTTGGGTGCGGTGCAGCTCGCTTGCGTCCATTGATGCTCACAGCCGCAGCCTGCAAGTGTTGTCAGCAGCAGACAGAGCAAGGCGGCAAACAGTTTCCGTTTCATAAAGGCACCCCCTTAGATTTGCATATAAAAAGTATATCATGGGATAAATTGCAAGTCAAGAAAAGCGAAAATGCCCCGCCGAAAAACCTCGGCGGGGCATGAAAACTTAGGGGTTGTTTACGATCCCTGCGAACAGGGGGAGTTCGTCCCGGCTGGTGATGACAAACAGGAAGGGGCGGTCTAGGGTGAAGTAGATCTCCTCCTCCGGGGGCATAGGCGCGCCACAGGCTGCCATAACGGTATAGGCAGCGGCTTCCACGCCCTCCTCGTCGATCTTGACTCTGGCGGCGTGATCCACCCGGTCCAGCCAGATGTCGGGATAGTCGGTGATGGGGGAGAAGTCGGCGCTCTCAAATACATCGGTGACGCCCAGCGCCTTTAGACCCTCGGACAGCTCCCGGCTGGCTGCCACATCGAATTTGGGCAGGGAAAGGTGCACCTTGACGGAGGCAGATTGCGCCTGCCGGGATTGCAGCACCGCGGTAATGGCGTGACCGCTTTCCAAAAGGTCGGCGGGAGTGCAGCCCTCGTCCGGCAGCACCAGCCACATGGCTCCGCCGTCCTCCAGACCCAGCCGCACGGCACCGAAGTCCTCGCCGTAATAATAAGGACCGTAGGTCAGGGTGCGGTTCATGAAGTCACAGGTCACCGCACCGTCGGGGCTGTGAAATACATCCTGCTTGGTATTGCCCTCCACAAAGGTGTCTACCCATTTTGCCCGGTAGTAGACGGTGGATGCCAGCGCCAGAACCGTTTGTGCAGGCAGCTCCATCCGGCTTGCCTGCTCCTTCAGCAGCCCTCCGGTGTTGTCGTTGAGCCAGCTTTGCAGCGCCTTGTTCATTTTGTCGCTGCCCAGCGTCCCTTGATAAACGGAGGCATAATAGTGGCTTGCAAGAGTGTTGACGGTTTCTGTATTGTAGCTGTAGCCATCCTGCAGCCACAGGGAGTTGGCAAGCAGGCTGGTGGAGGCGCTGTCGTCGCAGTAGTGGGCGTTCCACACATAGCCCGCCTGTGTACGCAGCTTGTTGATGCTGCCTGCGTTCAGCAGGTCAAGGATCTGCTGACGGGAGCTGCCGTCGGTACATTCCGCCAGCATGGCAAGCGCCATGTAGACATTCACCGGGGAGCAGACGGTGTTTTCCGTGCCGTTGGCGGCGAGAAGGACGGGGATGCTTTCGGTGAAATAGCTTTGGAGGCTGTCGGCGTAGCCTGCGGGCTGGTCATACTGGGCATCTTGGCTGTTCTGCCATGCTTCGTATTCCTTCTCATTATAGTCCCAGCCCAGCAGGGAGCTGGGGTAGGGCGCCATTTTCGGCAGCTCCGGCTCTGCGATCAGCCCGGAAGCCCCTGCGGAGGGGGACACCAGCGCCGTTACCAGAATGACCAGTGCCAATGCCGCCGCGGCTGCTCCCAGCCATACCGGACGGCGCTTTTTCGTATTTGCGGCTTCCGTGATATGCTTGTCGCTGATCTGAGCCAGTGCTTCGTCGAAGATTTCCTTGCTCATAAATATCCCTCCTGTGTCAGATAGTCCTTCAGCCTGCCCCGGATGCGGCTGAGCCGGACGGATACGGTGTTTTCTGTAAGATGCCGCTGGGCGGCAATGGTTTTGATGCTGTCGCCGAACCAGTACCGCCGAAGAAAGAGGATCCGGTTCTCCTTGGAAAGGGTATCCAAAAAGGCATCGATGGCGCGACCCAGAGCGCGGCTGTCCAGAGTGTTTTGCAGATCGGAAGTGCCGATACAGCCGGACAGCTCCTCTAAAGAAAGGTCGTAGGCGGTGCAGCGCTTACGGGCGGTATTGCTGCGAAGCCGCTTCAGGGCTATATTTCGCCCGGTACGCAGCACATAGCCGGAAAGAGGATCCGGGCGGTTGGGTGGGATGGCGTTCCAAAGTGCTAAATATGTATCGTTGACGCACTCCTCTGCGTCCTGCGGATCGGCAAGTATGTTCGTTGCCAAGGCGTGGAGACGGGAGCCGAATTTTTCTGCCAGCGCGTCGATGGCGCTTTCCGCCCGCTTCAGCAGCAGGGTCAAAATGTGCCTGTCCTCCATGGATATCCCCCCTTCCTTTATATACTACCGTTTTGTACCGGAAATCTTACAGTATTTTACCATATTTGTAGGTATATTTCCATGGGTTTCCGGAAAGAATAGCCTCCGGGAGGCGAAAATATGAAAGTACAGGACATTATGACCCGCTCCGTGATCAAGATCCGCCCGGAGGAGTCGGTGGCGGTGGCGGCAAGAACACTGACACATTATAATATAGGTGCCCTGCCGGTGTGCGAGGGCGAGGACAAGCTTTGCGGTCTGGTGACCGACCGGGATATCGTGACCCGCTGTCTGGCGGCAGGCAGAGCTCCGGAAGCCACAACCGTCCGTGAGGTGATGACCGGCGGCGTGCTGTCGGCAAAGCCGGATATGGATGTGGGTGCAGCGGCGCATCTGATGGGACGGCGGCAGATCCGCCGACTGCCTGTGGTAGAAGCCGGGAAGCTCTGCGGCATGGTGAGCCTTGGAGACATCGCCAATCAGGAGGACAGCTCCATGGATGCCGCCGATGCGCTGAGCCGGATTACAAGCAATATTTCCAGCCTATAAAAGGTGATTTTTACCGTAAAAATCAACCTTTTGCCGCAACGGGAAAGAAAAATAAAAAAGTTTAGATTTTTTGAAAAAAGTGCTTGACAAAGTGTTGCCAAAGTGGTATCATTAGCAAGCTGTCGCGATGAGGGGCGTGTGCCCGGAGGGCAGCAAATTCTGTACCTTGTAAATTGAATAACGCAAAGACGAACAAGAACACCTTGGACAATTTATAATGGATTGTTTAAGTTTCGAGAAATCGAATTAACAGCCAACGAAAATTCTTGAGTAATATTGCTAGAGCAAATTATTCAAA
>JAFQFP010000042.1 GCA_017398625.1 Oscillospiraceae bacterium
GCATAGCCCAGAATCGGGTTGCCTGCGGAGATTCCGGGCAGGAGCTGCAGCAGTGCCGTGATGACCGTGCCCAAAATGTTACCGGCATACATCATGAAGATGCAGATAATGGCGGAAACCAGATATCTAACCGGTTTCAGATCGTGCTTTTCCAGAGGCTTCGCAGGAACCTTGCGCAGAAGCAGTAGACCAACCGGAACAGCTATCAGGTAAAGCGGTGCAAAGGTGATAAGCCACATTCCCCAGGAATTCTCCATCCACTGAGGAAAGACTCTGTCAACCACACCCATTGCAAGGATCTGCACTACAGAACCCAGTCCCAGAATGACAAAGGTACCGAGACCAAGTCTAGAGAAATGCTTTTTTACTTCGTTCAGATTTCCTGTGAAGGATCTTTCCGGCGCATACTTCTTGCCATCCTTTGGCTCCAGGAACAGCGGCGTCAGGAAGAAGAATACCAAACCAAGCAAAATGTTTACTACTACACAGCCAATAGCCGCCAGCGCTGTCTGTTCAAAGACAAGGCCGATTGCCATGATTGCGATATCCGGCAGCAAACCGAAGTAGATAAACAGGATCTGAACCAACTGTTTGATCGTTTTACCTGCGGATACCGGAACAGACAACCCAATAAACGCGCCAACAGTGGTTGCGAAGAAATCAACAGAAACGATTAGCGGAATCCATGCGAAAGCGATCAGCAGGTTCTCTCCCAATAGAAGTGTTGCAACGATCACCGCAGGCAGCAGGTCCAGGAAGCAATTTGCCGTGCCACCCATCAGCGACCAAAACAGTTTGTGCCAGGTACTTTCCGGAATCAGCAGGAAATGTTCCATCTGGGTATCCTGCTCCAGAGGATTACCCATGGCACGGAAGAAGGTAAGCACGCCTAAAGTCAGCATAACCGGGATCAGACCATCCGCCTGGATCACAAAGCGGCACAGGACAGATACACCGACTGCTGCCACCAAGTAAGTTTCGGAGGTTTTTGTAAAAATGCCAAGATGGGCAAACCGGAATCGATTGTACATGGCTTTATGGAAGAACACATTTGCGCCGGAGCCATGCCGCATACCGTCTCGCCGCAGCTTATCGCTGCGATCCTTCTTGCGGCGGATGATCGTCACGCCGCCCTTGTCCGCCTGGGCAGCGGCAAGCAGCTCCGCCGTTTCCTCGGATTTGGCCATAGCATCCTCGTAAAAGTCCGCTTTCACATGCCAAATGATATAAGTAAGCAGAACACCGCCCAGAGCGATAGCTGCAAAACTCATCAGCAGACCTGCGATATTACCTTCCATGGCAAACATGCAGAATCCCTTCAGCCAACCCCACAGGGGGATGTAGCGGGAAACAGAACCATTGAAGAAACCAACGGCTGCTACCAAATAGTTGTCTCCGCTTGTCTTCCAGTACATCAGGTATGCACCTGCGATCACAAGCAGGAACGCATAAATGCCGTTACGAAGGTGGTTTTTAAGTTTTACATGGGTGGAACAGACTGTGTACAAAAAGATCTGCAACAGTTTGCCGACCACAATCGTCAGGCACCATGTAGCAATCATAGCCAGTGCCACCCAAATGCTTAAGCCCATGTTAAAAACCAAATTCGGCAGTTGGAACAGCAGATATACACTAGCCAGAATGCTGGTACCCAACTGCGTCATCAGCCGAAACAGAAGAACAGACTGGGGTTTCATAGGAGAAGCAAACAGGAGGTTGACATCGGCGGGTAAAAAGATCCGGCTTCCGTTTTTATCGGCACCGATTGCTTCAAAAGCAAAAACAATCAGAATCACACCGCCCACGATCAGCTCGACCAAATCTTTCGATTCGATACCAAGCTTTTCCGCAAGACCGGGTTCTTCTTCCTCAATCACTTCGCTTTCCACGATTTCCTCGTCCCCGCCTGCGGCATCTTCCAGCATGGCAGCACCGATGCCGATGAAACCGCCGATTGCCATGCAGATGACAAGAAAAATCAGAACCCAGGTTTTAAACAGCTTGCGCAGCTGATTCACAACGGAATGCCACGCGTAATAACCAAATAACCGCATAGCATCAGCCTCCCTGGGATGCAGAATCCTCAGTATGAGACATAGCGTCCCGGCCGATGCCTTCTGTTACATCGAAGAACAGCTGTTCCAGAGTTCTCCCGTCCTGTTCCAGCTCTTCACGGGTCAGATTAGCGCGGATCTGGCCGTCCTGCATAATGATAGTACGGTCCCAAAGCATATCCACACTGTCAATGATATGGGTA
>JAFQFP010000051.1 GCA_017398625.1 Oscillospiraceae bacterium
ATTTTTGCGAAGGATCCCCGAATGAGGTCGAGAAGTGCTGCCATGGTGGTAAGCGTAGCCGTGTAGCTCATGCGTATCCCATCGATATTCTTAAGATCCTGTTTTGGGGGAATGTACGCAAATTTATAGCTTGTGTGAAGCGCCAGCGTTAGTTCACCGTTGTGCAGACTGAGGGCGGCTACCCTGCTGTTGGCAGCGAAGGCCTCCAGCATGCCGATCAGCTCGCGAATCTGCGGTGTCACCGCGTCATCCGCCTCCGTACCGTCTGCAGTGCGGGCGGAATAATAATTAGTGAAGGCGACGGGATCGTCGAGACCGCCACCCTTTCGCGTTGGATACTCGGTATGCTTGGGAGTGCCGTTCAACCCCATGGCAAACTCAAACTCGGACCGGTCCCGTAGGTCAAGATCGGCAACGGGCCCGCAGATATCCTTGCATCGCAGCACAATGCCATAAAATGCGGCACGGGGATAGGTAAAATCATCATCCGGGTGATCCGACTCCACTCTGCGGCTCAAGGTCACGTTGGCGGCAGAGAACCGCATGCCATTGCGGGCACCCTCGTAGAAATTCGAGATCTCGCAATCCTCCCAGGGACTACGCACCGGATCGATACGCCTCAGGAACGCTTCGTCAATGGGCATCTCCGGCTTTTCCGGCGCGGGGCCGAACATACGCGCCAGTTCCCCGTAAAAGAAACTGCCGAGTTGCTGTGTCAGAAGGGCATTTTTCTTTCCTTCCGCCCGCATCGGGAGCAGGAACATGAGCAGGACGATGAACGCGATCAAACCGAGAACGATCAGAACATTGTCCTGCAGGAACGCCGCGAGAAATAATGCGATGATCATGACAATGATCAGCTTTCCCCCGATGCGCTCAATGTTCTCATAGTGTTTCACCTTTCGGGACAGCTCCTCATCGCTCATCTTTTCAAAACCGGTCTCGTCAGGTCTATTTTGTTTCATATATTTTTCTCCTTTTCTGTAATTCTTTTCGTCCATAAAGCCGCTGCTTCCGCGCCTTAACCTTCCCCATAGATTCCCCGGGCGTTTTCGATCCAGAATGCGTCATTCTGGAATTCCTCATACCAATAGTCCGCCTCGTCCGAATCGGTGCAATGCACCTCCACATTGGCGATAAAGCCGGGGTCGACGACGCAATACCATGCCATCGGAACGACATTGCCGTAGGCGTCTGTCCCCTCGCCGCAGGCGATGATCACATTTCCTTGCAACTCCATCCTCGCACGGGCATCAAAGGTCTCCAAGAATGCGTCAGTGGTCCACCCCGATTCGTTGGACTCGATCCAGAAGAGCATCCCGGTATCCCACAGGGTATAGAAATTCATTTTCCCGTTTTCATCCAAGGTGCCTTCCGAGGAAAACACATCGGGATACGTCAGCAGCAGGCCGGTGGATTCATCATAGTAAGTATTGTAGGAAGCCTCTCCGTCCTCGGTGGATCCCTCATCGCCTCGCACATCGTCATGGGCGGCATAGAAGCCAGACCCCATATAGGGAACGTCCGAGGGGAATGTGTTGATGGAAGAAGACAGGTTCTCCAAGACCAGCTCCTGGCCACCATCCATGGTGTAATAGATATTTTCGGCGTCCAGATTCTCGGTCAGGGTGCGCCAAAGGCTGTCCATCATGAACCAGCACTGGGAATCATAGTCAAAGAAGAAGAACTCCTCCTTCTGCTCCCGGTCGTCCAGCCCTGCAACCAGCGTAGAATCCGCAGCCCAGTCCACGATCCAGCCGTCCTCGGTCTGGCTGGCGGTGATGGTAAAGTCCAGCCCAGTCAGCTCGCTGAGTGATTGGGCCAGTTCCTCGGCAGTCTTTTGGGCACCGGTATATTCGATGGGGTATTCTTTGACCTCATCGGCATAGAAAACGGCATAGAGGATATCGGTC
>JAFQFP010000017.1 GCA_017398625.1 Oscillospiraceae bacterium
AATGCCGTTTCCTGCTATGATAGAGGCACAGAAAGGAGGCCACTCAATGACATTAGGCGAAAAAATCTCTGCGCTGAGAAATCAGCACGAAATGTCCCAAGGAGATCTGGCTGAGAAGATGAATGTGTCCCGCCAGTCCATTTCCAAGTGGGAGACCGATACCAGTGTCCCCGAACTGGATAAGCTGATACAGTTGAGCGAAGTGTTCCATATTACACTGGATGAATTGGTGAAGGGCGATGTTCCACCAGCTCATGAGGAAAGCGAGAACACCGAGCCTGAAAATAAAGTTCCTGCACAACCTGTACAAGTCATCGTCCAGAAATCTACCAACACGCAGAAAATCGTCGGCGTGATCTTGCTGTGCTTTGGTGCGGTAGTTTTGCTGCTCCTAACGATCCTCGGTGGAGTTCTTTCTGGTCTGCTATTTTCCTCTCCCTTTATTCTCTGCGGTATTGTTTGCCTGGTTTTCAAGCGGAATGTTGGCCTGTGGTGTGCCTGGGCGCTACTGTTTGCTGTCAATGTATATCTGCGATACGCAACAGGCATCACTTGGCGCCTAACACGATGGACCCTGAACTATGAGCCAAGCATGAACTACATGCGACTGGCTTTTGCGTGGGTAGAGTTGATTTGCTATGTTGCAATCGTCGTGGTAACTGTGATGTGTTTCCGCAAGAAACCGCTGTCGCCCACAAAGAAAACCTATACCCTGTTGGTGGTGGGGTGTGTTGCTTTCGTGCTGACCTATATTCCGGTCACGCTTGGCCCATTCTCGGCGATTGCAAGAGTTCACTATATTTTCTTTGATTGGATCAGGCTTGTCCTGCTGACGCTAATTCTCACCACTATAGCACGCTTGTTCCGCAGTCGAAAAAGACACGCGACAACTGAATACTAATTAGACAGCAAAGCGGCATAGCTTCCGTTGTGGAGGCTATGCCGCTTTATTTTCTGCCTTGGCTATCTAAATACTATCAGTAATGCGGTGGCTAACAGGATGAACAGAAAAACACCAACAGTTACGAGGCGTGGACTTGCCGGACCCTTTGGTTTCCATTTCAGCTTGCCCATGCGGTAGGCGTTGTAGAGCCAAATCAGGATGCCCAAGATTGGAAGAACAACCACCAGCATCAAACCAATCTGATTGTCGCTGAGATGATGGGGAAAACGCAGCATATTCACGCCTCCTTTTAATGTCAGTATCGCATCAGGCTGTATCGTACAACTGTCTATCTAAAAAATACCACATATGCGAAAACAAAACAATATGATTCCGGGTCTGGAGATCTGCATATTCACACTTACGCTACACAATTGCCGTCCTTGTATGCTATAATCTTGCTGAGAAATAATATCCGGGAGGTGGTCAGATGGAGATGCAGCGTACCTATATCGCAATAGATTTGAAGTCGTTCTATGCATCCGTTGAATGTATGCAGCGGAACTTGGACCCCATGACCACCAACCTTGTGGTGGCGGATCTGAGCCGCACGGAAAAGACCATCTGCCTTGCCGTTTCTCCGTCTTTGAAGCAGTACGGCATCTCCGGCCGGGCGAGACTGTTTGAGGTCGTGCAGCAGGTCAAGCAGGCCAATGCACAGCGCCAGCGCAAGGCTCCCGGTCGCATCTTCACTGGAACCTCTCACGACGATACCGAACTAAAAGTTCATCCGGAGCTGGCCATCGACTATGTTGTGGCTCCGCCCCAGATGGCAAAGTATATGAAGACCAGCACTGAGATCTACAATGTCTACCTGAAGTATGTGGCACCGGAGGATATCCATGTCTACTCCATTGACGAGGTATTCATCGACGCTACCCACTACCTTGGCACCTACAAGCTCACGCCCCGCGAGTTCGCCATGAAAATCATTCTGGATGTTCTGGACACCACCGGCATCACGGCCACGGCAGGCATCGGCACCAATCTATATCTCTGCAAGGTTGCCATGGACATCGTGGCCAAGCACATCCCCGCCGACCGCAACGGTGTCCGGATCGCGGAACTGGACGAGATGAGCTATCGGCGCACGCTCTGGAGCCACCGTCCCCTCACGGACTTCTGGCGTGTCGGACGTGGCTACGCACGGAAGCTGGAGGAGCATAGGATGCTCACCATGGGCGATGTGGCCCGTCAGTCCGTGCAGAACGACGAAGTGCTGTATAAGCTCTTTGGCGTGAATGCGGAGCTGCTCATCGACCACGCCTGGGGTTGGGAGCCTTGCACCATTGCGGATATCAAAGCCTACAAGCCGGAGTCCAACAGCATCGGTTCCGGGCAGGTGCTGCACAGCCCCTATACTTCTGAGAAGGCCAAGCTGGTGGCGCGAGAGATGGCGGATCTGCTGGTCCTGGACTTAGTGGACAAGGGTCTTGTCACCAATCAGATCGTGCTGACCGTTGGCTATGATATTGAGAATCTGACTGACCCGAAGCGGAGCAAGTCCTACAAGGGTGAGGTCACCACCGACCACTACGGACGGAAGATCCCGAAGCACGCTCACGGCACGGGCAATCTTGGGAAATACACTTCTTCTACAAGAGAGATTCTTCAAGCGGTGTCGGAGCTCTACGACCGCATCGTTGACACTGACCTGCTGATTCGACGCCTGAATATTGTTGCCAACCACGTTATTGACGAGGCAGCAGTGCCCTCTGAGCCAGTGACTGAACAGCTTGATCTGTTCACCGACTACGAAACCAGAGACCGCCAGCAGGCCGAGGATGCCGCCGCCCTAAAACGGGAGCGGAGCCAGCAGGAGGCAATCCTGTCTATCAAGAAGAAGTTCGGAAAAAATGCTATCCTCAAAGGTATGAATCTGGAGGAAGGCGCCACGGCCAAAGACCGCAATGCCCAGATCGGTGGGCATAAAGCGTAGAAGCGAAAATTTGAAGTTTCTGTTGAGTTTACTATAGCGTATTTCGCCATTTTACAGAGATTCCACCCATATTCTACTTACAAGGGATTTTATTTCATTGATGAAAGAAGTACCTTTATATCATCAAATGAATGGAGGAATACATATGAATCAATTAGTTACAGGAAAATTTATAGCCTTAAAGAGAAAACAGAAAAATCTAACACAGGAACAATTAGCGGAGAAACTTGGGGTTTCAAATAAAACCATTTCAAAATGGGAAACAGGAAAATGTATGCCAGACTATTCTATTGTAAAGAGTTTATGCGAAGAACTTGAGGTTACAGTGGCAGAATTGATGGATGGTGAAATATCCGAAGATAAAAGTGTTCGCACCTATGATGATGAGCAGATTTTAGATTTGCTAAGAAGAACGCAAGAGTTAGAAAAGCAAAAAAATATGTTATATGGAATTATGCTTATTGTAATGGGTATTGCTTTACAGGCTCTTTCATATGCATTTGGCGGTTCAGATTTTAAAGACTTTATTTCTGGCTTACTATTGGGATTGTCAATTGCAGAAATGTTGGTTGGAGTTTATGTTGTTGGAAAGTCATTGGCAGGAAGATAAATTGTTATTTTACTATGTAACAACACCACCAAAATATCAAATGCAACCCAAAGTTTACATTTAGAAACACCGAATTGGTAGTATGATTTTGCTGAGTGTTCTATAATTAAAGCAAGTTATCAGGAATGGAATTTCATTGATAAACTATGTTATGGAGAAATAGAAAATTTCAGTTTGGCGTGCAAAAGGAGGTGCGGCATGAACAACGCAAACAATCACCAATACGACGATATCATTGATCTGCCGCACCATGTTTCGGCTACTCGGCCACGGATGTCCATAATCGACCGTGCGGCGCAGTTCAGCCCCTTTGCGGCTCTTACCGGGTATGATGCCGCCATCAAAGAAACAGGCCGCTTGACCGACCAGCGCATCGAGCTGTCCGAGGAGAGCCGTGCCGCCTTGGACAGAAAGCAACAGCTTCTTCTGGATAACCTGGCTGACCGTCCGGAGGTTTCCGTGACCTACTTCGTTCCCGACGAGCGGAAGTCAGGCGGCGCTTATGTCACTGTCACCGGCCAAGTAAAGAAGGTCGATGAGTTCGAGCGACTGCTGATCCTTACCGATGGTACGAAGATTCCGCTTGATGAGATCCAAGACCTTACGGGCGAGATCTTCCGTGTTTTAGAATAATCGAATTGCAACAAGAAAAGCGCAGCTTTGCGGAGCTGCGCTTTTCTCATTCAATTTCTACTTGTTACTCGGCATCGAACAGGTGGCCGGTGACCTCCACCTTCAGACCGCCGTTTTCCTTGTCCTTGTATATGGAAACGGTGTAGTCGCGGATGGTATATTCCGCACCAGCCTCCACAGCGTATGCTTGGATGTCCTCCAAGTCATATAGATCCAACAGAGCATACCCCTCTGTGGCTGTGTCTGCCAGCAGAGCACGGCAATCGTGGCAGAAAAGAGCCGGAGCAATCTTTCCAATCTTTTTCCCAATGTCTGCTATGTTCTTATGATCCTCACTGCTCCATGACATGGTGGCGTTTCCATCAATGAATGTGAAAACCCAATCATCCCACCGCTGCTCCTCGGCAACTTCCCATGGCCTGCGGGGATCTCTGTCGTATATCTCCAATTCCCGCATCGTGCCTGTGGAGAGGTTGACAAGGACTGGCGCGTGATAGCGGTTGCCATTTCCTTCCTCGCAGACAGCGCAGCACTCTGGTTCCGGAGTGGTCGCAACGATTTTCCAATACGCTGTATCAAACATCGTGACAATAAAGGCGGAAAAACTGGAGATCATGGCCGCCGCCAGCAATATCACCATGTAATGTTTAGAGAGCGTTTTCCCGAATCTTTTCAGCCAAGTTTTCAACATGGATATGTCCTCGTTTCTCCCGCTTCCGGGCATACTCTACGATTTGGCCAGTGCCACCAAGGAAGTGGTATGCGTATGTGATCAGATAATCGCAGGTGTCCACCATGCGTTGATTGGTTTTGATGATGGCCAGACGCTTGGGTATCTTCTCGTCCTCCCAGGGATAGAATGTGCCATCAAAGCCTTTGGGCGTGCTGATCGGTCGGATGGCCGGGTGATACGGAAGCACCAGTGTCAGCCGGATCTCCGGGTGTCGCTCCCTGGCTTCCTTCACCGCCTGTGCAGCAAGTCCGTCAAATCCTCCATAATGACCGACATAGAAATCTGTCACGCCGTAGTCCGTGATATGGCGTTCCACCGCTTCCGTCAGCGCCGGGACCACATCCCCTCCGGTTTCCCGATGTCCAATAAAGAAACAGGATGCGCCCATATAAAGCTCCCTCCGCAATATTTTTTCACAAAACTATCACTATTAGTACATCTGTATTTTCAGGTTATTATAGCACAACCTGATTGTACTTACAATACAAGTATCACTATCAGGAAGGGCTGTACTATGATTGACTATAAGCATATAGGCGCACGCATCCGTGCGATACGCACTGAGAAGAAGATAACACAGGAGCAGCTTGCGGAAGCTGTCGGCGTCGGCACCTCCCATATCAGCCACATCGAAACCGGAAGCGGCAAGGCGAGTCTTGAGACACTCATTCAAATCATCAACGCTCTGGACTGTTCCGCTGACGAGCTGTTTTGCCTTGAGGTGAAGAGCGCAAAGCCATTCCTGAATAACTGGTTGAGTGAAATCGTTGCGGACTGCGATCCCACCGAGACGAAGCTGATCCTGGACACCGTCACTTCATTGAAGTCCTCGCTTCGCCGTTTGAAGATCATGGAGGAGTAATTGTTCTTCTCTCTGTATTAAGCTATTCTTAGAGTGGGTACTTCTGGATGGTTCATCATGAACCTATCCTCGGTTCAGCAAATGAGCAGACTCTCCCCTTGGCGGGAGAGTCTGCTTTTTTCAGCCATTACAGAAGCGTATATAAATTTGAGGTGTAGCTTCCGTTTTCACGCCAGCGTCTGTCTTTTGAAAGCAGTCCGGCATGGCAGAGGTCATCCAACGCACGCTTGACTGTGGAGCGTGAGAGCCGCAGGTCGGCGGCGATGGTTTTGATCGCAGGCCAGCATCGGCCTTCCGCATCTGCACGGTCTTTGAGATAGATATACACCGTCTTTGCCCTGTGATTTAAGTCTGACTGATAGATGTGCGTAAAGTACGGCATGGCAGGCACCTCCTGTCAGGGATGGACTTCACCAGGCTCCACGGCATCCTGGTCTATCACGATTTCCACGGCACCTACCGTTTCCGCTTCCTGTGCTTCTTCCTGATTGTCAGGAGCGTCCTGCTTTTGCGGTTTTATCTGTCGGCTCTGTATGGCAAGCTCCAGTTCCTGCTTCGTAGCGTAAGCCACAGGCCGCTGTACCTTCTCCGGCACCTCATAGGGCTTCTCGAAGCGGATACCCCAATCCAAAAAGAGCCGGAGCTGCACCTGCATGGGATGGATGCCTGTCTTGGCAACGATGAAACTGCCCTTTGGCATGACCTTTAGTTCATCCGGGGTTATGAGCGGCCGCGAGATCATCTGCATGGTCTGAGACGGTTTGTCCTTGCTCTGGGTGACCGTTCCCGAGAGGACTGTGCGTTTCCCCAATGCCTCGGAGAGTGTTTCCGCTGTCTGGCTGCCGGGAGCGAAGCCGCCGAAGATATTTACCTGGCAGTTGTCAACAATGATTTCCGAGCCTTCCTTTCCGTAGTTCTTCTGGAGCTGACCAGTGATCGATTGCACGATGGGTACCAGCATCAGCCCTCTGGAGCGGGAGGCGCTGAACATCAGCTCCAGCGACTGGATGGGCGGACATGAGCCCAACTCATCCGCGAAGAACACCACACGGTTTTTCAGTCTGCCGCCATTCTCATCAGCCACGGTCAGGATCTCACGGTAGAGGTTTTGGATGATGAGGGACACCATGAAATACTTGGTATTGTCCTCCTCCGGCAGCACCACGAAGATAGCGGACTTTTCATTGCAGAACTTTTCGGCATCGATGGCTGTATCGAAGCAAAGGATCTGTTCCATCTCGGAGTCCAGAAAGGCATTCAGCCGGGACAGCACCGTGGAGAGGATCGATGCAAGAGCCTGATCTGCGGAGTTGAGTGCAGCACCCGCAAACCATTTTGCCTTATGGTTTTCCGGCAGTTGTTCCAGCAGGAGTTGGAAGGAGTTTTTATTTTTGTTGTGTCCTTTGCTCTGTGCCGGGGCCAGAAGTTCCTGCACCAATTTGAACACGCTGACGATGTGCCGCTGCTCTATGGGATTTCCTTTCTTATCCTTTGTGGGCAGGTATTCGGCGACTACCAGGAACATGGCAGTGAGCAGACCTTCAGCCGCGTCATAGAAAAACTGGTTTTGACCGTAGCTGGCCTCTGAGTCACTGGTGTTGATGAGCGTCTTGGCGAGGATCTTTGCGTACTTCTCCGCTTTGGCTTTCGCCGCAAGGTTCGTCGGGTCTGCTTTGTAGATGTCCATGTACTTATTGATCAGGTGCAGGAGATTATCTCCATCCGACCGCGTTGGGTTTCTCAGGTCGAGGATGGCAATGTTGAAACCGTACTTGTCCTTGGCGATCCCAGCATAGTTTCGAAACAAGTCGCCCTTGGTGTCTGTACAGAGGAACGACATCCCGGAGGCCAGTGCGTACTCGATGTTTGGGTACAGGAAGTAGGCTGTTTTTCCCGCCCCGCTGGCGGCGGTGACAAGGGCGTGGATGTCATCCGCATCCACGATGGCCCGGATGGGATGGTGCTGTTTCTTGGGCTGCTGTTCCTTATCCTGTTTGGCCTTGGCCTTTTGAGGGAAAAGAGTTTTCTTTTTCTTGCCCTGCTTTGGTGCGGCCTTTTTCTTACGCTCTGGTTTGACTTTGGCTTTTTTCTTGGGTATGACCTTGTTGATCAGAGCAATCAGTTTGCTCGGCTTTGCAGGCTTCTTTCGCTTCCTGCTGCGTTTTGGAGGCTTGCCACCAACGCAGCCAATCACCAGTCCCTGCTCTGTCGGACGGTCTATGCCAGCACGCCACAGCTCCGGCTGAAATGGCACAAAGGAATATGTTTCGTGGATCTCTTTCTTTGTAGCCCACCGTGCCGTACCGAATTGACCGTCACCAACTGTTTTGGATTTGATATTGTCCAGACTGTATCGCTGCGAGAGGAACGCAAGGCCACCGATGACAATAAGCGCCACCGCCGCGACACCAATGAGTGTCCATGCCTGGTCGTTCAAGTTGTTCACCTCATTTCTTTTTGATCTATCACATCATCTGCTGTGCCATCGACATTGCCGATGGCATTCGTTGTTCCGGGCATTCTGCCATCTCCTCGGCCTGCTCTTGCTTCAGCTGTTGCTTGAGCAGGTCGGCTTCGTATTTGACCGGGATCTTGGCGCAGGACACCGCAATACCAAGCCACGCATCGGCAAGCTGCCGCTTGTCCGATTCCGTGCGGATGCCTTCAGCACTGCCTTTCGCCAGCACGCTCTGAATCTCCATGCGGATCTCTGTGTCCCGGTTTTTGATCACGCCGCGATTCTGATGTGGTTGGATTCTGCTTTGGAGCGCATAAGCCAGTTCCTCCGAACTGACTGCATCTCCTAACTGATGCCGCTCCCGGCCACAGGCAGCGAGGGACAATGCCGACATTTGTTCCATGCAGGTCATGGCCTGGTCGAAGCGGCCCCAGTGGAGGTGGGAGCAATACTTATCCAGCAGCCACGGAAGCACCTGCTGTACGATGTCCGGCTTGGCCCTCTCACTCAGCTTTCCGATGCGGCGGCAGACTTCCGGCGCGACCACGAGCTGCGGATGCTCTACCGGAGCCTGCGCTTCCAGTCCATGTCTGGCCTTGAGATCCTCGTTCCAGTCTTTATGGACAGGTTGAAGCATCGACACATTGCTGTATCCAGCTTCACGAAGGGTTTCCGCAAGACGGCCATTGACCTCGATGCCTGTTTCATCATGATCCATGCAGAGGACGATTTTATTTATCTTGTCATTCTGCTCCAGCATCCACAGCAGTGCGTGCCGGGATGTTCCGCAGAGCGCCACATAGCTGTGTTCCTGCCAATTCTTGGGGTAGAGGGAAATAAAGGACAGCAGATCGATGGGCGCCTCGAATGCGTACAGCCGGTCACTCCTACCCATATGGTGGAAGCTGTACCGTGGGTCGCAGCCCTCCACATTGATACGCAGAGAGTTGCCGCCGCTGTTCAGACTCCGCTTGTGGGCATGACGGGCAATGCCGTGTTCGTCCTTTCCTACGAACACGGCATTGTGGTATTCCTTCATCCCATCTTTGGACTTTTCGCAGCTTTCGTAGACCAGACCAGCACGGGCAAAGGCAGACAGGACTTCACGGTCAATGAGTCTGCGCTGGAGCAGGTAGGCATATACCCGCCGCATATCGGTGTGTGCATTCGGCAGGGCGAACTCCTTTTTTTCCGGCTCCTCCTGTTTTGCAGGCCGCTCAATGACAGTCCCTTGCTCACCATCCAGCAGTCGGGTGACGGCCTCGGGGTATGTGAGACCGTAATAGTTTCTGACAAAGGACACGGGACCGCCGCCGTGCTCGATTGCATGATCGTACCACTCACTGCCGCGCACGGTGATGCTGTGGTCGCTGGCCAGCCGATACTCCGGTCCGGAGCGGACCAGCTTCTCGCCCTGCCGCCGCAGGAAGTCAACGAGATCAACGGAGGCGGCGCGTTTTTTCTGTTCATCGGTAAAGTGGATATACGGCATTTTCGTTTCCTCCTTGGCAAAATAAAAATGAGCCATCGGCTCACTGCATCGTCATCTTCGGATCTTCATGGTCATCTGCTTTGTGACCGTGGGCGATCTTCTTCTCCTGGATCTGCTGGGCCAGCTTCCGGTCAGTGAACTGGTGTTCCGGAATTCTGGGCGGCGGGTTCTCCTGGAAGATCCTGCCCATGTGACGGAGCAGTTTCGTTACACACTGCACCTGACGAGGTATCCACGGCTCGTTCTTACGCTCATGAGTTGTAGAGCCGCTTTGACCTGCGGATGACTTTTTGTTCTCTGTCTGCCTCTCACTTCTTGGAGGAGCAGATCCAGTGTCCGGCTCAGACTGCGGGGTGTCGGGTGGCACCGCTTCCTGCGTGAACTCGGACTTGTGATTTCCAAGTCGCACCGCTTCCTCTATGACCATGTTCTTGATCCGCTTGAGCTCTTTCTGCTGAGAGAGCGGCAGTCGCTCCGGGAGCTTGTCGCTGTATGTCCGCAGCACTTCCTCCCGCATCTCATACCACAAATCGTATGCGGCTTTGACCCGCTCGTCTTTGGCAAGCTCGTCCACGATCTCGTCCACAAGAGATTTCAGCGGCGCTTTCAGATACCCATACTGCTTCTTGCCGGAGAGACCTTTCAGGGACTGGGACAGTTCATCCATGAGCTGCTCGATGCGATTGCTCTCCATTTCTCCAGTCTGCATCTGCACGATGAGTTCTTTTAGTCGCTCCTCCGCACCCATCGTCAGCTGATTCCTTCGCAGAGTCTGTTCGGCGTAGATCTCAGTCAGCTCATGGCGGAAGATCTCCTTGGCCAGCATGGACTTGATTCCCTCAATACCTTTGGTTGTGAGGAAACCACTTTTCCCATCCTCACTGTAGCAGACCATGTGGATGTGAGGATGCGAGGACTCGTTATGGAAAGCGGCGTACCACCGGAACTGATTCCACGGTATCCGCATATGTTGTGCCATCTCCATGGCGCTGGCACGGAGCAGGGATTGCCACTGCTCTACATTGTCGTATCCCATGCGCTGAGCATCCTCTCGTCTCAGAGAGATAATGGGGAGCCACACATTGCCTTTGTGATGAGCGACTGCATCTGCTACCTGTGAGAGCACCACCCGGTCATCCGATGCGGTGAAGAGCCCGTGTGTTTCCAACTTCTCTGCGCCGGGACGCATTGCAATGTACTGTGTGTAGTTATTCAGCTTGGCGACCTTATCGTAGTTGTCCTCCATTGCGCGGGAGATGAATTCAGATGCGTTGCCGCGGGTCTGCTTTAACAAGTAATCCTCGTATTCAAACATACCCTTGCTGAGAGGAAAGTCTTTGATGATCTGAGCGACCAGTTCCCTCTGCTTCTTGGTAGGAGGTAGATCCCGCTTATTCAGCTGTATGCGCTCGACACCACTCCGAGTCGCCACATAATTTACATAGTGGCGCAGGTGTGATACTGCTTTGTTGGAGCCTCCTCTGATGAATGGACACTTCAGAATGATGCGGGGCATTGATTATCACGTCCTTACTTACCGCGCTGATACTTGACGGCGTCCTCGAAGCTGATCGTGCCACCAGTCTTTTTGACCTCCTGGACGCATCTGGCACGGAGCTGCTTCAGTGTATCATCGCCGACTTTAAATCCACCGGCCACCACGTTCATTGTCATGTCGATCTCCACCGCCAACTTGAACAGCAGTCTGGCCAAACGGTTTTCGCTATCCTGCACCGTGCCTCGGATCGCAGTTGCCAAAGCAGGTGGCAGATAAGCACAGGCGTCCTGTTCGGCAATGTATCCGCAATAGAACTGTGCGGCCCGTTCCAGAAAGTCACTTCTGCTTTTGCTGTTGGTTTTTTCACAGGCTCGGTCGATTGCATCCAGCGTAGATGGATAGAGCCACACGGGGATGCGGGTCTTGACCTCGTCCTCACCGTTGGCATCGAAAGGATCTGCAAGTGCTGCTCGATTCTTTTTCATTGAAAACACCTCCATTTTGAAATAACCACCCTGAACAGCCACCTACGGAATTGCGGCAACTTCGGGCGAATCTTGATTTTCTATGTTGTTCCGACCACCTTGCACAGCAAATTGGCTTGAAAACCGACCACCGGGCAAAATGGACAAACGACCCGCACTGCGGGGCGTTGTGAGTCGCAGGAGGGCGCAAGCGACCACCTGTTTTATCCTGCACCATTTTCGTCCTCCAATCTCAGCCCTCTCCGGGGGCAGGTTGTGCAAACTGCCGATGTGGGAAAGGTGGGCGAAAATGGCCCCTCGTCGGCTCCTTGCCCCCGGTGGGGCGTGGAGCCCTCCCGCTGGAGAAAGCCGCACACGGGGCGGCACAGGCGGCGACGGTGGGGAGAACGGCGAGAGCCGCCACACTGATGTGTGACGGCTCTGTGTATTGGGATGTTCAACTGAATGTCATCCCGCCGCTCTGCTGTTCCTGCTGTTGCTCGGTCAGGTACTGCTGACAGGACTCGTCCAGACTCTGGCCCCACTTCTGCTGACAGTAGTCCTCCATCTTGGGGAGCAGGAGTTCCTTCTCCGCGTCGGTGAGACGGTACTTGTAATCCTGTTCGCCTCCGCTGCCGCGCACCAGATACACCTCCAGCGTGTCTGCGACTTGCTGTTTCTCCATATCGTAGTTGGCATACACGTTCAGGTAGTCATCATTCTCAGTGGTGCAGACATGCGTACCGAACACCTTGTCAGCATCAAAACAGACTTCCATGTAGAACTCCAACAGGTTTTCATTCTGCACGATGTCCTCCGCAAATGACACATCCTCCGCACGAAGTGTTCGTGCGCCGGTGAGGTAGATGGAGCTGTCCTCATTGGTGAGCTGCTTACCATCCAGACGATCCAGGAACACCTGCCAGCGTGTATCCTGCGAGACACCACTTTTCTTCATGGCAAAGTATGCGGCAGTGCTGATATCCTGGATACGGAAGCATTGCCAACCATCCATAATGTGCAGGGTATCAAAGCGCCCTCTGTCCAGGTCAATGTCGAATGCGCCGGTCACTCGTCCGGTATTCTCCAATCGCTCATTCACATAGGTTTGGAACTGCTCACGGGATATTTTCTCCCCGCGGGAGAACATGCCAGTGAATCGAGCGGGAGAGTTTTCGGGTGACTTGCGTGTGTAACTTCGCAGCCGTGCCGCCGCCTGGAGCATCTCCAGATTCTCCTCTGCCACGAAGTAGGTGGATTCACCGTTCTCGGTCACATGGAGTACGGCGAAGCGCCGGGCAGCTTCCGCATCCATCCTGGCCTGCTCTCGCTCCTGCCAGATCTCGCTGCTGATCCGCTCGTACACATTTTCCGGAAGTTGATTGACTAACTCATCAATGTGTTCCTCCAGCTTCTCTGCGACTGTACCGTCCAGCAGATGTTTTTCCAATGCTTTGCACCACCGCTCATCTACCCAGAGCGTAATTTCTCGCTGCGTCATTTCTATACCTCCTTCTCATTTTCAGACGCGATAGCAGAGGGTGCCGCCTGCGGCGGCTCAACCTTCGGCTGTTGTTTGCTTGCCGACCTGACCGGACGTTTTGGCTTTGCGGGAGGAGGATTGAAGCTCTCCACATATTCACGCACCGGCTCCGGCACGGCCTGCTCGTAAAGCTGCGAGAGCGACTGTTCCAGCCGCTCCCGCACTGTTGTGTTCTCCTTGCCCAGAGCAAACTCCAGCGCACGGTGTTTGTTCTCATCGAAGGAGAGTGTTATCTCAATGTTTGCCATGTCATTGTCCTTTCTGCACTCAGTCGTAGCTGATGTATTCGATCTCCAGCCAGTGCGTCCAGTTGCGGTCGACCAACTTGGTCTTGACCACACCGTACTTGGTACCCATGGCCTCGATGACCTCGCCGTTCCCGATGTAAACGCCGATGTGCCCATCGCACCACACAGCCAGTCCGGGAATCTCCGGGATGGTGTCGATGGTACCGGACACGGACGCGCTTCGGTACATTTGGTTAGCACCGTAGTCGGGCATTCCGTTGGTCGCGTACCCGATGGTCAGCGTGTCTGGGTCGAGCCAGCCATAGCCTTTGATCAGTCCCACACAGTCGGTGGTTCTGCCACCGAGCCAGTTGGCTTCGATGAAGTCCTCGTAGTTGCCAACGCCGTCCGGGTACTGCTCCAACTTGTAGTCGAAGAGAGAGTCGGTCAGCACGTTGCCATAGGTGCCCCAGACATAGCCCCAGCCGGACTCCCAAGCATGGATCGCATAGGCTACGAGGTCGGTTGCGTTCTTGGTGGCCGGGTCCGTGAAGCCGGAGATGTCCAGCGCCACGCTGTATGCCGTACCTCGCTCGTACTCGCCACTGTAGCTTCCATCGCCGCCGACCACGCCAGCGATCATGGTGTAGATGTGGTCTGCGTTGGCCCTGTGGTCTGTGGTGACTGCATACCCAAGAAGACCTGCAAGATTTGCGTAGGCGCGTTCCAGGCTGACAGGCACGGCGACTGTGTATTCTTCTTCCTCCTCTGTGATCGTTCCGTCCTCCAGCTCCACCTGCACCATCCTGGTGCGGATCTCGGTGGTGTAGAAGCACCCGACCACATTGTTTGCCGTTGCGGTGGCCGGGATATCCGCGCCAAAGCAGAGGGCATAAAAAATAGCCTTGACTCTGACTGAATCAAGACTTCCATCTTCCATCTGACTGTTCACAGACGCGACCGCCGAATCCAGAGAGGAAAAAGCCGACTGCATCTCTGAGACATAGCTTCGGAACTCTGTCGGGACTTCCGCTGAGAAGCTGACTCCATAGAAGCACGCCTCCACTGTGGCGTTGTTGTGGTCTGCACCACCGGAGGCGAAAGAGCATATCACCGCTATCAGCAGGATGAGTGGTGACAGGATCGCCACCAGTATCCAGCCAAGACCTTTCCGCACCTTCTCATCTGACAACGCAGCGGCGGCGATCTTGGCAACAGTTACAGGATCGACTGCCATTTTTATTTTCCTCCCGCTTCTCCGAACAGCTTCCGCTTATACTCCGGAGCGCGGACGTCCAGCAGGTACCGCTCGTTGCCGCACTTGTAGAGACAGATGCCTCTCTGGGGATGACGGATGAGCTCGTACTCTGATTCCTCCAGCTGGAGGTTGTCCATGTAGAACTTCTTATCCACGCTGCCGCAGTAGAAGATGAACTGATGTGTCGGGATGGAGAAGAGCGGGCGTGTCAGCTCGGCGATGCCGGGGAGCATGAAGTCCTCCAGATTTTGCGAGGCGAGGATCAGGCTGGAGTCCCGCTTTCTGGCACGCTTGAGGACATTTCGGATGTACTGGATCGCCGTCTGATTGGAGATCCACACGTGGAGCTCGTCCAGTCCGGCCACGGTGTTGCCCTCCACCAGCAGCTTATTGCTGAAGTAGGACAGGATGTTGAACAGCATGGCGTTGCAGAGACTGCCTCCGGTCTGCACCAGGTCACGGACACCGAACACGAGGAACCGGTGGGAGGTGATGTTGGTGTGACCGTTGAAGAACTTGCTGTCGGCGCCGCGGCACATGGAGTGCATCCCCAGCAGCACCTCTTGCAGAAGTTCACGGGGATACAGGGGATTTTCCTCTCTGTCATAGTTCTGATACGTTTCCTCGATCACATCGTACAGGTCGCTCATGATGGGATAGTCGGTGGGCTTCAGGATGGCGAAGTTGGCTTGGTCACTCAGGCCCCATTTGGCATAGAGACGCTCCAGCATCAGTTCGATGGTGTCGATGTGCCGGTCGGCAAAATCCTTGTAGGATTTGAAGAGGTCTTTCAGGAAGGAGATGTGCTGAGACAGCTTCGACTGCTGCCGGAAGGCCATGGGCGCTTCCAGATCCTCCTTTGCCTCCTTTGCCGTATCCGTACTCCACAGCTTCGGCTCCAGAGGATTGATGATGTACTGACCGCTCATCATGTCGGTGAAACAGCCGCCCAGATTGGTGCAGAGATCCTCCAGCTCATGCTCAGTATCAAAGCACAGCACCTTCTTGCCGCTCTCCAGCACGTTGCAGAGCAACAGCTTTTGCAGATAGCTCTTGCCCTGACCGCTGTTGCCCAGCACGAGGACACTGCCGGTGGTCTTGTCATCACTGCGGCGTTCCAGATCCACGATGATGTTGGACCCGTACCTGTCCTTTCCCACATAGAATCCGTGGGGGTCTGTCTTGCCGGAGAAGTTGAATGGATACAGGTTTGCCACCGAACTGGCAGGCAGGACACGCTCATACAAAGAGCCGAAGGTGTTGTAGCCTGCCGGGTTTGCGGCGGTGAAGCCTTCCCGCTGTCGGAGCAGGATGCGGTCTGCGCTGATCTTGGCACGGGTCAGTTCAGCCGTCACCTCATCCCGCAGCGACCGCAGGCTCTCGGTATCCTTTGCGGACAGTTCCAGAAAGACGGCGCAGTGGATGAGCGGTTCCTGATTCCGGTTTGTGGAGGTGATGAGGGTGACCACATCCTGCAGCTTGGCTTCGGCAGTCACGCTCTGCTGGAGATTGTTCGTGTTGCTCCGCTCCATACGGTTTTTGTTTGCGGCGTTGTGAATGATGGCGTTCCGCTCGGCCGGGGTGACCTGCCGGTTATAGATCCGAAGTGCCACGCCGCTTTTCTCGCCCAGATGCCGCAGGATCGCCAGTTCCTCAGTGGTGACGGGATAGCTTTTCAGTGCGAGAACGCACCGGTATGTGCCGCCAAGGATATAGTGGTCCGTGTTGAAGCGGACGGCGGCAGGCGCGATCATGTCGAGGAAATCCTTGGGTGGTGCGGGAGGCATGGGCTTTGCCGCAGGCTTACTTTTCTTCTTCTGTGTTTTCTTCGTTGCCATATTCCTACCTCCTCACATAGTCTGGCTCTGCATGGGAGCAGGTGTCACAAGCCCCTCCTGCACATAGGCATCATAGGTGCTTTCCGCATACTCCCGCATCCAGTATTCAGGATCGGGGTTTTCCTCCAACTCGAAGGGATGGATGCAGAAGCAGTCGATGCGGTCATCGCAGTCCTGGGTATGCACTTCGCAGAAGTACCCGCCTTCGTTCTCCCCGCAATCGGGGATGCAGGAAATTCGCAGCTCCTTATACTCCATTCTGATCGATCCACCTTTCTCCATCGAAGCGTTCAAACACTTCCGTTGTCACGTCCTGCTGATAGTAGACGGCCAGCAGACGCATGATGTCCTGTTCCGTAGCCTTGCGGACATAGAAGCCGAAGTCACGGATGGCCTTTTCCAGCCGCACCGCATGACCGGAGTCTGCATCAGCAGTTTTCTCCACGAAATGGACTAAGGCAAACTCCCGCGAGGATGCGGTCGTGGTCTGGATCTCGTCCAGATGCGCCATGTCCTGCCGGAGCAGTTCCCGCAGTGCGGGGAGTTCTTCCTCGTCCAGCCTGTCGTGGTAGTAGTTCTTGTTCTGCTGAAAGGACTCACGGGAATCCAGTGCCAGCAGATACAGTTCGTCCGTGCCGCAGAGCAGATTGGTCAGCGCCATCACCCTCGCCCGGACTCCTTCATCGGAAAGCACAGACAGATTATCCGGCTTGATGAGATAAAAAATCAGCTCACCTCTGGCAGTTTTGATGCCATGTTCGGTGAGCTGCTCGATGCCCATGAGCTGCCGGGTCGACTGATGCTGCCGCAGCTCCTTTTTCTGTTTTCGATTCATGGTGTCTGCCTCCATTCAAAGTATTGTTGGTGCAGGAAGAGAAAGCACACCGCGCATCTGAGGTAGTCCAGAATACTGGCGCCGTCCGTGCGGATGGAAAGAAAGGCATACATGACCGTTATCACCAGCAGGAACATTCCCGCACCCTGGGTCAGCGCCAATACAGAGAGAAGAAGTCCAATGCCGATGACGGCCACATCCTTCAGTTCCCATAGCCACAGTTTTGCCTTCGCTTTCAGGTTGTCAGGGTAGATATACATTTTCGTTCCTCCTCAAAAGTAGGAAGGCTGGTACCGTTGCACCAGCCTTCCCGCACAGGTCACTCCGCATCGTCGGCCAGAGCTGCTTCGGCACCAGCTCCTTCCGCCTCGTCCAGCACTTTACGGATGAGGCCGGTGATGAAGTTCCGCTTCTTGAGTTTGTTCTTCTTCAGGTAGTCATCGAGCCGGTCGAACAGTTCGGCATCGATCTGCACCGCCAGAGTTCTTGTGTTTTCCATGGATGTCATTCCTTTCTGATTTTCATAGAAGTGTGTGAGTAGTTCCGTCATGTAGGCGTTCATGGTTTTGCCGGATTCCAACTGGTGAGACCGGACGGTATCATGCAGTGACTCCGGGATCTGCGCGCACAGGTTTTTTGTCTTTTCGGCCATTGTATGCCGCTCCTTTCCTCGATTTTGCAACGCAAGTATATCCAAAGCTATGGACAATAGCTATTACCAACACCACCAAAGAACAAGGTACAAACCTAAGCATAACGGAGAAAGCTATGTGATGAGAGTTGCCACTGCTATTGCCTTCATAATAAACTCCACACAAGGGATGGCCACCGAGTTTCCAAGGGCCTTATACCTTGCTGAATCCGAGGCGGAGACGATTGCCGTCCATAGGTCCGGAAAGCCCTGCAGCCGTTCACACTCCAGTGGTGTCAGGCGGCGGATATGGATTCCGTACCGAATTGGATGTATGGAGTTGAGAGAACTGCCGGAGGTGCCTTTCTGGAGCGTCCCGCAGAGGTCGCCGTTCTCAGTGGCATTGCGGCAGTCCAGTCCTGCCACATCCACGATCAGGTCGGTGGCATCCTTGTGCTGTCTGGCACTCTGGGTAGATGCCACATCATCGATACGGAACATATCCACACGCTGACGGGCATAGACACTGTGCCGGTCGGTCGCCGTCAGCGTGTACGCCAGATCCTCCTGATAGCCAATACCGTTGCCGCCGTTTTGGGGCTGCCTGTCAATGGCGTTTCCGGTGATGCAGAAGACCTCGGCGCTCTGGGAAATTAGCGGGACATTATTTCCGCCGGTCCCGTAGCGTGCGGACATGGTCGGCGACACGG
Source organism: Oscillospiraceae bacterium (assembly GCA_017398625.1). Lineage (GTDB taxonomy): Bacteria > Bacillota > Clostridia > Oscillospirales > Oscillospiraceae > Faecousia. The sequence goes on from JAFQFP010000017.1 coordinate 18,675, forward strand.
AGTGCGGACCGGTGTAGCGGGAGTCGATGCCGTGGTTTTCAAACAGAAGTACCTCATCCATGACGATGGGCTGGTGTCCATGTTCCTGGGCGCGGAGCGTGCCACTGACATCCTCGGAGCAGGACATGACCTTGCCGCCCTGGTCGTTCAGACACAGGATGCTCGGCACCATATTCGTGCCGCTCTCAGAAGCCTTCAGCGTAGGCGACAGTTCCTCGCTGTAGCCGATGCCTCCAGCTTTTGCCCCCTGGCCTGCGGAGAAGCCCGCAGTCAGCACGCAGGGGTATCCCTGTCCGGCCTGCCCACCACCGGTCGAGAGACTGGTGTGCTGTTCGTGTGTGAGGAAGCAGTCACCGTTTCCTTTGGTGACCACTCCCTCTGCAATAAAGGTCTGCTGCTTCATTCCGGGTTGTGCGCCCAAGGCACCGGCGACATCGTGCAAATCCCGCACCTCGTCCCTCTGATTGGCGGCGAAGGCCACAGGTGTGATCACACCATCAGGTGTGTCACTCTGTGTCACGAAGGTCTGCATCTGCATATTGTTGGTGGCCATGAGCGCCCCGGATACTCCGTTCAGGTCAATTCCTTCGTCCCGTTGATTGATATGGTAGGCTTTCATCTCTGTCGGCGTGTATGGGACTTTCGATAGTCCAGCCTGTATTGTGAGCGCCATTTTCAACTGCTCAGGGAGTTCCTTTCCTCGTTCTCCCGCTCTGCGTAGAATGCCAACACAGGCCGTAGTTGTGAGGTCATATTTGGGATCAGGATTTGATTCCAGTATGTCGGTTAAGGATGCGCGAATTGGTGTTCTGGGAGCAACACCTGTGTTCAACGGTTGCTTTCCCTCACGTAGCGGGGAACGAAATTCCCAATGAGGGTTGCCGAAGAGATCTACATCTTTAAAGTCGATGTAATAAAACGGGATTGCAATCAGCACAGAATCAGGCTTTTTTGCCTTGGGTCTGGGCGATTTTTTTATTTCTTCGCATGGTTCTATTTCCAACAGCGTCAACTGTCCGTATTGATCGCACTGGTACATTTTCGTTCCTCCTCTCCTTTATCCTCCAGTTCATCCAGTGCATCGAACAGGAGCAATGGCGCATACAGGCTGGCAAAGTCAGCCAGTAGAAAAATGCGCTTTCTTCGTTGCGCCAAACCCCAAAATTGTGCGTCCAGACAACGCCACGCCAAAGAAAAGGCATATTCTTCCTTCAAAAGCATTCCGGCGTCCGGCCAGCCCTCTCCGGGGTTTGGTCCAGGCATTCTTGCCTCCGGTATAGAGACTCTCATGATCTCTTCCAGCACGATTCGGAAGTCCTCGTATTTCGGATCTCCGCTTGAAAAGGCGCCCGGCACATTTTCCCAGCACATCCAGCGGGGGCGCACATCGATTCCAGTACGGCCGCGTGCCATATCTGCCGCTCTCATTTCCTTGACGATGCGGATCTGCTCCATAAACAGGCCGGAGCGTTCTCCTGAGAGACCGGCGCGGGCGCCCGCAACGCTCAAATCCTGGCAGGGGCTGCCCCCACAGATGATTTGAACTGGTGGGAGTTTTGCTCCGTCCAGCTTTGTGATATCCCCGACATGGATCATGCCTGGGAATTGGTGCTTTGTGACTTCAATGGGAAAAGCCTCGATCTCACTGGCCCAGACAGGCGTGATGCCGTGCCGGATCGCCGCCAGTGGGAAACCACCAATACCATCAAAGAGGCTTCCCATTGTCAGGCCGGTCATTTTGTGACCGCCTTTACCACGGTCTGGGTGGTGTTGACCGCGGCCTGTGCGGTATAGACGGCAGACATGATGTTTGCCCTTGTGGTGGTATCCAGACCGAAGGAGCCTGCGATCCTCGGCACCTCTCCGGCTGAGAGCATAAGACCAAGACCGAGCAGAGCGTGATCCTTGAACACCATGAGTCCGGCCACCAGTATCGTTGCCTGTAGGAATGCTGTCAGGCACAGGCCGATGACCTGTTTCATCCACTGTACGAAGCCATCGATATATCCACGTGGGATGCTGAACATATAAAGGCTCCCCACGGCGATCTGGATGAGCAGGATGCCTCCGCGCTTGAGGTTGGCGAAGAACACCTTGATCACCGCATAGGCCATGAGGATGATGCAGAACAGATACATGATGGGGCTGGTAATGGCACCGAAGCCCATAAAGCTGCCGGTGGTCAGGTCAGAAAGGCTTTCTACCGCGCTCAGCTCCGCGACGATTTCAGTGGCCACATCACCGATGGATGTACCGTATCCAGTCAGTCCAGCTGTCAGCGAACCCTGCAGCGAGACCGACAAAGCATAGAGTCGCACCGGCACGGTGGTGAACAGACTACAGGCCATAAAGCCTTTGATGATATTCAGTGCCGTCTGCTTGATGTTTCCGCGACCGGACGAGTATTCGATGCCGCAGTCAAATGCCGCTACCACGATGCTGACGCCAAAGAGAGCCCAGGCCAACTGCGAGAAAAACTGCACGATGGACTGGACCCAGCTCATCTCGAAGAGCTCGACACCCATGTTGCCCATCTCCGCAAAGAAGTTGCCCAGGAAGCCGATCATCTGCCCATAGATCCAGTCCACGATGGTGTCCATGATCAGATTGGCAGTAAAATCCCAGATAAACATTTGATGTGCTCACCTCTTTTCTGTAGGCCGTACCGCCAACAGAAAAGAGGCCCGCCAGCGGCACGGCCTCTTGCTTATCTCTGTATTACTGCATCGTCTGACTCCACTGGGGCTGTGTGGCTGCGGTCTGCACCTGCTCCTGGAAGATATCCAGATAATCGTTCACAGCGTTGGAGAGCTTCTGATAGTCCTGGCTGGTGGGATGGTAGACATACCAGTCCACCTTTCCATGGTCATCCCAGATGTGTGGCATCACGCCGTCCCGGAAGTTGGGATTGCTGACCATTTTCTTCCCGAGCAGATCGGAGAAACGCAGGACGAGATTGTCCACATCGCCCTCCTGACGGTTCAGGATCGTCAACCGCAGAGCATCATAATGGCTTGCGATACCTCCGGTGATGAACTGGATCTTCGCCCGGTTCATCTCATTCAGACGGACATAGCAGGCTCGGCCAACATAGGTCGCATCCGGGTAATTCGACTCCACGATCTTGCGGAGCTCTTTTTCATAAAAAGTCATGGTTATTCCTCACTTTCTGTAGTCATGTCCCGTGCGGGAACGCGGCGGAAGAATTGGTATGGATTTTTTGTCGTTTTCGTGTATAATTGTACTAATAGTCATAGTGTACTATTAGTACAGAACGCGAGGGGGGCGAGTCCATGGCAGGCAATAAGAGTTTGAATGCTGCCGCTGCCGCAAAGCAGGACGAGTTCTACACACAGATCACCGATATCGAGAAGGAACTGCGGCATTATCGCAAGCACTTTGCGGGAAAGACCATCCTGTGCAACTGCGACGATCCGTTTGAGTCCAACTTTTTCAAATACTTTGTTTTGAACTTCAACCGTCTGGGTCTTGCGAAGCTAATTGCCACTTGCTATGCCGGATCTCCTATCATCTATACGCAGATGAACCTGTTCGGGGAGCCGGAGGAGGTTGTGCAGGCAGAGCGGGAGAAAAAGCCTTACAAGGTGGAAGTCACGCAGGTCTACGATACCTCCGGTGACGGCGGTGTGGATATGCTGGATGTGGCGGAGCTGTTCCGCACGGGCAAGAATGCTCTTGAGTTGCTGGAGGGCGATGGTGATTTCCGCAGTCCGGAGTGTCTGGCCCTGTTGGACGAGGCGGATATCGTGGTCACAAACCCGCCGTTCTCCTTGTTCCGGGAGTATGTGGCCGTTCTCATGGAGCGCCAAAAGAAGTTCATCATCATTGGTAGCCAGAATGCAATTCACTATAAAGAAATCTTCCCGCTGTTTATGAGCAATGATATATGGTTGGGTTATAACAACGGAGATATGGCGTTTCGAGTTCCCGATTATTTTGAGCCTCGGCAAACACGGTACTGGCAGGATGAGTCGGGACAAAAATGGCGCTCTTTGGGCAATATCGCTTGGTTCACAAACCTCGATATAAAAAAGCGGCATGAGGAACTTATTTTAGTAAAGCGATATCAGCCAGAGGAATATCCAACATACGAGAACTTTGAATGCATAGAGGTTGGAAAGATCGCTGACATTCCCTGTGATTATGCAGGAATGATGGGTGTGCCAGATACCTTCTTGCACCGCTATAATCCGGAACAATTTGAACTTATTGGATTAGGCAATGGATACTTAGGACAGAGCATAGGCATTCGAGGAATCGCAAAAGAGCATAAGGCAATGATGCGGGGACATAGTGCCGCCGGGGATGTTTATTTCCTAAAGGATGGCAAGCCAAAGGTTCCATACTCCAGAATCATTGTCCGAAATAGACACCCAGAGGAGGCGAAATAACCGTGAATATTGAACAGCGCAAGGTGACCATTGGCGAGCTCTGCGAGGGGTATTTCAACGATGCCGAGGAAGGCGTTGTTGGCTACGATGAACGGCTGGATATCCGGCCCAAGTATCAGCGGGAGTTCGTCTATAAGGACAAGCAGCGGGACGAGGTCATCCATACCGTCATGAAGGGTCTGCCCCTGAATGTCATGTACTGGTGTCGGACCGGCGATGATACATACGAGGTGTTGGACGGTCAGCAGCGCACCATCTCCGTGTGCGAGTATGTGGACGGCTCTTTCTCCGTCAATGACAAGTATTTCTATAACCTTCCGGCAGATGTGAAAAAGAAAATCCTTGATTATGAGCTGTTCGTCTATGTCTGTGACGGAACGGATTCCGAGAAGCTGGACTGGTTCCGCATCATCAACATCGCCGGAGAGCGGCTCACCGAGCAGGAGCTTCGCAACGCCGTGTACGCCGGGTCCTGGACTTCCGATGCCAAGCGGTATTTCTCCAAAACGGGCTGTGCCGCCGACACCCTTGCCGGGGACTACCTGAAGGGCGCGTCCATCCGGCAGGAGTACCTTGAGACGGCGATTTCCTGGGCTGCAGACGCCAAAGGCCAGTCCATCGAAGGCTATATGGCAGAGCACCAGTTCGATCCCAGCGCCATACAGCTCTGGAACTATTTCCGCAGCGTTATTGATTGGGTACAGGCCATCTTTCCCAAGGTGCGTAAGGAAATGAAGGGGTTACCCTGGGGCCTGCTGTTCAACGCCCATGGCCAGAGAACGGACCTTGACCCCAAGAAGCTGGAGGTGGATATCCAGAGACTCATGGGTGACGAGGATGTCACCAAGAAAAGCGGTATCTATGAATACCTTCTGACCGGAGATGAGCGCAAGCTGAGTATCCGTGCCTTTGACCGCAGGGACGCTCTGGCTGCCTACGAGCGGCAGGGACACAAGTGTGCCATCTGCGGCGAGTCCTTCGAGTTTGAGGAGATGCACGCAGACCACATCAAAGCATGGTCCAAAGGCGGGCATACCACGCCGGATAACTGCCAGATGCTCTGCCGCGATTGCAATTTGAAGAAAGGGGCGCAGTGATGCGCCTCTTTGCCTTTTCACCCTCTGGCTTGAGGCTCAACAGGTTCGAGAGTACCCCTTTTTGCCGCCTGGCGAAGCTCGTTGGGAGTCACATTCAGCTTTGCGGCCATATAATTGAAGGCGCGGTTCTTGGAGCCAACGCTGCGGGGATAGGATCTGCCGGGGTGGTCAACATGATAGACCTCCCACTTTCCATCATGCCGCAGTCGAATACGATATGGATTCTTCATAGGCATTTTACAGGCCGATGATGCTCCAAATGTAGGTCGGAGCAGTCAGGGTGAACACGAGACAGGCAAACAGAATGGCGGGACCGGTCCACTCGAACTGACCGTGCTTCCGGTAGTCGAAGTAGCACATGGCCAGCTTGCCGAAGAAAGCGATGGCGAGGATCATGTCCAGCGCCGGGAATACCACGTTGTTCACCACGGCCTTGATCTGGCCGGACGCCCCGGTCCACGCCTGCTCCACCGCGCTTGCCACATCGCCGGTAGTACCTGCGGCAAAGGCAGGAACACAGCAGACCACGGACAGGATGAGCGCCACAATGAGCATTCGGGTGAGCCTGAACTTTTTCATACGAAAGTCCTCCTTTAACATTCTTGATTTAACAGTGGAGCGCCACCCATTTTGGGTGACGCTCCATTCTTACTTATGAGGATCAATAGCCGGTGCGGGGCAAAGTGGTGGTGGAGGGCTTATAGACCCTGGTCACCCAGCGGGTAGCCGCCATGATCCACTGACCGTTGTAGACGCCGCCCACATCGGCCTGATTGACGAACTGCGTCCCGCCAGTCAGCCAGGACACCACATTGCAGTACACCTTGGGGGATTCCACCTGACGGAAGTTGGCAGGCACCACACCGAAGGTCACCATGAATTCGGTGACATACTCGTTGGAGGCAAGGCCAAGTGCGGCCGGGGACGCATCCAAGACATAGTTCTTCATGGTGTTCAGGTTATCTGCCAGAGTCCGGTAGCTGTCTCCGGTGAGATTGGTCCGGTAGACGATCTTGTAATTGCCCTGCACATTGTAGGTGCCGGTCACGATCTTATCCAGCCGGACGGCGTTGGTGGGCAGAGTGTCCCGCCAATAGAAGGAAGTCAGCACGGTGGTGGAATTGTTGGCGATCTCGGAGAAGTCATAGCGGATGCTCTGACCGGGCATGACTTCGGTATATCCGGTCTTTTTGATGCTGACATTGGTGTAGAGGCTCTTGTTGGTCATCGCCGTCTTGACGATCTGACCAGCGTGCTCGATCTCCACCTCGATAGGAGTCTTGTCCAGTCCGTAGAAGTCTGCGGCTCTGGACTCCACCAACTTGTATCTGCCCAGGGGCAGGGGCTTGGTCGTAGCCACACCGTTCTTGTTGGTCTGGATGGTATCCATCAGCTTGCCTGTTCTGGCATGGTAGACCTCGAAGACGGTGTTGGGGATGGGAGTGCCCGCAGGCCAGCCGTTCACGCTGTTGTAGTCAGCGGAGGTCTTGGTGATCTGGATCTGTCCGGTGATGGCGGTGTTTTCCCACTCCACCTCGGTGGTGGTGCCAGCCGTCACATAGATGGACTTGAGCTGCGTGTCGGCAATATAGCCCTCCGCAGGCTCCAGCTCCCGCAGGTAGTAGCGGCCACTGGGGATGTCCTCGATATAGACATAGCCGCGGTCATCGCTGACATACTCGCCGATGGGATTCTTGCCGGAGTCATACAGGAGGAAGCTGACACCATAGATGCCTTCGCCGGTATTCGCATCGGTCTTGTGGATGAGGATGCCGCTGTACGCCTGGTTGGTCACACGGAGCTGCACAGTCTGCCCATTCTCCACCTCGAAGTAGACAGGGGTATCATCCAGCTTGAAGCCTTCCGCGGCCTCGATCTCCACGGCATAGTAAGCGCCGTCCTCCAGAGAGCAGAACACACGGCCATTCTTGTCCGTGGTCACGGTATCCACCAGTTCGTCATCCACCTTGCGGATCTCGAAAGTGGTGTTGGGGATACGCTCGGAGGTATTGGCCTCGTTTACCTTGATGATCTCCACGCCGCCGATGGGGGCGTTGTAGAAATACAGGCTCTGCGTGTCGTTGGTGTTGACCACCACGGTCTGGCTCCGACTCTCCTCATGGATGGTATAGCCGGGGACGGTCTCCACCTCGGTCACTACCACAGTGCCAGTGATGCCGGAGATGGTGATCTGTCCGTTTTCATCCGTCCAGTACAGGCCATTGGAGGAGAGCTGACCGCCTGCGGCATCTACCACCTTGCCGTCTGCGTAGGTGATCTTAAACTGAACGCCCTCCAGAGGCTTCTTGGTCACGCTGTCCAGCTTATGGATGACCAGGCTGCCCAGAGGCTGGTTGAAGAACTCCAGCGTGTGGGTTTTTTCATCTCTGATCTCAATGGTGCGGGGAACATCGTCCAGCAGGTATCCCTTCTTAGCCTGTACCTCAGACACGATGTAGCTGTCCGGCTCCAGACCAGGGATGGAGATAAAGCCGTTCTCATCGGTGCGGTACAGGCCGTTGCCGCTGCCAACCACGGAGCCGTCCGAAGTAGTGACCTTGAATACCACATCGGCCAGAGGCTCCTTTGTGACAGAGTCCATCTTCTTGATGAGCAGGCCGCCGTAGGGCTGGTTGGTAAAGGTCAGGGTCTGGGTATCGCCAGCATTGACCACCACAGTCTGGGGAGTGCTGTTCAGGATGTAGCCGTCCAGAGCCTGTGTTTCCGTTACAACATAGGTGTCAGGCATGACATTGCTGAGAACGATCTGACCGTTCTCATCCGTGGTGTACAGGCCGTTGGAGGAGGTCATGCCCTCATTGTTGGCCACCAGCTCACCGCTTGCGGTGGTGATCTTGAACTGGACGCCGGAGAGGGTCTCGCCAGTCACAGCATCCTTCTTGACCACGATGAGCCCGCCCTTGGGCTGGTTTCGGAACTCCAGAGTCATAATGGCATTGGACTGGATCTTGATGGACTGAGGGGTATCGTCCAGAACATAGCCGGAGCGGGTGCGGGTCTCCTTGACCACCAGCGTGATGCCGGGGGTGATATCAGAGATAAGGATGGAGCCGTTGATGTCAGTGGTGAAATAGCCGTTGGCGGAGCCGATGACGCTGCCGTCACTGTCCGTTACAAAGAACTGGACGTCGGAGAGGGGCTTTCCAGTGACGCTATCTACCTTCTTGATGAGCAGGCCACCCTTGGCGCTGTTGGTGAAGGTCAGGGTGACAACATCCTGCTCATTGCCGCTGATGTAGGCAGTCTGGGAAGCGGTGTCAATGACATATCCATCGGGTGCGGAGATCTCCTCCACGATGAAGGTGCCCGCATCCATGCCGGTCAGGATGATGTTGCCGTTGGAGCTGGTCTGATACTCGCCAATGATGGTACCGCCGCTGCCGGAGGTGCCGCCAAGATAGCGGACACGGAACCACGCACCGGGCAGACCGATACCGGTGTCGGCATCCACCTTGCTGATGACGAGTGCGGACTTGGGGATATTCTCGAAAACAACAGTGACGGACTTGTCATTGTCCACATAGACCGTCTGCTCGGAAGGCTCCTTGAGCATATAGCCGGAGGCAGGCTCCACCTCAACGATCTTGTACCAGCCGGTGTCCAGATCATCGATTTTGATTTGACCGTTGGCATCGGTGAAGTAGAAGCTGTTGTCCAGCCGCTCATACGCGCCGTCCGTGCTCTTGTCCTTTGCCACCAGAATCTCGAACTTGGCGCCCTTGATGCCGTCGCCGACCACGCTGTCGATCTTCTGGATGAGCAGGTCAGGCTTTTCCTCATTCTCGATGCTGATCTCAGTGGTCTTGCCGGGGCGCAGGTAGACCTCATGGGGAGTGGAGTCCAGAATGTAGCCTGCCGGTGCCTGGGTTTCGGTGATGATGTAATAGCCCTCGGTCAGATGGACATTGGAGATGGTCACCTTACCGTTGGCATCCACGGGGAAATCACCGATCTTGACGCCAGCCTTGGTCTTGAGCTCGAAGATAGCGCCGGTCAGCGCTTTGCCGTTCAGATCTACCTTGTTGATGACCAGCGTGGGGCGCTGATGATTCTGGAACTGAACGGTACCGATACGGTTAGGCTCCAGCGTGATGTGCTGATGCTCGGTATCGAGGATATAGTTTTCAGGCACAGACTGCTCCCAGACCTCATAAGCGCCGGGTTCCATATCCTCCAGAAAGACCTCGCCGTTTTCATCGGTGGCCTCAGTGGTGATGGTGGAGCCGTCTGCGTACCGGATGGTGAAGGTCACGCCGGAAACGGGCTTTCCGGTGTCGGCATCGGTCTTAATGATCCGCAGGTCGGGTTTGGCCTCGTTGACCACCACGACCTGGCTGTTCTGGCCGGGGAACAGCTCCACATGATACTCATGGCTGTTCAGCACATAACCGGAGGGCGCGGCCTGCTCCTGCACGGAGTAAACGCCGGGTTCCAGGTCCGTGATGGTGAAGCTGCCGTTGGTCTCGGTGACACGGTCGAGGTAATGGCTGCCGTCCTCGATCTTTGCCACACGGAAGATGGCGCCGGGGAGATACTTGTCGGCCACAGGGTCATACTTGACCACGGTGATGCTGGGCTTGCGGGTGTTGGTGAAAACAAACTGCGCGTTTTCATTGCCGTTGATCTGGATGACACGCTGGGCATCATCGATAAGGTATCCATCGGGAGCCTCCAATTCAGTCACACGGTAAGCGCCTGGTTCCAAATCGGAGATATCCACCTCGCCGTTCTCATCGGTGACATACTCCTTGGAGAAGGTGCCGCCCACATGCTCGATGCGGAAGCGGGCATTGGGCAGAGGCTCCAGAGAGGTGCTGTCCAGCTTCACCAGATGGATGCCGGGTTTCTGATCGTTGAAGAAGAAAAGCTCCAGAATGCCATCGGAGCCTTCCAGCTCGATCTGCTGGGGATTGGAATTGATGATATGGGAGGAGTCGGTTGCGACTTCCTTGACCAGATAGGTGCCGGGGTCCAGGTCAGTCAGCAGGATCTCGCCGAACTCATCGGTCTTGAAAATGCCAAGGGACTGGGTATCCCGGAACACCTCGAAGGAGATGTTGGGCATTGCCGCATGGGTCTTGGAATCATACTTGATGATGCGAAGACCGGGCTTCTCCTCGTTGACGATGGATACCTCCACGGTATCGCCGGAGAGGACGGTGGTGTTGTAGACCTCATCACTCATGATGTAGCCTGCGGGGGCTGCGATCTCCGTGATGCGGTAAGCGCCGGGTTCGATCTCGTTGAATACGGCCACGCCAGCGTAGTTGGTTTCGCCGGTGTAGACTGCGCCCGACTCGATATGCTCAATGCGGACAGCAGCACCAGGAAGCTGCATACCGGAGTCGGAGAACTTCCGCACCAGCAGATTGCCGTAGGGGGCATTCTCAAAGGTCACGGTGGCCTGTCTGCCATACTCCACCTTGACATTCTGGGCAGGCTCCTCACTGAGCAGATAGCCGTTGGGGGCTTCACGCTCATACACGGTATAATTTCCGGCCAAGGTCAGAGGGATGACGATCTGGCCCTTGGAGTTGGTGGTAAAGGTGCCGACCGATGCGCCTTCGGGGTCGACCACCTCGAACAGCGCGCCACGCAGAGGGATGGTGGTGCCTTCCTCATACTTGATGATCTTCAGGCTGGTCTCGGTGGGGATCTCCTCGGGGGTATCGGTATAGTTGCTGTACGCGGTCAGAGCCAGCGGTGTGGTGGGGTCGGTGTCCACCATGTAGTTTTGCAGGTTGCCGTACTTGTCCGTCTCAGCGCACACTGCGTAGTAGATGGCGTACTTATAGACATTGGTACGGAAGCTCAACTGAACGCTGCCGGACTGCCCCTCAACGGAGCCTGCGGGATACAGGACTTTGAACTGACCGGAGTAGCCCTGTCCGGTGGCCTCGGTGGTGATGACGTCGATCTCCCGGTTGTTCATGTCCACGATCTTGGTCCCCGCGGGAACAGCGGAGGGATCGGTGAAGGCCACATTGATGGTGTAGTCACACACCCAGGTGTCAGAGGTGACGGTGAAGATCTGCTGCAGATACTCCTGACCATTGACGGTGGCGGGATAGGCCACTTCCTGGTCAGGCTCCACGGTCACATTGGGCGACAGGACGGTGCTCCATGCGGTACCGCGGCGATAGATGTCCTTTGCCGCAGCCAGCATCTTGTTGGCCCGTTCCAGCTCCACACCGGTGAGGTCAGGGTTGACCTTCAGATTGTTGATGTCCCAATGACTCAGCAGATAGCACCACAGAGCCATCTTCGTGGCGTAATACGCCTGATACTTGTTTTCCAGCTTCAGCTCGCCAAGGCCGCGATGGGGATATCCGTTGGCGATGATGCCCATGACCTTGGGGTCTGTGCCAATTTCTTCAGCCAGATACTTGATGCTTTCGCCCTCGGGAACTGTCTGCGGCACACCTTTGGTGTTGGGATTCACACAATAGGCGGGGATCTCCTTGGTGTTGCCGTTCCGGTCCACATAGTTGTAATAGGTGTAGATCAGCTCACGGACCCTGCCGTTGATGGACAGGTAACTCAGCTTCTGGCCACCGTTATAGATGTCCACTTCGCCGAGCGCTTCCTCGACCGAGTCAGCGGCGGAGGCGACGCCGGGGAACATTCCCAACAGCATGACGACCGCGAGAAGCATCGAAAGGATTCGCTTTTTCATTGCTTTACTTACCTCCAATTTGATTGATTTATCTGGATGCGGTTTGCATCAGATACGGATTGGAACAAAAAAAGCAGTGTGCGTATTTCAGCACACTGCTCCGCAGGGGTTGTATTTGCTTGTTACTTCACATGGATGTAATACTCCGTGTACCGGAAGGCACCCTCGCAGTACACATCCCACGCTTCGAGGGAGTATTCTCCGGGAGGGCAGGAGTGGAACAGGTTGGTGATCTGACTGCTTCGCCATGGCCAGAAGCTGTATGCGTTTACATCTTTCGGTATGGTCAGGTTTACGGTCACCAGCGGTTTGCCGTCTGCCCTTGTTACGGGCTTGCCGTCCCGCCATGTCTGCGGGTCATCCCCGATGGCGTTGTAGAGGGTGTATTGCATCCGGCGGGTCTCATAGAGGTTTCGCACGAACATATACTCTTTGCCGCCGGAGGTGAAGTGTCTTGCTTCGGGGGCAGGCATCTCCGGCTGATCCAGCAGGCTCCAGTCGCAGGTCGGCTCCGGCAAGGCTCCGGTTTCTTCCGAGGCGAACATACTGTTTTGGTACTTGCTCACGTCGGTGATCTCGTACACATACCCATCCGAGCAGGTGATCTTATCGCCCACCTTCGGTTCGGGCATGCGTTCTGCTTGACTGTAGCCTGCCTTTGGCTGTGCCGCCGCAGCATTCTGGGTGGTCTGGGGTGCGGCTCCGGTGTAGGGACTGTCGCTGTCGATCTGTACCGCGCCGTCCCAATATACATTGAAGCCAACCGCCTCGCCGATGTCACGCAGCTTCACATAGTTGTTGCCGTTGATGGCGTATGCCTCCATCTGGATCTGCTGTCCATCCAGGTAGATGGCCTGGTTGCTGGGCAGGGCTTGCAGGTACTCCACCGCGGCGTGTGCGGCGGGACCGGACATCGCCATGCCGACAAGGATGCCCGCGGCCAAGGGAAGGATGTTTTTCTTTCTGCTCATAGTTCGTTCCTCCTATTTTCAATTGTTTTGTGGTCTTTTTGCAACCTAAACATATCGAAAGAGAAGGAACAAGTCGAGCGAAACATTCAATTAAGATGGAGAAATACAAGCCCCAAAACGAAGCATATTACACAACCTGTCGAGCCTGCACGCACCAACGGTACTGGCTCTGATTACGGACGCAGGTATAAAGGGTCAGCAGGTTGTCCGTGGAGGAGGCCAGCGCGCTCGTATCGGTCTCACTGACCTTGGATACGGAGTACACCTCATAAGTTCTGGTGCCCAGCTTCGTGGTCAGGGTGATCCTGTCGCCAAGCTCCAGCGTGTGGATCTCGCCGAAGTAGCTGTTGGCACCTCGGTTATGAGCCGCTAATGCCACATTGCCATCCCAGATAGAGGTTTCGGTGAAATGGCCCACGCCTTTGGCGAGAGTGGAGCTACCGGTACCCTGATAGATCCTGACCGACAAATCCAGCTCCGGGATCTTCAGCGTGCCGAGATGACCACCGGAATAGTAAAGGTCACTGGTCACTTCGGTATATCCGGTATAGCTGATCATGGGATTGCCGGGATTGTAAATATCATCTGCCGAATAGGTCGGGAAGATGATATTTCCTCCGGTCCCGTTGATGATGGCCCCGCTTCCCGCGGCAGTGGCGGGAGCCAGATTGGGAGTCAGGTAGAATCCGGTGTTCAGCGCATCGGCACTGGCACTTCCGAAGCCGGGAGGGATGAGAGCTGCGTTCTTGCTCACATCCTCATTTTTCATGGCTCCACCGTCTGCCGTATGCACCACTTCGATGGAGGTGGGCGTGCCGTAGTCAGGATCGCCGACACCGTCGATGCTGTAGGACATGGGTCCTGCCGCGCTTGCGGTCACGGCGAGGGAGGCCATCAGACTGGCCATCAGAAGGGTTGTGATCAGTTTCTTCATTCCGTATCATCCTCGCTTTCGTCAGTTTCCCGGCGGCGCTTCATGAAAAGAGCGATGCCGATACCACCGCCAGCCGCGGCGATCACGGCCAGAGGCACCAGCAATACGGCCCAATTGAAGGACGCGGGCGCGTCGCCGGGTTCCTGCACGGGAGAATCGGTGGGGGCGATGTCCTCCAGAGGCGCTTCCTCCACAGGGGCGATGCGGACACCCTCGAAGATGGCCACATACCGCACCTTGTTCAAGGCGATGCGGCTGACGGTACCACTGTACTCCGCCGTTACGGTGTAGCCCTTGACATAGCTGCTGGTTTTGCTTCCGGTATAGGTGGCAACAGCGGTGTACCGGTCAGTCAGGGCATAACCATCCACAGTCGCCGTATTGTCGCTCTGCCACTCGATGTTCTGCAAGGTCAGCGTCTTGCCGTCCTGCTCGATGGTCTTGGGGATGAACTGTGTGTCCTGGTCTGACAGGTTGGGATAGGAGCGGGTGGCGCTGATCTCCTTGGTGGTGCTGCCGTAGCCGGATACCTCCACCTGCACGGACTCCAGACGCAGGGTCAGCGTGCCGGTAAAGCCATCCTCGGTGATGAACTCCTTCTTCTCAGGCAGTACGGACAGCACTGTGGCCATGTCCTTGCTCTTGCTGGCCACAGACACGGTTTCGGTGTGCAGACGCTCCTCATATTCGGGAAGCTCCTGCTTGAGCAGGTCGGTCATGGTGTAGTGGAAACCGTCCTGTTCAAAGTCGCTGCGGGGAATGCCCGCGGGATCGTCCTCCGGGCCGAGGTCGTAATACTTACGCAGCTCGGTCCCGTCATCGCTCTGGGCGACATAGGTGGGATAGCAGATCTCCGGCACTTCGGGTTCAGTCACGCTGAGAAGAGGCTCATCGGGACTGGCGGCGAAGGCAGAGGTGGACATCGCCATCGTCATGGCGAGTGCCAAAAGGCAAAGACTGATTTTTCTGGGCTTCATTGGATTTTCCTCCTCGTTACATATTCATGCTCATCCCCATGGCGGGGGCGGCGGACTGCTCCTGCTGGCGCTGCTGGAGCATGGAGAGTTCCTGCTGGTAGGCGCCAAGCACCGTCTGATCGAACTCCTGCTTGAACTCCTTGGTGCAGGGGAAGCAGATGTCCTTGTAGCTGTCGCCAGACTTGTAGTCAGGCATGGCTACATAGGGGCCGTTTTTTCCATCCATGACCCGGATGCCGCGAATGGCGAAGCAGCCGTTCAGGTTAGCGGTGGCGTTGGCCAGCACATTGCCCTGGGTCTTGATGGAGTGGATGCGGACGTCCACATGGATGGGCGGGTACTGCGGCGCGGGGGCTTTGTCCTGCGCGGGGGCAGGAGCAGGGGTTTTGCTCTGTTTCATGGTGTTTTTTCCTCCTTATAATTTTTGAGCGTGCCACTCTTTCGTGCGGCACGCTAACTGCTCATATTCCCAGGGGGTGACTTCCAATGTGACGATGGCCCCATTTTTCATGATACCCTCCACCACATAATGCAGAACAAGAGGCAATGTAGGGCGAGGCCACTTCAGTGCGTCAGGCGGCACCAGTCCCTGGCCTGCCACATAGACCCAGCGGATGCTGGCGGGATCGCAGGATCGGAGCTTGAGTCCCTTGAAGCGTTTGGACAGCTTCTTTCCTGTGGGGATGGGGATGATCCGCTCCTTTTCCATGAGGTATCTCAGCCGCAGCATGGCGATGCATTCCCGTTCCGCTTCCGCGACTTCCGGTACCTTGCACCACAGGGGGAAGCTCCTGTAGTCTGCGGCCAGCACATCCTCGCCCTCTTTATCATCCGGGAAGAGAGGCTGACACCGGACCAGCTCCAGCACCCGGACACCGTCCGTTACACCCAATGTCTTGATGCCGCGGGGCGACATGGTACGGTACTGCGCCAGAGCCTTGTCCAAACTCAGGAAGTGGCGGATACGCCAACCGGTAATGCCCTTGGGATCGTGGCTCAGGCGCATATCGTCGATGGTATAGTAGGAAATTTTCATATGATCACTCCATTGTCATGCCGCCCATAACGGGACCGGCAGTTTGTTCCTGCTGTGCGGGGCGAAGCTCATCCAGCTTGCTCTGCGCCCATGCAGGGAGGTGCTGTTCGTCCAGAATACCGATGAAGTCCTCACGATTCCAGCGGGTATGCTCTCCATCACCGAGACAGGTGGCGTACACCGCTCTGCCTGCGGCAGTGGGACTGCAGCCGAATCCACCACCTGCCAGCCAGAGCTGATTTTCGGGAGCCCAATAGGATTCCTTCAGCGTGTAGGGACTCATGACCAGCACTTTGCCCTCCAGTTCCTGTCCGGTCATGGTGGTGCAGTGGGTGCGGTCGAACATCTGGAGCTGCTCCTGTTCCTTCCGAAACTGATTCACAAAGCCATCCAGCACGGCGGGATGGCTCTGTACGGTGAAGTCGTGGTTCCGGTCGCTCTGGGGGATGAAGGTGGAGGCGGCCCATTCCTTATTCTGCGGGCTGAATCTCCCATCTTCCTTTTTCTGCTGTAGGGTAGCGGCCAGCACCCATCCTACACGCTTGAAGCCGTACTCCTCGATGACACTCCTGGCGCAGTCTTGATCCAGATGCATCCCGTCAAAGCCTTTTCGGATGGCATCTTCAACGGCCTCTTTGCAGAGGATATTCTGCTTGTGGCTCATACGCCAATCCTCCAGTTCATTGTTCCGTCTGGCCTCGGAGATGGAGCCGAGATAGAGATAGGCGTGATCTTTAGGCATCGGGATCACCCTGTTTCAGCAGGTCGACTGCCGCATTGAGGGAAACCGCCGCCTGGAACAGAAACTGAGCGAGTGCGTGTTCCTTCATTTCGTTGGACTCATCGTCCTCCTCGGCCGCGGTGATCAGCACGGCGCCGTCGCTGACCTGGACGTGCAGGATCTTGCCCAAGATGCCCGCATCTTCAAAGGCCTCAGCGGGGATGGGAATGTTGTCCTCCTCGTCGAAGTCATCGTCACATTCGTCATCGCACTCCTCATCGATATGCTCCGCGAATCCGCACATCGTGTCAGAGGTCAGACTGTTGACCAGCCGCATCAGGCTGATCACCGTTTTCATCTTCTCCACAGGAGGCATCTTCTCCTTGTGCAAAACGAGGACATTGTCCAAAGTCTGCATCTCCAGAGCGTCCTCGTTCTCAAGGCCACTCAGGATCAGGGCGGCGGGCTGGATGACGGCCTTGCCGTCGTTGGTGTACTTGATAAAAGTCATTTTTTATTCCTCCATGTTGTTATTTGGGGTTTCAGGTTCGTGGATCAGGGTGTAGCGTCCGTCCTCCTCGTCTGCGATGGACAGGTTGAACATACTGAGCTGCCAGTTCCTCACAGACTCCAGAGTTCGGGGGTCATAGTTGGTGATGACGATCTCCTCGTACTCGCTTCCGGCCTTCTGGGACATACTGTTGGGCCGTGTGGTGTAGAAGATATAGAACTCCTTGTACAGCTCAACGATGTAGTCGCAGTAGTTGTAGGACACCATCACATGGCCTTCACACTTCAGAAGCGCATCGTGGAGCCGCTGGTGATCCTCCTTGGGAAATTCAACAGCATAGCAGCCTTCCGCTTCGAAGTAGGGCGGGTCGCAATAGAAAAAGGCATCCCCACGGTCATACTGCCGGATGAGGTCAACACAGTCCTTGTTTTCAACGATGACCTCGGCCAGCCTGCGGGAGCACTCCCATATCAGGTGAAAGAAGCGCCGTATGTCACAGACTTTGCCTCCAAAGGATTTGGCACCACCGCTGAAGCTGTATCGGATGAGCTTGTAGTAATCAGCGGCACGGCGCACATCGCCGCGGGGCGCACGCTCCAGCATCAGCCGCTTGATGGCTTCCGCTTCCGGTGGCTCCAGGTATACTTCCGTCAGTTCCAGTTCCTCTTTCAGATAGTCATCCGTAAACTCCTCTTTGGAGAAGAACTTGTACAGCACATTGAAATCGTCACGGGAATTCAAGGGAAGGAAGCCGAGTTCACGGAGCAGAGCCATGGTTCTGTTCTTTACGCAGCAGAAGAGATTGGTCAGGTCGCTGTTGAAGTCGTTGTATACCTCCATGCATCCCCGCTGGATAGGACGGCTCAATGTCACCGTTCCGCTCCCGCCGAATACATCTATGAAGCGGGAGTACCGCAATGGCGACAGCCTGTGGATCAACCAGAGCAGTTTGCCTTTACCACCGACCCAGGGGATGAAGCTTCTCAAAAATCATCACCGCCTTCCAGCAGGAGGGCGATCTGTCTGCTGTCTGGAAACCGCTTTGCCAGTGCTTTGGTCAGGCCGCGTTCCGCATGGGCGATCTTCTTGATGCGGCTTCGGAGCTGCCGGATGGTGCGTTGGAGTTCTTCTTCCGTTTCAGCGTAGTAATAGCCATAGTCGAAGCTGCAAATGGGATGGCCCTCACCACGCAGGCGATTGATGATCCGCCGGAGGTCGGGGCCGCGGATATCAAATGCACGCTCCAGCTCACGGCTGGACACCGCACAGGCTTCTCCAAGGTGATAATCCTCGAGGTGTTTTGCAATGGTTTCGTCCAGTGCCATGGTTTCTCCTTTCCGGGGTCTACCCGAAAAAGAGCGCAAAAAAAGAAGGGGCCGTTGTCCCTTTTCGGGTACGGCCCCTTGTTATCATGTTAGGTTCAGCTGAAGGTCATGTCATGCTGGCTGAGTTGGTTACAGTAATCATTCACTTCCTGGTCGCTGGGACAGAAGACCTCTTTCGGCTCTGCTCCACCCATCTGCATCGGTGCAAGATGAGTAAGGACTTGCGACAGTCGCTCTTTGTCTGGGCAGGTATCGATAAAGGTTCCAATGGTGTTTAACACCAGCATGTCCATACGATCTGTAAGGATGATTTGGTCAGCATCGGGAAAACGCATAAGGAACGATGCGATATTCTCCGGGGTCCCATCGAACCAATACTTTTCCCGCTGACCATCTCTGTAGACATATCCAAGCGTTACAGAGGTGCTGTCCAGCAGAGACTGAATCTGATCGTTGTCTGCCATACCGTTCATCTCCTTTCTGTCAAGATAAGTGCTGAGTTTGGCCCCAGGCGGGTGCTACCGGGAGAAGGTCTGCAATCTCGGCAAGAATGCTTTCTCTATCTCCACGGGCAGAGCAGCCTTCATGGTTGTGCTTCTCTATGAAGGAAGGCGGAATATCCTTTGTGTGTAGTGTAAAGCCTTCGCCATCCTTTTCGAGAAGGTGCATCAGGTTCGCTGAATTATCCATAGACAAGGGCAGATGATCCATTATGCCGCTCAGAGTGTCGTGATGCTCTAAGCTCCCGGACAGGATTTCGCCGATCTCGTTTTCCGGCAAATCCACAGCCCAGACCGTAAAATCATCGTAATCATCTCGATATAGGAAGATGGCCTGTCTGTATTTCATGCTGACCACCTCCGTTCACTGCATTACCATACCTTGCGCCTTCTCATCGAAGAACATCTGCATTTCACCATCCTTGCGCTCCACAAGCCCATAGGGAGTCAGCTTGGAGTGGTGCTCCTCCATTACGGCGTTGCCGTAATTGTAAAGGTCGACGTGTTTCTGAAGGATCTTCAGCGCCTCACTGTCTACGATGAAACGGAGTTCATCCAGTCCGACTTCCTCAACGCTTCTCGGCTCCTTCTCATACAGATAATCGTCCAGGTTTTCAGCGATGAAGGTCGCGGTGCTGATATTGTGGCAATCAGCGGCATGGAGGACGGCTTTCAGTTTGGGCAGTTCTGATCGCTCCTGCCGGTATTGGATGGCCTGTGCCAGCTCGTTGAGGTCATCCATGCCATCGCAGTCCAGCTCCTCCAGAATGTGCGGGATGGCGCTGTCCCGTGCTTCAAAGACCGCCTCGCTCCACGATGCGGCTCCACAGGCATTCAGGGCATCGGCCAACTCATCCGGTGTGGCCGGGAGATCCAGACGCACCAGATTCTCCGGCTTATCGTTGGTTTCGAAGGGATACCGGCCAACCATGAGGCTGAACACATAGTCGGGTCTCTTGGGGATGAGGGTCAGCGTGTCATACACCTGCTTCAGGTCGGATTGCGGGGAGACATATCCACGGTTGACCAGGATGCCGCCATCCTCCAGCCGCATCTTTTCGCCCAGCTTATCGAAGTCCAGCAGTTGGAATATGCTGTCAGGAAGCTCATTCAGCTCCGGCATGAATCCGTTTTCCGCATAGAACTCGCCGAGCTGGGCATCCGTGGTCACGCCCTCGACAACCATGCAGCAGTCCGTGCTGTAGGCAAGGTCGATCATGGTTGCT
>JAFQFP010000018.1 GCA_017398625.1 Oscillospiraceae bacterium
AAGACCCTGAAAATCAAGGGATTGTTCCGTATCGAAACCTTACAATCCCCCAGTCAAAAATCAAATAGATTTTTGACAGCCCCCTTTACACAAGGGGGCCTTTGGGTGCGGTGCAAATATGTCGATAAATCGGAATTTGGCAGGCGGTTTTTTGCAAAAGAAAGAAAGATCCGGGTGCTCCGTTTGGAACACCCGGATCTGGTTTAGATAGGGATATTACTTCAGAGATTCCTCAACAGCGACAGCCACGGAAACGGTCATGCCGACCATGGGGTTGTTGCCTGCGCCCAGGAAGCCCATCATCTCAACATGGGCGGGGACGGAGGAGGAGCCTGCGAACTGTGCGTCACCGTGCATACGGCCCATGGTGTCGGTCATGCCGTAGGAAGCGGGACCTGCAGCCATGTTATCGGGGTGCAGGGTACGGCCGGTGCCGCCGCCGGAAGCAACGGAGAAGTACTTCTTGCCCTGCTCCATGCACTCCTTCTTGTAGGTACCTGCAACGGGGTGCTGGAAGCGGGTGGGGTTGGTGGAGTTGCCGGTGATGGAAACATCGACACCCTCATAACGCATAACGGCAACGCCCTCGCGGACATCGTCACAGCCGTAGCAGTTAACGGCAGCGCGCTCGCCGTTGGAGTAGGGGATGCGTTCAACGACCTTCAGCTCGCCGGTGTAGTAGTCGAACTGGGTCTTCACATAGGTGAAGCCGTTGATCCGGGAGATGATCTGCGCAGCATCCTTGCCCAGACCGTTCAGGATGACCCGCAGGGGCTCCTTACGGGCCTTGTTGGCGGAGCGGGCGATGCCGATGGCGCCTTCAGCGGCGGCAAAGGACTCGTGACCTGCAAGGAAAGCGAAGCACTTGGTCTCGTCCCGCAGCAGCATAGCGCCCAGATTGCCGTGGCCAAGACCGACCTTGCGGTCCTCAGCAACGGAGCCGGGGATGCAGAAAGCCTGCAGGCCGATGCCGATGGCCTCAGCAGCCTCAGCAGCATTCTTTACGCCCTTCTTCAGAGCGATGGCGGCGCCAACACAGTAAGCCCATGCGGCGTCCTCAAAAGCGATGGGCTGGATGCCCTTGACGATCTCATAGGGGTCGAAGCCGGCAGCCTTACATATCTCGCGGCACTCCTCCACGGAGTTCAGACCGTACTGAGCAAGGACACCATTGATCTTGTCGATCTTTCTCTCGTAACTTTCAAACAAAGCCATTGTGCTGTCCTCCTCTTATTCGTGGCGGGGATCGATGTACTTGGCGGCACCGGCGAAGCGGCCGTAGCTGCCCTTGGCCTTCTCCAGAGCGACATTGGCATCGTCGCCCTTCTTGATGAAGTCCATCATCTTGCCCAGATTGATAAATTCATAACCGATGATCAGATCGTCCTCATCCAGAGCGCAGCGGGTAACATAGCCCTCTGCCATTTCCAGATAACGGGGGCCCTTGACCTTGGTGGCAAACATGGTGCCTACCTGGCTGCGCAGGCCCTTGCCCAGATCCTCCAGAGAAGCGCCAACGGCGAGACCGTCCTCAGAGAAAGCGGACTGGCTGCGGCCGTAGACGATCTGCAGGAACAGCTCGCGCATAGCGGTGTTGATCGCGTCGCACACCAGATCGGTGTTCAGCGCTTCCAGCAGGGTCTTACCGATGAGGATCTCGGAAGCCATAGCGGCGGAGTGGGTCATGCCGGAGCAGCCCAGAGTTTCCACCAGAGCCTCCTCAATGATGCCTTCCTTCACATTCAGGGTCAGCTTGCAGCAGCCCTGCTGAGGAGCGCACCAGCCGATGCCGTGGGTGAAACCGCTGACATCCTTAATTTCCTTGACCTGCACCCACTTGCCCTCTTCGGGGATGGGAGCGGGGCCGTGATAGGCACCCTTGGCCACGGAGCACATATGCTGTACTTCTGCACTATAAATCATGGCAAAAATCCTTTCTTTTCTCAAAGCCCTTGGGGGCTTTTGATATACTTTTTGCGGAAAACCGGGATTTTCCGCAAATATTATACATGGTAGCCGGGAAAAAGTCAATTACAATCCCGATAAAATCGATAAATTATGATTGAATGATCTGAACAAATGCCTTTCTGTCCGGTGCGCCGAAGTAGGCAGAGCCTGCCACCAGCACCTCGGCACCGTTTTCCTTGCAAACGGCGCAGGTGGTGCTGTCCACGCCGCCGTCCACCTCCAGAATACAGCCGGGGTTATGCGTATCCAGTATCCGGCGCAGGTGGCGGAGTTTATCCATCATGTCCGCCATGAATTTCTGCCCGCCGAAGCCCGGCTCCACAGTCATTACAAGGATCATGTCGCACAGGTGCAAAAAGGGTAGGGCAGACTCCGCAGGAGTTCCCGGCTTCAGGGAAATAGCAGCCTTACAGCCCAGTGACCGGATCTTTTCCAAGGCGGCAAGGGTATTTTCCGCGGTGTCGGCTTCCACATGAACAGTGAGCCAATCCGCGCCTGCCTTTATAAAATCCTCCACATACCGAATGGGGCGGTCGATCATCAAATGCACATCCAGCGGCAGCGCCGTGACGCTGCGCAGAGCCTTTACCACAGGGATGCCGATGGTGATATTGGGAACGAACAGCCCGTCCATGACATCCACATGAACCCAATCGCCGCCGTTGGCAGCAATGTCTTCAATGTCCCGCTGCAGATTGGCAAAATCCGCAGAGAGGATAGAGGGTGCGATCTTAGCCATAAAAACCTCCTTGATTCTAACTGAAGAAATTTTAGCATATTCTGGAAGGAATTGCAATGCGGCAGCACACTTTTGTGTATTTTTTCTTTTCCGCGGGGCAGACTAATTCCGAATTCAGAAAAAGGAGGAATGGATATGAGCTGCCATGCCAACAAGTGCATCGAATGTACCGTGCAGCAGTGTGCTTATCACTGTGACGATGCCAATTACTGCTCTCTGGAGCGGATCCTTGTGGGTACCCACGAAAGCGATCCCGCCATTGAGGAATGCACCGATTGCAAGTCCTTCCGCAGAAAGTAGCAGAAGCTGAGCGGCGGCACCGTGCCGCCGCCTTTTCTGTGGAACGGGGGTTGACGGAAAAGGAGAAAACGGGTATGATTAGGAGGATCCTTTTCTAAAAAAGTGCTGAAAGATCGCTGAAAAATGGCGGTTTTTCAAGGAAATGTTCAAAAAACATTCTGTTATCGGACATAGTTTATTAAAATGTGCGCCTTAGGATAAAAACAGAAAAAACCAAGGGAGGAAACCATTATGGATATCAATGACCGGATATTTTCCGACGGGGAAGAGTTTTCCGCCGAAACCGGCGGTGAGCAGGTAAACGATAGCCTCCAACCGTCCTATGATACACCAAGCATCTATGAAGAGCCCCCTGTATTTGAGGAGCGCTTCTCTGCATCCTCCGGCGGCTTTGTATCCGAAGAAGCTCCGGTAAAGAAGGTCCGCGGTAAGGGCTGGAAGACTGTGGGCGCTGTGGCGGCGGCTCTGGTACTCGTGGCAGGAAGCAGTTTTGCCACGGCGGCAGTGATGAACGCGAGAATGGATCGGCAGGTTCAGGAGCTGACGGATGAATTCGGCGCTCAGATGCAGGAGCTTCGGGTGAATATGGCAGGGCAGGTCTCCGTGATCCCCGGTACCTACACGGCTGAGGGCGAGGCTGTGTACAATCCCGCGCAGGTCTATGAGCTGTGCAAGCGCTCGGTAGTGGGCGTTACCAATCAGTACACTGCCACAACAGGAGGCTCCATGTTCCCCTTTGGCGGCGGCGGAACCACCACCGCGGTCTCCACGGGCTCCGGCTTCGTGCTCACCGAAAGCGGCTATGTGGTCACCAATTACCATGTGATCGAGAATTGCGAAAAGCTGACAGTAACGCTGTATGACGGCACGACACATGAAGCGACACTCATCGGCGGCGATGAAAACTGTGATATCGCGCTTCTGAAGATCGAGGCAGAGGGGCTGTATCCCGTTACTGTGGGCAACAGCGACCGGCTTTTGATCGGTGATCAGGTGGTTGCCATCGGCAATCCGCTGGGAGAGCTGACCTCTACCCAGACCGTGGGCTATATCAGCGGCAAGGACAGGGAGGTCTCCACCGACGGAACCGTCATCAATATGCTGCAGACCGATGCCGCTATCAACTCCGGCAATTCCGGCGGTCCTCTGTTCAATATGCACGGACAGGTGGTTGGCATCACCACCGCAAAGTATTCCGGCACCTCCACCTCCGGTGCGTCCATCGAGGGCATTGGCTTTGCCATTCCCATCAGCGATGTCATCGGTATGTTTGAGGATCTGCAGGAGTTTGGCTATATCACCGGTGCTTACTTGGGTGTGATGGTCAGAGATTTTGACAGCAGCACGGCGGCTATGTACAATCTTCCTGTGGGTGCGTATGTGGAGTCCGTTACAGAGGGGAGCTGCGCGGAAAAGGGCGGTATGCGTGCGCAGGATATTATTATCGGGCTGGGTGGCTATGAGGTCACCGACCGCAACAGCTTGAGCCGTGCCCTGCGGAAGTTTAAGGCAGGGGATCAGGTAGAGGCGGTGGTATTCCGCGGCGGTACGGAGGTAACATTGACTCTGGTGCTGGATGAGAAGCCGCAGGATACCGCTGTACCGCAGGAAACACTGCCGAATATGCCCAGCGAGGGCAATTTTGAGGATTGGTACAACTACTTCTCTCCCTTTTTCGGTAATTAAAAAAGGTGACGGTCTGCCGCATAACGCGGCAGACCGTGCTTTTGAAATGTCGAATCTTGTCGAAAACTTTCTTTTTCGGTCGCCTTGTAATGGAAGCCGATCTGTGATACCTTAATATAAACACCATATAGAGAGGTAGAGAAACCGTGTTAAAAGTAATGATCGCCGATAGCTCCGAGGACTTTTGCAGGACGCTGTCGGAAAAGCTGCAGGGAATGTACAGGTTGTGTGCCTGCCATGAGGGAACACAGGCGGAGGCGATGCTTTCCGGTTTTCAGCCGGATCTGCTGGTACTGGATCTGATGATGCCGGGGCTGGACGGCATTTGTCTGCTTCAAAAGCTTTGGGAGCAGGGGTATCGGATACCGGTGTTGGTGACCACCCGATATGTCAATGACTATATCATCCGTGCCATAGAGCGCTTTCAAGTGGGCTATATGATGGTGAAGCCCTGCGATATGAAGTCTCTGGTGATGCGGATCACCGATATGACCCGCTGCCTGTGCGGTGGGGACAGCGGTGAGCCGGATGCCGCGGAAGAAGTGAAGGATATCCTTCGCCGTTTGGGCTTTGCCGCCCATCACGGCGGCTGCGGCTGTCTGGAGAAGGCGATCATGCTCTACCGGCAGGATCCGGCTCAGCAGATGACGAAAATGCTCTATCCCACTGTGGGGCGGCTTTGCGGAAGCTCTGCCGAGCAGGTGGAGCGCTCTATGCGCACAGCCATCACAGCTGCGTGGAAACGGGGCGACCATACACTGTGGAGCCGGTATTTTCCTATGGATAGTCAAGGGAAGATCCGCAAACCCACCAATTCCGCGTTTATTGCCCGGATAGCTCAGGAATTGGACAGGATCGATGCTGTTTCCGGAACGGCAGGATCTTGTGTGGCGGTAGCAATGTGAGCCCATGCCCGGCGCGGCGTGGGAAAAGACTTGTCTTTTTTGCCGGTTCCCGCTATAGTATAGCTATGCGGAAACATTCCGCGGAAGGAAGGATATCATGAATAAGAAGAAAAAGTCCGGCAGAGCCGGAAGAATATTTTTAACCGTTGCGTGTATTTTGCTTGCGCTGCTGTTGGTGGCGCTGCTGCTGGGTTTGATGGTCTGGGAACGGCTGCTAGACGGCATTGAGCGGGTGGAAGGAACCCAGTCTACACTGGCACCGGAGGTCATTGCCTCCATTGAAAACGAAACAGATCCTACAGATGAACCCTTTACCGGCGAAGTGCTTCGACCGGAGGATGTTACTTGGTCTACAGAGCCGGTGGAGACCATTGGTAAGGATGACAAAAACATTATCAATATTTTGCTGATCGGACAGGATCGGCGTCCGGGGCAGGGGCGGCAGAGATCCGACTCCATGATCCTTTGCACCGTCAACAAGGAGAAAAAAACGCTGACCATGACCTCATTTTTGCGGGATCTATATGTACAGATCCCCGGATACATGGATAACCGGTTGAACGCCACCTATGCCTTTGGAGGAATGCCACTGCTGAATGAGACCTTGGCGCTGAATTTCGGTATCCACATCGACGGCAATATCGAGGTGGATTTCTCCGGCTTTCGGGAGATCGTGGATATTATGGGCGGTGTGCGGATCAAGCTGACGAATCGGGAGGCGCATCATCTCAATGTGAACAACGATTGGGCTCTATCGGCAGGGGAAAACCTGCTCAACGGTGAGGAAGCGCTGGCGTATGCCCGGATCCGAAAGATCGACAACGATTTTGGGCGTACTGATCGGCAGCGGAAGGTACTGACTCAGCTTTTGGAGCAGAGCCGGAGCATGACCATCAGTCAGGCGACCACTTTGCTGACAAAGGTGCTGGATCTGATCACTACAGACATGGATAATAGCCAGATTACATCTTATGTTTGGGAGATGCTGCCCCTGCTGAAGGATCTGAAGATCGTCACCCAGCATATCCCGGCAGAGGGCGCATATAAAAGTGCTTGGATCCGTGGTATGGCGGTGCTGGTGCCGGATCTGGAACAGAATAGGCAGATTTTAAGAGAATCGCTTTTGGATTGAATAAAATAAATATTCCAGTAATTCCCTTTAATATTTCACTAAAATGTTCGGCAATATATGACGGGAAAGGACTTATTCCAATAAAAACCGACAAATTAATTTCCAAATACTGCAATTATGGAATTGACAAAGTGGTTGTGTGATTGTATAATGGAATCATAGTTTGGAGGTGCAGTTTATGGAATTAACCAGAAGTGAAATGGAAATTATGGATGTATTATGGGCCTCTGATGTCCCTCTGTCCAGAGCAGATCTGTTGGAACGCTCGGAGGAGAAGACTTGGAAGGATAGCTCTGTGCATATCCTGCTGAACGGTCTTCTGGCAAAGGATGCCATTTGTGAAGCCGGCTTTGTTAAGCGCAGCAAGACCTATGGCCGCACCTTCGCACCAAAGCTGACCCGCGAGGAGTATTTTGCTACCACCATTTTTTCCCATCGCCATAAGCCTGAGATTGTAGGACTTTTCAAGGCGCTGCTGAGCCGCAAGGATATCACTCCGGAGCAGATGGAGCAGATCAAGGCTTTGGTCGCTGAAAAATAACAGAATAATAGGAAT
The DNA here is from genome assembly GCA_017398625.1 of Oscillospiraceae bacterium. Classification (GTDB taxonomy): domain Bacteria; phylum Bacillota; class Clostridia; order Oscillospirales; family Oscillospiraceae; genus Faecousia. The sequence goes on from JAFQFP010000018.1 coordinate 7,287, forward strand.
GCCGTTCCGGAAGGGACGGCATTTTTTTGTTTGGAGTGAAACCGAACAGATCGTTTGACGAGTAATAGGGTAGATACAAATTTTGGGAGGTATGCACCGTGAAAAAACTGATATCCGTGATCCTTATTTTTGTGATGACCCTATCGCTGCTTGCCGGCTGCAGCGCCGCCGTGTCAACGGGAAACATGATGGCAGAGAGCTCGGTTTCCGCAGACCGTCTTGACGATGGCTTTTACTATTCTTCGGAAATGCCTGCTGAGATGGATCCCGTAGCAGAGACAACAGCCTCTGCCAACGGCAGCGAGGGCGTGCAGAGCCAGAAGCTGATCCGCAGCATGACACTGGAAGCGGAGACAGCAGATCTGGATGCCCTGCTTGCCGGGCTGGATGCCAAGATCCGTGCGCTTGGGGGATATGTGGAAAACCGCAGAGTCCGTAACGGCGGCACCTATTCCGGCAGAACCTACCGCCATGCGGATCTTACTGTGCGGATTCCTGTTGCTCTGCTGGACAGCTTTATGGATCATGTCCGGGGAACGGCAAATGTGGTGAGTTATCAGGAGAGCGCCAAGGATGTGACACTGACCTATGTAGCCACCGAAAGCCGGGTGAAAGCACTGGAAACGGAGCAGGCACGGCTGCTGGAGCTGCTGGCAAAGGCAGAGAATATGTCGGATCTTCTGACCGTGGAGGCAAGGCTCACCGATGTGCGTACGGAGCTGGAGCAGGTTACCAGCCAGCTGCGGCTGTATGACAATTTGGTAGACTACGGCACCGTGAATATGACCCTTACCGAGGTGACGGAGTTTACTCCCACGGAGGAGAAAACGGTTTGGCAGCGGATCAGCAGCGGATTTGTAGATAATCTGCGGTCGCTGTGGGAAAGCATTACAGATGGGTTCGTATTTGTGGTGGTGAATCTTCCCTATATTCTTGCGTTCGTAGTGGAATGGGGGATCATTATAGCCGTTGTTGTGGCAGTGATCCGGTTTTTCCTGCGCCGCCGCAGGGCGAAGAAGCCTCAGCCCCCAACTTCAGCGGAGGAATAAACCCAGCTGCCCCCGTTGCTAAATTCCAATTTGTTGGGGTGTTGGTGGTTGCTGAGCACCAAAGCCCCCCTTGCCTAAAGGGGGGAAGTCAGCGAAGCTGACAGGGGGGATACTTCATCAAGTCTCCACAGCTCCCTAGGAAATACCGCCAAAAAGACCCTGAAAATCAAGGGATTGTTCCGTATCGAAACCTTACAATCCCCCAGTCAAAAATCAAATAGATTTTTGACAGCCCCCTTTACACA
>JAFQFP010000052.1 GCA_017398625.1 Oscillospiraceae bacterium
ACGCTCCACACGTAGGTCTTTTAATCGCTCTTGTATGGATAAAGACATATTCACCCTCCTTGCTAGCTCAACGAAAGAGAAGCCGTTATGCTATGTACTATGCTCATAGCATAACGGCATAGGCATTTACAGTTTTATTTTACCATTTGCTACATCTTCACGAAATTTATCAACAAGCTTCGCTGTCAGCTTGGATTTACCGTAGTGTTCAAGTACAAAAGTACGATAACTTTTTCCATCTACAAGCACATCACTTTTTCTGGTCAACAACCAATTTCCGTTACCTCCTCCCTGTTCTCTAATATTCCAGTCTTTCCCATATCTTTTATAGATTTCATCTTTTTTACCTTGAACAGACATTGATTCGCTTGGAATATAAACAATTTGCATAATAGCTCCTCCTTTATTTTGTGCAAGAAGACCAGAAACCTGAATTTGTCTTTTATCTTTTTTTGATTATATCACAAATCCGAGAGCGTGGAAATAGGGAGTTTTTCAGGCTGATTTCCTACCTCTTGGATATACGGCACAGGCGGTCAAAAAGGTGTAGACTTGGGATAGTTCATCGATGGACAAGCACCTTGGAAACAGAACACGCCAAAGAAAACGGAGGGACGCATGAGCAAAAGACCCTATCAACACCTGCCGCCGCTGGAACACAGGCCGGACGGCTCCCCCTACCGCATAACCCCGCCCCAGAAGAGACGAGCCAGCGGCCTGATACGCCGGGAGTGCTGCAACTGCGAGGACGGAAACTGCCTTGCGCTGGACGATGGCGACACCTGCGCCTGTCCGCAGATGATTTCGTTCTCCGTCTGCTGCAAGTGGTTCCGCTGGGCGGTCTTGCCGCTGGACAGGACGCTGGAAGCGGAGATTTACCGGGACAGGGACTTGAAACGCTGTGCGGAGTGCGGCGGTGTGTTCGTCCCGAAGTCCAACCGGGGCAAATACTGCCCGGACTGCGCCGCCAGAGTTCACAGGCGGCAGAAAACAGAAAGTGAACGGAAAAGGAGGTCTGCTGTGGACAGTTAAGAGCGGGAAAAGCCTTGATTTGCAAGGCTCCGCAAGCCCTCAACCGGGGCGGCTGGTATCATTTATCATTCGCCCCGGAAAACGGGCCTCTAACCGTCCACAAAACACGCTATGACAAACACGATTTATATTCACCAGCCGGAAAAGGCGTTCAGTTTCACCCGGCTCCCCAATTTCCTTTTTGAAGCACCCACATTCCAGCCCTTGAGCAACGAAGCGAAGGTGCTGTATGCCTTTGTCCTGCGCCGGGCGGAGTTGTCCCGGAAGAACGGCTGGGCGGACGAGTACGGGCGGGTCTACCTGTACTACCCCATCTGCGAGGTGGTCGCTTTGCTCCGCTGCGGGCGGCAGAAAGCGGTCAACACCCTGCGGGAGTTGCAGTATGCGGGGCTGGTGGAAATCCAGAAACAGGGCTGTGGAAAACCCAACCGCATTTACCCGAAATCCTATGAAGCGGTTCCAAACACCGACTTCAAGAAATCCGGTTATGGTACGCCGGAGGGCTGAAAACCGTACTTGGCGAGTACGAAAATCAATCCTCTTGAAGTACGGAAATCTGACGGTATATAGAAATACAGAGATTAAAACCATCTATTTACATTCATTCCATTCCAATCCTATCAGAGATATTTTCGGCGGGAAAACCCGCCGGAAAGGAATGGAATGGGGAAAGGAGTTCAATGGCACAACACGCAATTTTGCGATTTGAGAAGCACAAGGGCCACCCGGCGGGGCCGCTGGAAGCCCACCATGAACGGAAAAAGGAGCAGTACGCCAGCAACCCGGACATTGACACCAGCCGGAGCAAGTACAATTTCCACATCGTCAAGCCGGATGGCCGCTACTACCATTTCATTCAGAGCCGCATCGAGCAGGCCAGATGCCGCACCCGCAAGGACAGCACTCGGTTTGTGGACACGCTGATTACCGCCAGCCCGGAGTTTTTCAAGGGCAAGTCCCCAAAGGAGATAGCGGCCTACTTCCAGAGGGCGGCGGACTTCCTCATTGACCGGGTGGGCCGGGAGAACATCGTTTCGGCTATGGTACACATGGATGAAAAAACGCCCCATCTGCACTTGGTCTTTGTGCCGCTGACAAAGGACAACCGCCTGTGCGCCAAAGAAATTATCGGCAACCGGGCCAATCTGACGAAGTGGCAGGACGATTTTCACGCCTGTATGGTGGAGCAGTACCCCGACCTGGAGCGTGGGGAAAGCGCCAGCAAGACGGGCCGGAAGCATATCCCCACCCGGCTGTTCAAACAGGCGGTCAACCTCTCCAAACAGGCGAGGGCCATTGAAGCGGTTCTCTCCGGCATTACCCCGCTGAACGCCGGAAAGAAGAAAGAGGAAGCCCTCTCCATGCTGAAAAAGTGGTTTCCGCA